>JBNKDD010000254.1:0-8323 GCA_050288085.1 Anaerolineae bacterium
GACCTGCGGCAAATTGAAGAAACAGTTGCAGAGGAAGCCCGCGCCCGGCTAGTCATCGTTGGGCCGGTTAATTCCGGCAAATCGACGCTGTTTAACCAACTCAAAGGACAAAAGCTCTCGCGTGTATCGCCTGTCCCCGGAACTACCACCGATGTTATCAGCGAAGAATTCGGCCCCTTCTGGCTGATCGATACCCCCGGACTAGGCGAAGTAGCCGGAACGGATCGGGCCACCCGCGCCATGACCGCCGTCGAAGGAGCCGATGTTGCGATCCTGGTGCTGGATGCTTCCGCCGGGGTACGGCAGACAGATGCCGATCTGTATCACGAGCTGCGGGCTGCCGGTCTGGCAGTGGTGGTTGTTCTAAACAAGATTGACCTGATCCGGCATGATCTAAAAACGGTCCTGCCAGATATTGAACGCAGGCTTGGCGTCCCTATTATCCCGATCTCGGCCAAGCAAGGAACCGGGATCGCCGACCGCCTGATCCCGGCCATTATTAACTCACACCCACGTATGGCGGTCACAATAGGCCGATCACTGCCCCGCTACCGCCGGATCGCGGCGCGGCGCGTGGTGCGCGAATCGGCGCTGTTTGCATCGCTGATCGCTGTTGAGCCGGTTCCCGGCCTGGATATCCCGTTTCTAGTCGGGGTACAAATCAGGATGCTGCTGCGGCTGGCGGCCATCTATGGCGAAAGCATGTCAGCTGCCCGCGCCCGCGAATTAATCAGCGCGATTGCCGGTGGTATTGGCATTCGTTACGCAGCCCAAGAACTCGCCAAGCTGATCCCTGGCCCCGGCTGGCTGGTCGCCGGAGCTGCCGCTTCAACCGGAACATTTGCCTTAGGCCGTGCGGCGGTGGTCTTATTTGAAACCAGCGAGAAACTGACAAAAGCGGAACTACGCGATTTATACAAGCAGTTCCGGTGGCGCAAAGCCAAAAATATCGAGGCGGATCCCCTCCGCGAGGAGTTATTGGATGGCTGACCCGCCGCTTTTATCGGGCTTACGATCTGATCGCCGACTGCCCGATGTACCAAATTCCCGAATCCAATGCCTGGTCACGATTGGGGTATGGGTGGCTTTGATGCCACTGGCCTATGTTCTGAATCGCAGCACTGACTGGGCCACCGTTCTGCCCACGATATTGTTCTTTGGCATCCAATACCTCTTCGCAACAACCATCGTTTTACGCCTACCAACAGGTTATCACCTGGGGTTGGGAAACTTCATCTTGTTCACCGTCGCCGTCCTGGTAGGCTATCAACCAGCCCTGGCCTTTGGGTTGGTTTTTTCGGTGATTATCACCCTGGTCCGCCTGCCGCTGGTCCCGTTTATGGGTTTTCCGCGCTCACAACGCCACCAGGTTTGTATAGAAGCACTTCGAAACGGATTACTTTCTTCCCTCAGCCTGATTGCGTCAGGGTGGCTTATTACCCGGTATGACCGGATTCTCTCACCCACCAGTGACCAGTTGAGTTTTATCCTGCTGCTTGCAGCGGTATTGTTATACAGTGGGATACATGCAGCCCTGCTGACCCTATGGGTGTGGTGGGCAAAGCTGCCTGTCTCATTAAAAGATTATTGGCGGCAGTATGCATCACTGATCATAACCAACACCTATATACCGCTCCTCTTTGCTCCCTTGCTGGCACGCCTCTACCTGGCTTTTCCCGATTACCGCCTGATTGATGCCACTACTTTTATGGCAGGTGTCCTGCTGGCCTTCGGCGTCAACCGGGCAAGACTCCAACTGATGTACCGCGCTGCCGATCTACGGGCATTAAATAATATCGGCCAGACATTAACCGGGAAATTGGAACTGGATACCCTGTTGGAGACGATCTATGACGAGATCGGCCAGCTGGTTGACAACTCGAACTTCTACCTGGCGCTGTACGATTCGGAAACTAACATGATCTCGTTTCCCTTAATGTTTGACGATGGGAAGCCAACCAAAAACCCTCCGCGCCAGTTTTCAAACTGCATGGCTGAGTATGTCATCCGAAGCGGCAGCCCATTACACCTTAGCTATAAAGCCAGCGAGACGGCCCAAAAGAAGCTCAAGATCGACCCACTTCCTAATATTATCGAGAATCCGATTCGCAGTTATCTCGGCGTGCCGATCCTGGTAGATGGGAATGTGATGGGTGTGATGGCACTGCGGGATCGACAGGCCGATTACGCCTACAGCCAGGCAGATGTCCGGCTGATGCAAACTATCGCAACACAGGTCGGAGGCGCACTGCGGAATGCCCAACTGTTTGAACGCAGCCAGGCCCAGGCGGCCCGGCTGGCCTCGCTGAACCGGGTATCCACCCTACTCCGGGAGAGCGTCCGCCTGGAAGAGACTCTTGAGGCTATCTGCAAGGTGGTGGTCGAGGTGCTGGGCGCACAAAAAGCAGCCATCTTCTTATTGAACCAAAATGAAGAACTGGCCGAACTGGTTGCCAGCATCGGATTGAGTGATACATTTAAAGCCAACTCGCAGAAAATCCAGCTAGATGATGCCAACACCCGTACCCAGGCACTCCTCACAGGCGAAGTGATAACATTTGAAGACCTCAGTATTCTTCCTGACGATGCAGGCTTTACGACAATCGCAAAGGTGGAAGCGATTAAAGCCGTCCTGGATGTTCCACTGCGAATTGGCAACCAGGTGACCGGTACGGTAGCGGCTTACTATGAAGAGGTTCACCCCATTGACCAGCAAGAAATCAAGTTTCTGGAGACGGTTGGTGGTCAGGTAGCGGTGGCCGTCGAGAATGCCCGGTTGTTCCAGGAGATGAGCGATCATAACCGCGACCTGGAAACGCTGTTCACTGCTAATGCGGTGATCGGTTCCTCACTTTCATTAAGCAATGTGCTCCAGGCCGTTACTACCAGCCTGCTCCGGGCGCTGCATATGGACAGCTGCACCGTCTTCTTTGGGTTGGAAGATGGCGACACCCTCCGGGCCGAGCATCAAACCCTGATGGTAGAAGAGGAGCCGGTCGAACAAAGCGAACTATTTACCTCCTTTGACCTGTACCTTTCGCAACTCCCGACTATCGCAGAGACGCTGTCACGGCTGCGCCCTTTAAACCTGCAAGAATCAGAATCAGCGCTGATGGAGCGGCTTGACCTGGCATCAGGGGTGGCAATCCCCCTGAATCTCCGGGACGGGAATCCGGGCCTGATCGTGATCGGCAACTACGAGGAACGGCCAGACTTAGAACCAAGCAAGCTTCGCCTGGCCGAAGCATTGGTCAATCATGCGGCAATAGCCACTCAGAACGCCCGGCTGTTTGAACGTACAGACGTGGCCCTGGCTCAACGCCTGGATGAGATCGCGGCCCTGGAATTGGTTTCCCAGCGGATGACCCGCCAGCTTGATCTCCATGATGTGCTGGAACAATTAGTCGAAGTCGCTTCGAAAGCAACCAACGCCGATATCGGCGAAGTCGCCCTGGTTGATGAGCATACGCAGACCTTACGCTCATTTGCCCAGCGGGGGCCGGTCGATTGGATCCCAACTGAGGATTGGCCGGTCACAGAGGGGATCACCGGGCGGGCATTACAACGCGGACAGGCCGAGGTGGTGGATGATGTCCGGCTGGATTCAGATTATCTCTCTACGGGCGACGACACCCGATCCGAATTGGCTGCTCCAATTATTCTGGACGGGCAGCGGTTGGGGATCATCAACCTGGAGAGCGTGCAGGAAAGCGCCTTTACGTTTGATCACCTGCGGTTCGTCAGCAACCTGGCGGAACACGCCGCCATCGCGATTCAGAACGCCCGCTTATTTGAAGCTGCTGAACGCCGCGCCGAAGAATTTACCGTGTTGCACAATGTTGCCATCGACCTGCTCACGGCGACCAATCTCCCTCACAGCTTACGGGTGGTCGCACGGACAGCACTCAACCGGACTCAGGCGATGGATGTCCACATCTATCTCTATGATGAAGAGGATGACGAACTCAACTTTGCGGCCAGTATATTGGAAGGTGGCGCGGTTGACGTTGAACATTCTAAACCACGTCCGAACGGATTTACGGCTACGATTGCCCGAAAAGGCCAGACTATTATCGTCACCGATCCGACTAACGATCCGATATTCGCCGATGTCCTCAACGACTGGGGGCATGATTTCCAGGCGGTCGGAATCCCTTTGAAACAGGGGGAAGAGGTCGTCGGGGTTTTCAATATTTTCTACGATCCTAAGTACCCGCTCAACGATCACAAACTGCGCTTTCTCAACCTGCTGACCACTCAGGCGGCGGTGGCGATATCCAAGACCCGCTTAACCGAACAAACCCGCGAAGTCAAGGATCGTTTACAGGCAATCATCAATACCATCCATGATGGAATCCTGATGTTCGATGTGGAGGGCCGTCTGCTGATGGCTAATCCACGGGCAGAGTATCTGCTTAACCTGCGGGTACAGGACTTCATCGGGCAGCATTTTCTCGGCATTCTGGCCAAGGTGACGGCCACTCTGAGTAAACAGGGGATGGCTTATGCCCCTGACGAAATACAAAACCTGGTGAAAGCCTTCCAGGAAAATCCGAATGAGATCACCCGACGCCGCTTTACGCTTGAACAACCAGAGTTCCGGGCGATTGAGGAGATTTCCATCTCGGTGCTGGGCGACGAGGAAGAGGTACTGGGCAGGCTGTTGATCCTGCGGGATATCACGCAGGAATACGAGATGCAAGCCTACCGCGAGCAAATGTCGCATATGATCGTCCACGACCTGCGCAGCCCGATTGGGGGGACGATCACCGGACTGCACCTGGCGATTGATGAACTTACCGAAAATGCCAACGACCCCGATATCCCGATGTTACAGGCAGCGCTCAACGCCTCGATGATCAGCGCCAATGTTTTGCTGCGGCTGGTCGAAACTATGCTGGATGTGAATAAGCTGGAAACCGGCGATCTGCATATTGTTCCCAAGCCAATCGACCTCAGGACAATTATCAACCAGGTATTCATGACCCTGGAAACTACCGCCATCAGCGCCGATATTACGGTGGATATCAACATGCCGGATGATCTTGAGCCGATTGTGGCCGACGAGGATAAGGTCGAGCGGATTATCCAGAATTTGCTCGACAATGCGCTGCGCTACGCCCCACGTGAAGGGCGCGTCGAAGTGAAGGTCGAACCAGATGAGACGGAATATAAGATTTCAATCCGGGATAATGGGCCGGGCATTCCAGCAGAATTCCGCGAACGAATCTTCGAACGCTTTTACCAGGTGGATGTTACCCGCCGCCAACGCGGCTCAAAAGGCAGCGGGCTGGGGCTGACCTTCTGCAAGCTGGCAGTTGAAGCCCACGGTGGGCGAATCTGGGTTGATGATGGCATTGACGGCGGCTCGGCTTTTCACTTCACGCTGCCGATAGTACCGCTGCCGGATGAAGAATGAGGCTGCCTTATTCCTCCGACTCTGGTTCGACGAAAGCCACCCAACCATCCGAGGCTGCGAGCTCTCGCTCCGCCTTGTTATGCAATACCAGCGTATGGGGCTGACCGTCGATCATCATGATGACAGTTAATTCCTTCTTGCCATCATCTTCAATCAACGCCATGCAGGGCCGTTCATGTCCGAGCGGATTGCGGATCGTCGCACTCAAGCAGCGATCCGCGTAAGCATCAGCGTGCTTACACTGTTCGTGGTCAATCACGATCTTCATGTTGTGCTTCCCTTCCTGACCATGCAGCCAGAATCCTGAACACTATAACTTCCGCTACTCTTACTATACAGTAAACGGGTGTAGATTGGAATAGGTAAAGATCAGATATTTTATATAACAAACAGCTTTTTTATCCGCCCTCCGAAAAAAGACAGGGGGGATCGTGCATGTGTGAGGAGTGTTACAGTTTTCGCAGGATTCTATTCCGGGGACTCATCAGACATAACCCGGCGGAAAGAAACATCCGGGCAGGTGATTAGCTCTCCATCCTGGTAATTAGCCCCCAGGTTATAGATGAACCCATCGGAGGTGAAGGTCAGTAAGGCGAACACCGCCCCGTAAATCTGCCCTTCTTCGTCGTATATGGGCAGCGTATGTTCCCACTGATTTGGCCCTATGCGGGTCATCTCCCAGGTGGCCTGGTAGCCTTCTCCGGCAAAAGTGTAGCGCATCTTGTATTCTGAGAGGAATTCAAAGACAATCCGCTCCAAGACCGGCTCCTCGCATGAGCAGCCCACCGGGGCGAGAGTGCAGTTATAGCCGCTGTAGACCGCCTCACCGAGGTTAAATGCGATCAGTTCGTAGCCGGTCATGTCGTAGGGGAGATCGCCGGACCCTGGCCCCAACGTCGGTTCGGCTTCGGTTTCGGGCACAGTCTCGGCAGCCGAGGCGAGTGTCGGATCGCCGGTTGGCGGCGGCGGTGGAGCACCTTCGGATTCCGACACGGTTGGTTCCGGGATGGCAGGTGCAGGAGAACTACAGCCCACCACCAGAAGCAGCAATACAAACAATATAAGGGTAAAACCTAATTTGCGCAGCATAAAGCCTAGCCACCTGTAAGAATAAGGAATTGAACAACCGCTACAGAGTATCACGAACGTGGGTGTTAGGCAACCAGTGGTCAAGGGCTTTTTCATTCTGGTTGCTGATAGAGAGAGTCCACTAATTTCACGAATTTTTGTCTTTCAGGCAGTAGAGATCAAAAAAGGACACACCCAATTAATTGGATGTGCCCTGCTGGTGTGATGGTATGGTTGGTGGTGATCTTGGTGCTCTAGTACAGAGTGACGGTCTGGTTTGCCAGTTTTTCGCGCAGGCCGACCATATCGGTCAGATGCTTCTCGATGATGTCCTTCACCTTGCCTTCAATTGACCCATTCAGGCCACCGTTCTTCGGCGTGACGGTCGCCGTCGCAACCAGCGGCTGATCCAGTGGCTTACCGATCTGGCTCAGGATGTAAATCTGCACGTCGCCGACTTCCGGCACGCTGGCGACCACGTCTTTAGCAGCCTCCAGCGAGAGGATGTTGTAGAGCTTCCCAACATGGCTGATCGGGTTCTTCCCGGCGGCGGCTTCGAGTGAAGCGGCCCGGAAGGGGGCGATCACGCCGGTGACACGGTTGCCGCGCCCGACTGAACCATCGTCGCCCATCTCGGCGCTGGTGCCGGTCAGGGTCAGGAAGACGGTATCGGTCAGATCCACATCGGCGGTGTTCACGTCGGCACGGACGAAGCGCTTGTCGAGCTTGCTGGCGAAAGCATGAACAGCTTCCCGCACTGCGCCCTTAACCTCGACATATTCTTCGGGAGTCCCAACCTGGGCAGCCATGAACGGAATGGCGCAGGTCAGCACGATCTCGTTGTTAAACCGGGCTCCCATCACCTTTACGTCCTCACCAATCGGGAACTGGTTAACCAATTCCTTATTGATGTATTCGCAGGTCTCGTAGACGGATTTTTCCAGGCCGGAATAGGGCCAGTGTGCACAGCCAAAGCTGGTGTCGTTGGCGGTGATCTCGTGGACAGCGTGCATCAGTTCGCTGGCCCCACGCCCAGCGTAGCTATCGATCACGCAGTGGACATCCGGGTCGAGGTATTTCATCGTCTCGGTGATGTGGGCTTTGGCCGCGTTGATGGCGATGGTGTCCATCGGAATCTTGGTTCCATCGGGGGCAACCGGCGTACCACGCCCGGCGATCTGAATGCGGATCGGCTTAAGCAGTTCGGCATAACCATAGCCGACTGAGACATCTCCAGCCACCAGTTGTACTTTGTCGAAGTTATGATGCAGCGGTGCACCCAGATGCTCGTTGCACCACTTCATATACTCAACCGAAATGCGTTCGGCGATGCCGTCGCACAGACTGTCAGGATGGCCGATGCCCTTGCGCTCGACGATCTCCACCGGGCGATCTTCAATCGAGACATCCTTGGACTCAGTCACATAAATATTTCGTTCAGTCATTTTGGCTTACTCCTTATTCACTTTTCAGTAGTTGGCGCATCATAATATTGATCATGCGCAAGAAAGTGAAAGCGCCTCTGAGAAGAGGCGCGTGCGTGCGGGGCTGGCGTCTCTCTCATCTTCCAGACTTCCTCTGCCGGAATTGGCACCACCCCTTTTAAAATAAGGGAGGTTGCCGAGGTTTCATTGGGCCGGTCCCTCCACCTCTCTGGATAAGAGCGCGATTTCACTTATTCAATTAGTGGCGGGAGTTTACCATTATTGAGGTTGGGCTGCAAACGAATTTCGGGTGGGGAACAGGCTACCCCGCCGCGGAGGAGTTCATCCGCGGACGAGTTCCCCCATGTCAAATTGTTCATGATTTCCCAGAAGAAAACACCAGACTCGTTGG
>JBNKDD010000255.1:0-8300 GCA_050288085.1 Anaerolineae bacterium
GGTCAGTCAAGCCCGCTTGGCTTTGACCGAGTGGACGCTGCTGATTACCAATGTTCCCTCAGAACAACTGGCTTTTGAAGAGGCTCTGGTCTTGTACGGGGTCCGCTGGCAGATCGAACTCCTGTTCAAGCTCTGGAAAAGTGAGGGCCAGCTCGCCCATTCCCGCAGCCAGCACCCCTGGCGTATCCTGGCTGAAGTCTATGCTAAGTTGACCGCCATGATCATTCAACATTGGATTTTCTTGACCGGTTTCTGGGCTTACCCAGACCGCAGCCTGACCAAAGCCGCTGGCACGGTTCGGCAGCATACTTTGAGCCTGGCTGTGGCCTGTAACAAAAGCCTTCGTCGGTTGCGGGAGGTTATCGATATCATTAATCGCTGTCTGGCGGTTGGTTGTCGTCTCAACCCGCGCCGCTCTCGTCCCAACACTTATCAATTGCTATTGAAATTTGGTGAGTTGGGCTTAACTTAATGCCTATGGGATACAGCATACTGTGCCCCTACCCAAGCATTACATCAGAACGGAAAACGGAGTGAACGCACTTGTACGCTCTCACCTTCTATGCCATGCCCCCGCTCTGCTGGATCAGCTTGGCGACCAGGGCCGTCCAGCCGGTCTGATGGCTGGCTCCAACGCCCCTGCCGTTATCCCCGTGAAAATACTCATAGAACCAGATGTAATCCCGCCAATAGGGATCATCCTGGAAATAGGATTCATGCCCCAGGCAGGGACGGTGATCATCAGCATCACGCAGGAACAGCCGGTTCAAGCGCCGGGAAAGATCGGCGGCGACCACATCTAGATTAACCTGATTCCCGGAATAGCGCGGCAGTTCCGTTTTGAAAGACTCCCCGCAGTAGTGATGGAACTTTTGCAGCGACTCGATCATCAGGTAGTTAATCGGGAACCAGATCGGGCCGCGCCAGTTCGAATTGCCACCGAACAACCCGGAGTCCGATTCTGCTGGCTGGTAGGTTACGTTGGCGGTATGTCCATCGAAGCTAAAAGTATAAGGCTCGGCAGCATACTGGCGGGAGAGCGACCGCAGGCCATAATCCGACAGGAACTGCGACTCGTCCAACATACGCGGCAGGATTCGCCCCAACTGTTCGCGGCTGACAATCGACAGCAAGCGCCGCCCGCCATAACCCGGATCGGTCAGCGAGGCGATGTTATCGACCAACTGCGGGCGGTATTCGATAAACCACTCCATCCGCGCCCGGAAATCGGGCAGCAGGTCGAGCAGGTCAGGCTCCAGGGTTTCGACGGCGAACAGCGGGATCAGCCCCACGAACGAGCGCAGTTTAATCGGGATTTGCTGGTTATTGGATAGATGCAGCACGTCGTAGAAGAAACCATCTTCTTCATCCCACAGGCCCAGGTGATTGATCGCATGGGCAATGTAGATAAAGTGCTCAAAGAACTTGCTTGCCACATCCTGATAGGCTGGATTGGTGCGGGCCAGTTCCAGCGAAATAGCCAGCATGTTCAGGCAGTACATCCCCATCCAGGCAGTACCATCCGCCTGTTCGATGTGCCCACCGGTCGGCAGGGGCCTGCTGCGATCAAATACCCCGATGTTGTCCAGGCCCAGGAAACCACCCTGAAAGACGTTGTTATCGTCGGCGTCCTTGCGATTTACCCACCAGGTGAAGTTCAACAGCAGCTTGTGGAAGATGCGTTCCAGAAAAGCGGTATCAGCTTTGCCGGTCAGGTTGCGGTCAATCTTGTAGACTCGCCACGCGGCCCAGGCATGCACCGGGGGATTGACGTCCCCGAAGGCCCATTCGTAAGCCGGGATTTGCCCATTGGGGTGCATATACCGTTCGCGCAGCATCAGGATCAACTGGCGCTTGGCCCAATCCGGATCGATCATCGCAATCGGCAGGCAGTGGAAAGCTAAATCCCAGGCGGCAAACCAGGGATATTCCCACTTATCCGGCATCGAGATAATGTCGAGGTTGTAGAGATGCCCCCAATCGCTGTTGCGCCCGGACTTTCGCCGTTCGGGTGGGGGCGGCATATCGGGATCACCATCCAGCCACAGTTCGACGCTGTAATGGTAGAACTGCTTGGTCCACATCAACCCGGCGAATGCCTGCCGCTGCACCCGGCGTTCGTCATCTCTGAGGCCGGGCTTTTGGACGGTGGCATAGAACGCGTCCGCCTCTTCGATCCGCTGTTCGAAGACCGGGTCAAAATCAACAAAGGGATCATCATGGGGCCGGTCAGAAAAGCGAGTCGCAACGATGAACGATTCTCCGGGGGCAAGCGTTGTGTTGTAATGGGCTGCTGCCTTCGACCCTTTCCGATCCGGGTTGACCCGGTCGGTCAGGCCATCGACCACTGCATCATTGATGCTGTCCTTGACATAGGGAGTCCCGTTGGGCCAATCGTAAAGGCGCTCGCCGTTCGTCTCGTTCTCAGTGAACAGCAGTTCTGGCCCGGCGTCACCCGCTGCCTGGACGTACCAGTAGCGGTCACCGAGATGGGAATCGATGGTGCGCGCCGAGGTCTGACCGGTGGCGGTTATTTCGGGGCGGGCCTTGCCGTAGCCCCACGACCAGATATTCCGGTACCAGAAATGCGGGAGTACGTGGATCGGGGCCGGATCCGGCCCGCGATTGATCACCGTCACCCGGCAGAGGATATCCTCTTCGGCGGCTTTGGCATATTCGACAAACACATCGAAATAGCGGTTGGCCTCGAAATCCTTCCACAGGGCGTCGATCAGTTCGAATTCGGGATCACCCTTGCTGCGCCGCCGGTTTTCCCCGGCCAGCAAACTGTACGGATAAGCGACCTGTGGATACTTATAGAGCATCTTCATGTAGGAATGGCTGGGCGTGCCATCCAGGTAGAAATAGTATTCCTTGACATCCTCACCGTGATTCCCTTCCGGGCCGGTAACACCGAACAGGCGCTCTTTGAGGATCGGGTCTTGCTCATTCCACAGCGCAATGCTCAGGCAGAGGTTCTGGTAATTGTTGCTAAAACCGGCCAGTCCGTCTTCATTCCAGCGATAGGCGCGGCTGCGGGCATGGTCATGTGGAAAATAATCCCAGGCGGTACCGTTAGGGCTGTAATCTTCCCGAACCGTCCCCCAGGCTCGTTCACTGAGGTAAGGTCCCCAGGCTCTCCAATCAGCTTTCCCGGCTTCAGAATCAGCCAGGCGTTGATGCTCGGACATGTAACACCCCCTTTACTATGTGAGGATTCTACAGAATTGTTGATGGCCGGGGCAAGTAGGATGGGCAACACATATAATAGAACATGCGCTAGTAGGGGCGACGTAGACCGAAGGTCTGGGCCAGTCGCCCCTACTTCTCCAATAGAATTGCATAAGAAAAAGCCGGTGGGAATAAGTTCTGACGTTTCTCCAACACCGGCATGATACAATGATGGCATGGCTCAATATCTTATCCGGCAACGAGATTATTTACTTGACATCTCCCGTGCACTGACCTCGCAGCTCAGTCTGAACGAGGTATTGCGGCGAATTTTGCGTTCCGCCACCGAGATGTTAGGCGGTCAGGCCGGGCTGATTGCCCTGGCCGAAGATGGCGAAACCTTCGCCGTGCGGGCCAGCTACGGGATCAAACCGGCACTGCTCCACTTCTTCGCGCCCTTGCTGAAGGATATCCCGCACGAAGACCCGGAAAGCTTCGTCATCCCGGAGTTAGATCGCAAAATGCGGCTGGTCGCACGGGCCGCCGGGATGGGTCTGCACCAGGTGATCGCGCTTCCAATGGTGATCGGTAACGAGTTGGTCGGTGTGATCTACATCTTCCGGGCCGATGCCGGGCGCTATACCCGCAACGATGTCGGCCTGCTGCAAAGCTTCGCCAATCAGGCAGCGATTGCCGTCCATAATGCGCGGCTGTATGAACAGTCCACAACCGAGAAACAACGCCTCAACGCACTGCTGCGTCACAGCGCCGACGGGATCATGATCCTCAGCGCCGATCAAACGATCGAGAGCATTAACCTGGCCCTGGCCCGGATGACAGGTTGGGAGGTTGAAGAGGCTCAGGGTGTCCATCACGACGAGGTGATCCAGTGGATGCGCAAAGAACCGGGCCTCGATCTGGCCGATGCGATTGCCGGTGGGTGGCCCCTTAGCGAAACCAGCACTCTGTATGTCGAGGGTGATCTCAGCCGGAAAATAAACGGCTCACAGTTAAGTGTCGGGATTACCTATGCGCCGCTGTTCGACTCGAACCAACGCCTGATCAACATCATGGCAAATGTGCGCGACATTACCAAGTTCCGCGAGGCTGAAGAAGCCAAGAGCACCTTTATCTCGGTGATCTCGCATGAACTCAAAACGCCGGTATCCCTGATCAAAGGGTATGCCAGCACCCTGAATCGCGATGATGCGCATTGGGATCAGGATACGTTGTGCAACGGCCTGACCGTCATCGAGGAGGAAGCCGACCGCCTGACTTCCCTGATCGAAAACCTGCTGGATGTAACCCGTGTCCAGGCGGGCACGCTGAAACTCCAGTTTGGGCCGGTCAACCTGGCTAAACTGGTCAAGCGAACCGCCGAGAAATTCCGGACGCAGAGCGACACCCACAGCTTTGTGACCATGCTGTCCGATGATTTCCCTGCCATCCGGGGGGATGAGCAGCGGTTGGAGCAGGTCTTCTCAAACCTGTTCAGCAATGCGATCAAGTACTCGCCGGAGGGCGGGCAGATCACGATCTCCGGGCGGGAGAGCGGGCAGGACATGGTTCAGATTTCGGTCAGCGATCAGGGGATCGGCCTGGATGAGGAACAGCAGGAACAGATCTTCGACCGGTTTTACCGCGTGGATAATGCCCTCTCGCGGGATACGCAGGGGGCCGGACTTGGCCTGTATATCGTCCGCTCACTGATCGAGGCACACGGCGGTATGATCTGGGCAGAGAGCGCACCCGGCCAGGGTACGACCTTTCATTTCACCCTGCCCCTGTTACAAGCATAACAGACACAGGCATGTTAGAATAACCTGTGGTTTTCTGACATAGAACTTTTCAAGAGCTGTTGATTTTTTGAGAAATTGCTATTAGACCTCACCCCTGCCCTTTAGTTGTCAATGGCGGGTCGGAAGGGGGTGAGGTATATGATTGCTGAAAGGAATTTTCATGGCGAGACCTACGCCCACCACCATTTCTTGTCCGGCCTGCGGGCAACCCTTTAATGCGATTCTGGAACAAATCCTTGACGTTGGATTAGACCCCGGTGCGAAAGAGCGCCTGCTCAGTGGACGGATCAACATGATCACCTGCCCGCACTGTGGGTATCAGGGCATGGTGGGCACGCCTCTCATGTACCATGATCCGAAAGAACAGTTAGCAATTGCCTACGTTCCGATGGAGTTGAATCTCCAGCAGCAAGATCGTGAAAAGCTGATCGGCGATATGACCAACGCCGTGATGCGGGCGCTTCCAGAAGATGCCCCCAAGGGCTATCTGCTCCAACCTAAAACGGCTCTGACCCTACAGGGAATGGTCGAGCAAGTATTGGAGGCCGAAGGGATCACCCCGGAGATGATCCAGAACGAGCGGCGGAAAGTCGAAATTATCGATGAGTTCGCCAACGCCACAGCCGAAGAGCGTGAACAACTGTTGGCCGACAACCAGCACTTATTCGACTTGACCTTCCTTGAACTGCTGACAGCGGCGGCTCAAGCGGCGACTCAGACCGGCGATCAACGGCGGGCATTGAAGCTGCTCAACCTGCGCAGCCATCTGCTTGACACCACCGAGGCCGGGCAGGAACTCAAGGCCCAGCAAGATGCGCTGACCGAAGCCAGCCAGGAAATCCAGGAATTGGGCGAAGGGATCACCCGCGAGGCTTTTGTCCAACTGCTGGTTAATGCGGCTGACAATCCCTTCAAGGTCGATGCCCTGGCGACGATTGGCCGGTCCATCCTCGACTATTCGACCTTCCAACTGGTGACCGAGCACGTTGACAAAGCCACCGATCCGGTGCAGAAGCAAAATCTGACCAACATGCGTGAGCGCCTGTTGGAACTGGCAGCAGAGTTCGAGAAGCAGTCACGCGCCCAACTTGAGCGGGCTGCCGATACGCTCAGAACGCTGATCACAGCACCGGATATCCCGCAGGCTATCCGGGCGAACATCAACCGGATCGACGAGCTGTTCCTGCAAGTCCTCCAGGTCAACCTGGAAGAGGCCCGTAAATCCGGCAACCCGGAGGTATCAGCCCGGCTGCGTGAGATTCGGGATGAAGTCCTGAAGCTGATCCAGGATGCCGCCCCGCCGGAGATCAGGCTGATCAACCAGATGTTGAGTGTCGAGACAGATGAGGAATCATTGAGCATTCTACGGGAGCATCAGGACGACATCAACGAAGATATGATTGCTGTGATGGGTGACCTGGTCGAACAGCTTCGTCAGGGCGGCAGTGAACGGGTCGCCGAGCGGCTTGAGATGCTGCGAGACGAAGCCGAGAAGATGCTTTAACAAGATTGAAGAAGATTTATCAGAGGCACGTTTGTGCCTCTTTTTTATTTCCGGGGAGCGGTCCAATTTTTGTTTTTTCCGACCTAAGGGGCAAAATTAGAACATCCATTCCCAACACCTGAAAGGAAGTTATGCATGACTAAATTCACTGAAGAATATGTTCTGCAATTGGCACGAGAAGCATATGAGAAGGGGACAGCTACATTTGATATTGTGGCAGACAACTGCGCACTGCTCGTGATTGATATGCAGGATGAATTCGTGAAACCCGAGTGGTCACCCAATTGGGTGCCTGAAGCAACGCGACAGGTACCACGTATCAAAGCGCTGATTGATTGCTGCCGAACCAAACAAATTCCGGTGATATACACGGTGTTCTCGGCAACCCATCATCGCAGGGATCGCCCCATGAGTGGAGCATCTATGCCGAATCGCTTCCCAAACTTGAACATTGATCCATCCCAATACGATGATGGCGGGCGTGTCTGGCACGAGATCGCCCCTGACGAGGATGAGATTGTCATCCACAAGCCATCTTATGGCGCATTCTACGATACCCCATTGGAAACGATCCTCAAGAATTTTGGTAGAGATACCGTGATCATTTGCGGCACATTGACCAATTATTGCTGCGGCACAACAGCACGCCAGGCGTATGAGCGAAGTTTTAAGGTTGTTTTCGGCAGCGATGTCACTTCAACGGATGACCCAACGATGCAAGAGCCAGAATTGCAGGTACTCCGCAAGGGGTTTGCGCGGGTCATGTCCGCAGAGGAGATCATGAATAGTCTGTAAGACTGGAGTTACGCCAAAAACAGCTCACTTCGAAAAAGGCAAAACTCCAGCCTTCCAGGCAATATCAGATCAGCCTGTTGTAGGTGGACCTTGTATCACATGATTTCGCAGGGCAGTATATGCCTGTGGATCGGTCGGGCTGAGGTCATATACTTCTGGCATAAGCAGTTCCAACCACCATGTCGCACCTGCTTTAGCCGCAGAGTTGAGGCGAGCAGAAGCTTCTACCGGATCGTTGTCCGGTGTGATACCCACTTTGATCACATCAAACGGCCCACCCAGACCGAGGCATTCGCGCTCAGCCTTCACAAAAGCGACTGCCTCTGCGAAGACCGGTTCCTGCTCTGGCCCATGTACCTTAAACAGGGGAAACATGCCATCCCAACGGGCCATTCGACGAAACGGGGGTTTGCTCGGCCAGAAGCCACCCACCCATACCGGAATGCGCGGCTGTTGGTACGGTGTCGGTAGAAACTGCGCCTGCTTAATATGATAGTGCTCCCCGTCAAATTGAAATGGCTCGCCAGACCACAGCCCGGACAGGATGTCTAATCCTTCATCAAGCATACGGCCACGCGAACGTTGATCCGTCTCTTCGTCCAGGTGATCCCACTCGCTTTGTCCCAGGCCAATGCCCACACCCAATATCAAACGTCCATTGGAAAGCCGATCAAGTGTGGCGGTTTCGCGGGCCAGCTTGTGTGGACGGCGGCGGGGCAGCGGAGTAACCGTCGTACCAAGCCTGATGGTTGTGGTCTGCATCGCCGCAGCAGTCAGGGCCAGCCAGGGATCGGTACATGGCAGCGAGTCACCAGCATCACTGGTTGCTGCGATGTGATCCCACAAAAAGAAACCGTCCCACCCGGCGGATTCAGCATCGCGGGCCAGGTCGGCAACGGCACGAGCATCACCGAATGGGCCATAGTTAGGCAAATAAACGGCGGTTTTCAGTCTGGCAGTCACGATTTGATTCCTTTCAACTTGAGGGGAAAGCGAAGTTACGAGTATATCGGTGAAACTCCACTACAATT
>JBNKDD010000256.1:0-8264 GCA_050288085.1 Anaerolineae bacterium
GTTGTGAAAAACAGCGAAATAATGAGCTTTCGTTGAGTAAAACGTTTATAAGAATAGGCTTGAACAAATATCTATCTGTGAATAGAGCAGATAGATATTATATGTAAAATGACTATTATTTAAGGCAATTGCCAATCTATTGGAACATAGGGGATAGCCATGACTGAAGAGACAGTCCAACTCCGGGACCTGATGATCGAACCGGGCAGCATAGAACAACTAGATATTCCTGCTGGCATTGTGGTAGATATTATCATGAGAATGCTTTTCCAGGAGAGCGAAGTTTCCCTTCAGCGGATGTCAAAGGTAATCCGTCTGGACCTGGGATTGATAGATTCCCTGATGGAAGGATTGCAATCCGATCACCTGGTGGAGGTGGTCAGGGCTGGAGGGTTGGGACGTATGAGTTACGTCTATACCTTATCTGATGCCGGGCGGAATCGGTCTGCTGAAGCGCTGGATCGTTCTCAATATGTTGGCCCGGCCCCTGTACCGGTTGAGAAATACACTCAGGCCATTATGCTGCAAACCGATATCCGGCACAACCTCACACCAAGAGATTTCCGTGATGGACTCAGTCACCTGATTCTGCCGGATGGATTCGAGCGTGCCCTGGGCCCGGCAGTTAACGAGGGAACCTCTTTGTTCCTGTATGGCCCGCCGGGTAATGGTAAAACGACTATTGCTGAAGCGATAGCCAAACTGCTGTCCGGCACCACGCCGATCTGGATACCCTATGCATTGTATATCAGTGGCTACATCGTTAACCTATACGATGCCTTGATCCACCACCCGGTGCAGTTTGACAAGCGGGAAAAGACCGGCGCACTGGGTATTGACGAGCGGTGGGGATTGTTCCAACGCCCGGTAGTGATGGCCGGTGGTGAGTTGACGATGTCCTCCCTTGAACTGCGTTATGAGGAGACGGCTAAGTTCTATGAAGCGCCTTTGCAGCTCAAGGCCAATGGGGGGATGTTCCTGATCGACGACTTTGGCCGCCAGATCATGCGCCCCATCGAACTGCTGAACCGTTGGATTGTGCCGCTTGAAACCGGGATCGACTTCCTGCGGCTGCTGACTGGACAGACCTTGCAGATTCCCTTCCGACAGTTGATTGTGTTCAGTACCAACCTTGATCCCCTTGACCTGGCCGACGAAGCGTTCTACCGCCGTATCCAGATCAAAGTGCTGGTTGACAGCCCCGATGAGAAAATGTACTTCCAGATATTTGCGACGATGTGCAAGGCTTACAACCTTCAATTGGATAAAGAATCCTTTTTACATCTATTGCAAACATGGTATCGAGATCAGGGCCGCTTGATGCAATCTGTCCATCCTCGTGACATTTTGAAGATTATGGTTGCCATGTGCGAATTCGATGGAGTCGATCCTCATATGACCCCTGAACGGATTGATGATGCCTGCAAAGTGTATTTTGTCGGCATTGAGGAAAGCACCTGGTCAAAGGGTGGATTGCAGTAGCCGGTATTGCTGTTACAATGTGCAGGGGTGCAGCCGCACCCCTGTTTGATTCTCCGTGCGGGGAAGCCAATTCGCTTATTGCAGATTCAACATGGGCAAGGTAGAATGCGGCGCAAGTGAGAGGGTTTGAGCATTGGCGGCGACGGTCAAAATGCCGCCTTTTCGCTGCATCACCAGGCTATATTTATAGGGATGCTATGACTGAGACCGAACAAGATCAAGAAACTGAACTGGAACAAACGGCCAACCAGGAACCAGAGGCCGAACAAGAACAGACACCCCCACCAACACCTACCAGAAAGTTCCCCCTGTGGATCATGATTGCCGGTGGCGGCTTACTATTTCTGCTGATACTGGCCGGGCTGGTTATCTTTGTCGTTTTACCTATGTTGACTGGGCCGTCTGTGCGGCTGGATGCGGCTAACCCCACGCTGGTACACCCGGATGGGTTGGCTGTTCAGATCACGGATGGTTCGCTGAAGGTTGGGATCGAAAGTATCCCCAGGGACACATTTTTGAACGGGGAAGCCGGGCGATCCTGGCAGCAAGCCCGCGATGTGTTACCGCCTAATCTGGCGGCGCTCAGCCCGGTCTATACGATTGAGATGCGCGGCGAAGGTCAGCTTGTGGCGGAGATGGCGATCCCGAATGGGGCGGATCCTCTATCGTTGTTGGATTTGTACCGGTGGGATTCGAAAAAGAAACAGTGGCTTTTTGTGCCGTCACAGGTCGATGCCACCCGTGACTTGATTACTTTTTCGCCGGAAGGCTCTTCGATGCATATCGTCGCCGTTCATGCTGAACCGCAGCAGCCGGAAGTCGGTGTGGTGGTCAGTGTGGGTGGCTCAGATGTCGGGTCGAACTATGGGTTGGCTATCCCTGAAGGCGTAGTGATCGATGCCGAGGGGCATCTTACCGGTGAGCCGGTTGAGGCATCGGCCAGCGTGGTTTTGCCCTTAGTTCAGAATCGGAAGGGCGGCTTCCTGGCTTATACCGATGCTGCCCAGCGCGGTGTGATCATCGACCAATTGATGGGGCTGGTAGCCTCCTACGACGGCCTGGTGCTGGATTTTGATCCGGGCGAGGGGTATGCCGATTTTATAGCCGAGTTGGCAAAAGAGATTCATTCACATGGCAAGCGGCTAGATGTGATTGTTCACACCGATACATTGGCTGAGGTCGATGACCTATCCGCCTATGTTGATCGCTTCTGGCTCGCACCCGGCGATAATCCGACCGCCTACCTGCCTAACAGCGGTGTACAGGAATCGCTGGCCGAATTGGTGGGCCGGGTTAACCGGCAGCAAGCCGGATTGTTAGTCAGCGGCCTGACGGTTGATGTTGTCAACGATTCATCTACAATCATCCCGTTTGATCAGGCTTTGGAATTATTCGGCACTATTGAGCCTTTCTTTGATCCTGCCGTCCCGCTGCCGCCGGAAAGTGAACTGCCGTTTCGCCTCTCCGGTAAGATTGACTCGATGGGCTTCGATGTGCCGCTTGGTATGAATTACCTGACTTACTATGATGAGTCGAGCCAGCTTCACTATGTGTACTTCGGTTCTGCGCAGAATTTGCAGCGCCGGTTGGCCTGGGCACGGACTTATGGCCTGGGCGGAGTAGCGGTTTATGGGCTGGCCCACCCGGATGCTCCGGCCCAACTCGCCGATGGTTTAAGCGCCTTTCTGGGCGAACAGCAGATCGGTGATCCGGAGAAGCTGGCAATTGTATGGCGCGTTGACCAATCACAGGGAGGCCGCTTAAACGAGGACACAGGCGATCTATCGTTTATCCAATATATGTGGAAAGCGGTCACCGAACCCGGAAAATACGTGGTCAGCGCCGTTGTGCGTAATCAAAATGGAGAAAACGACCGGGGGAGTGTTGAAGTTCAGGTTGCTGAAGCGACCGCCGAAGAACCGGTTGAGGAGCCAACACCGACCGCTACGCCGGAACCGGTCGAAACAGAAGAACCTGATGAGGAGGCCACACCAGAACCGGAAGCAACCCCGGTCACCGGGTCGATTGCTGCCGGATCGTTTGAACTGGGTGGGCAGACTCACACGCTTGAACACCCCGACCTGATGCGCCATGCCGGTATGAACTGGGTGAAGTTCCAGCATAAATGGGGAGACGGTGACGACGCAGCAGGGGCTGTTGGCGGGCGGATCAGCCAGGCGCACAGCCTGGGCTTTAAGGTGCTGCTCAGTATCCCTGGCGGCGATCATCCGACCGATATCAATTATGGCAGTTACGTCAATTTCCTGGCCGGTGTGGCCGCCCTGGGACCGGATGCTATCGAGATCTGGAACGAACAAAACATTGACCGGGAGTGGCCGCACGGGCAGATCGATGGGGCGAATTATGTTAATAACATGCTGGCTCCTGCCTATCAAGCGATCAAAGCCGCCAATCCGGATGTGATGGTAATTTCAGGTGCTCCGGCTCCGACCGGGTTCTGGGGCGGTTGTTCTCCCGATGGCTGCGACGACTGGTTCTACCTGGCCCAGATGCGTGATGCTGGTGCAGCTAATTACATGGACTGCGTGGGGGTTCACTATAACGAGGGTATCATCCCGCCATCCCAGAAAACCGGTGATCCACGCTCCGAGCACTATACCCGTTATTTCTCCGGTATGCTCGACCTGTACTACAGTTCGTTTGGCAAACCGGTCTGTTTCACCGAACTGGGTTTTCTGTCCTCAGATGGTTATGGGGCGCTCCCGGATTCATTCTCGTGGGCACAGGATACCTCAGTCGATGAGCAGGCGGCCTGGTTGGCCGAGGCGGCGGTTCTTTCATCACAGAGTGGTAAAGTCCGGTTGATGATCGTTTTCAACGTAGATTTCACCGTTTACGGATCAGACCCGCAGGGCGGTTATGCGATGATCCGGCCCGGTGGCTCCTGTCCAGCCTGTGATGCCCTTAACGCCGTCCAACCCTGATGAAGAGTCTGTAGGGGCGACCGGAACAAACCTATGGTTTTTGTCGTCCCTACAGATGGTTAAAGAGATGATTTACAAACAGCTCAGTTATCAAGTATGATGGAAGACCCACTCCACAACGAAGAAGCTCCTGACCAGGCATCAGGCCGCCATTCAGTAGTGAGCGATCTGGTTGCAAAATTGGATGCAATTGCCCTCCCGTTTGGATTAACGATGCGGCATGGTTTGTTGATCCTGCTGGGGGTGATCGTCCTGGTGGGGGGCATACTGGCATTGATGGGTGGTGGGTTTGAGAAGCTGACCGCCGATTCCCCGGAATGGGTAGTTGATGATGGCCTGACCATCCAATTAGCCGGGGAAGCAGAAGCCGGTGTAAGGGTCAAATCCATTCTCAAGCTGGGACAAACCGCCCGCGACGCACTCCCCGCGCATTTAACCCCATCCAGCAGTTTTTATGAGGTTGAGACACGCGGAGAAGGCGTGGTGCTGCTGGCATTCTCTCCCCCGGCGAGTGGGAATCCTATTGTTTACCGGTGGGATGAACAGGCCGGTGAGTGGATATTTGTCCCTTCAGAAATTGACCTGGACTCTGGGCGGTTGATCGTTGATCCGGTCGATGGGTTGGTGGCGGTGTTTCAGACAACCTATACTATTCCTCTGATCTCCACGACCCTTGAGCCTGATCAGAAGCTGAATGGGGCGCAGGCTGCCGCGATTGATATGCTGTTTGTGGCCGGTATCGAGGGGGAATCAGATGGGACACTTGACTCCAGTCTCCTTGATTGGACAATGCCGTCATCCCGTTCGTATGCCGTGCTGCCGGTGATCCGCTTTTCTGCCCCCGGTACGCTTGAGGATGTGCTGGCAGATGAGACATCGCGCGCACAGCACGCTGCCAGCATTATCGAGTTGGTGGAATCTGATGGCTTTGACGGTGTGCTGTTGGACTATGGGACATTTGATGCAGGGCTGATCGAGGCATTTAACCAATTGGTGAATGACCTGGCACTGGCGCTGCATGATCAGGATCAGACCTTAGCTGTGCGAGTTTCCACCCCAACCGGCCCCGATCCCGATTGGGATACCGGCGTCTATGATTGGGCATATCTCGATGAAGTGTCCGATATGCTGGTCGTTGAACTGCCCGGCAGCCCTGGTGATTTTCATAATGGTGGCCTGACAGATCAATTCCTGGGGTGGGCTGGTAATGAGGTCGCCCCGGTTAAATTGCATGTAGCTTTTACCTCATTGAGTATTGATGAGTGGGCCGGGCAGTTTAACCCGATTGCCTATGATTATGCCCTTACTCCGCTTGGTATGGTGGCCCCGGCCCCCGGCACGATCATCACCCACCCTGAACCGGGTGAAACCCTGGACTTCGGGTTTGGTGGTGGAGCGGTCGATATTGGGCGTGACCCGGACAGCGGCGTTTATCGTTATGATATTTTCGCCGGGGATGGGGAGCACCGGGTCTGGCTGTCAACGGCAGCTTCCCTACGTGATCGCCTGGATTGGCTTGCCGCTCGGCCTATCGGTGGAGCTGTGGTTGAAGATTTAGTGGATGAGGGTAACGGCATCGGGACAGTAACAGCCGTTCACGAATTTAAGGTGAATTTGCCATCCAGCCTGAAGGCCGACCTGGTTATCAACTGGGCGATCAAGGATGCGAGTGGTAATCTCCTGCTCGAAACTTCAACCGATCTTGCCGGGCCACTGATCTGGACTCCTGACGAAGAAGGCGAGTATGTGATCAGCGCCAGCCTGGTCGGGGTAGAGACCTCAGATCGGGGTGCTGTGGCAGTGATCGTCGGCGGAAATAATATAGGGATCGGGCCCAGCCAGGAGGGGGTAGTCGAGGGTGCACCCGGTGATGACTCGGTAGCATCGGATACGACATCCCACTCCATTCCCAACGATTTGCCTCCGCCGGTGATTCCTCCCGCCACTTATGGTAACTTTGAGCTGGGTGGACAGGCTAACCATGTGGTCAACCATCCTGATTATATGAATCAAGCAGGGATGACCTGGGTGAAGTTCCAATTAGCCTGGGAAGAAAATATGGACCCCCGCACCGCCTGGGACCTGATCGACCGGGGGCGTGAAGCCGGGTTTAAGGTATTACTCAGTGTTCCCGGACAGGTTAAATATCCAACAGATATTAATATTGAGGCTTACCTTGAATTCTTGCGCGGAGTTGCGTACTATGGGGCGGATGCGATAGAAATCTGGAACGAGGAAAATCTCGATTTCGAGTGGCCGAACAACCAGGTCAATGGCGGGATATATACCCGTGAAATGCTGGCCCCGGCCTACAACGCGATCAAAGAGGTGAACCCCAATACGATGGTGATCTCCGGTGCGCCTGCTCCAACCGGTGCGTTCTATGCCGATGGTGGCTGTTCCCTACAAGGGTATGGCTGCGACGATTGGCTGTTTATCCAGCAAATGGCTGAAGCCGGAGCCGCCAACTATATAGACTGCGTTGGGGTACACTACAATGTTGGTGCTACCAGTCCTTCGGCGGTGACCGGCCATCCCGGTGATCCGGGTTACCAGCACTATAGCTGGTATTACGGTAGCATGCTTGAGCTGTATTATGGTACATTTGGCCGCCCGTTATGTTTTACCGAATTAGGCTACCTGTCCGGTGATGGGCTAGGAGCTGTGCCTGACCGGTTTAGCTGGGCGGCAAAGACGGAAGTTGTTGAACAGGCCGCATGGCTCGCCGAGGCTGCTCAACTGAGCAAGGCCAGCGGCAGAGTCCGGCTGATGATTGTATGGAATGTTGACTTCGTTTATTGGGGCGATGATCCAATGGCCGGTTATGCCATTGTGCGCCCAGATGGCAGCTGCCCGGCCTGTATGGCTCTGGGCAATGTCATGAATCCTTGACGATGAGGGGATGAATCTATGGCTGAAAGTAATCAGACAATGCCGAGTGGCTCCGACGATGATGGTTGGATGGATGCTCCGTCTCATGAGCAGGAGACAGCCCCCAGCCCACGGAGCGATCAGGATTGGCAGGAACCCCAGGAACTCGAACGTCCGGAACCTCTAGCCGAACCGACCATCCTGGCCGGGCAGGAACCTGTTCCCGACGATGATGAAGAGGTGATGTTCGATGATGAGGAAGGGATTGAACTGCCAGTAAGCCCTAAGGTTCTGGCAATTGGCTGTGGGTCGCTGGCATTGATCGCAGTGATAGCCCTGATTGTAGTGGTACTGTTTGTTCCACCGTTCAATCTTGCCTCTGAATTCGGCGGTGGGGGTTGTAAACGCCTCAATGCCAATACACCGTCCCTCCGGCACGATGATGGAATCACAGTGACTATTGCGGGTGACAGCGGGCCATGTGTTGGCCTGGGGGCGGTTCCGCGAGCCACCTTCCTTGAAGGCGAAGCGAAAAAGACTTTTGTAACTGCCAAAGAGCATCTCCCGTCTTACCTGGATATGAAGAGCCCGCTCTATACCCTTAAGTGGCGGGGCGATGAAGCAGCAACGATTGAGATCGATATTCCCAATGAGGCTGAACCTTTCAACACCCTCGACCTGTACACCTGGGACGAGGAACAGGAAGAGTGGGTCTTTGTGCCCAGCCAGCTCGATGTGGGAGCTCAGGTGATCCGTACTAACGAGCACCCGAAAAGCGTTGCTGTCTTCCAGACCCGATCAACGACTCCGCTGATCAGCACCATCATTGAGGCCAACCAGCCGATGGATGGATTGATCGTTTCATCGCTGAACCTGCTGCTGCCAACCGGCTTGAATGCCAACGACGACGGATCTGTCCAGGGGACACTGGTCAGCGGCTGGCAGTTGGGGGCCGGTTATGCGGTT
>JBNKDD010000257.1:0-8130 GCA_050288085.1 Anaerolineae bacterium
CCTGGAAAGGCGGTCGGCGGGCCGCCGACCGTGAACTGGTCACATTGACAATTATCTCCTGGGTTGCCTTTGCCTTTTTATTCTCCGACCAGAACTGGACACAAGTTGGGGCCTGGCTGCCGTTCATCGCTTTGTGGATCGTCCGGGGAGTGGATATTGCCGTCCGGCTGTTGATGCCCATCTTGCCCCGTTTCCGGCTGCCCCCCCTCACCCACCCAGCCTGGATGGCAATCCTGCTGGCTCCCTGGTTGGTGATCAACATTGCCGCCGGTCTGTACATGGGATACAAATTCCGCACTCACAACCCACAGGAATATCTGAGTTCGGTTGAGGCTTATGTCCCGTCTGATGCGTCGGGCGTTCTAGGTAGAGCAATATGGTGGTTTGGTCTCCCAGAGAGCGAATTCACGAGTGTGCTGGCCGTCTTCCAATACGCTGTCTATGAGCATGGCAGCCTGTTAACTGAAGAAGCCGCCACCCAATGGCTGGCCGACCACGACATCGATTATGTTATCTGGGAAGCTGGCTTTGAGTGTACCTATTCCTATTTGGAGCCCCCCAGTGTCACGATAGAAGAACTGCTGGCCGGATATTGTTCACCGGTTGGTTCGCTGCAAAACCCCTACTATGGACTATCCAGCCCCGGCGCGATTGGCGATCCGCTCCCGACCACCGTCTACCATTGCGATTTTTCAGGACAATAATCAGGGTCGATCCTATTAGCTTCAAGTGATACAATCCGTTTCGAAGCAAACAAACATGGAGTAAACATGGAACTACAACCTGAAGATCGCATACCCGAACGGGTGCTCGTTATCTGCGCCCATCCCGACGATATCGAATTTGGTGTGGCAGGCAGTGTCGCCAAATGGAAACAGGATGGAGCCGAGGTGATCTACTGCCTCGTCACCGATGGAGCAGCGGGCGACAATAATCCCGGCACCGACCTCCAGAAACTAAAGCAAACTCGCCGCGAGGAGCAGCAAGCCGCCGCCGAGGTGATCGGCGTGAAGGATGTCCGTTTCCTCGACTACCCCGACGGTGTACTGGAACCCACCCTGGAAGTCCGCCGCGACCTGACCCGCATCATCCGCGAGGTAAAACCGGATCGGGTAGTCTGCCAGGACCCGACCACCTTCTTTACGCGGGGCGAATACGTCAACCATCCCGATCACCGGGCCGCCGGAGAAGCCGCCATCTATGCGACCTTCCCCAGTTCACCTTCCCGCCCGATCTTCCCGGATCTGCTCGACGAAGGATTCGAGCCCCATCAGGTGATCGACCTGTACATGACGCTGACCACCAACCCGGATACCATCGTGGATATCAGCAGCACATTGGAAGATAAGCTGGAGGCGCTGGTACAGCACCGGTCGCAGTTAGGGGATGGCAAAGACGCCGCCGAACGGGTGCGGGGCTGGGCCAAAGCTAACGGTGAAGACAATGGGGTTGCCTATGGGGAAGTCTTCCGCGTGATCCGTTTCCGCCGCAAGGAAGCCGACGAATCACCCAACGGGAAAAAGTAATCAGGCGATCCGATGAATAAATTCGACCCCAAAATCAAGGGTGATTTGGGGGTCTGATTTTGGGCATTAAGATATTGAAAAGGCACCTGTAGGGGCGAGATACATCTCATAGGCATCAAGCTAAGGGAAAATGACCCATTATCAAGCCGATTTCTGGCTTTTCAAGGCCAATTTGAGTGTTCGCATGGCCCACAGCGGAATAAATTCCGCTGCTACAAATGATATGTCTGATAAATCAGACCCTCAATCCGGGTCGAATTTATTCGACGTATCAGCCTTAGCCGGGCGTTTTAACGCTCGGCGGCCCTGGCTTTCATCGGCTAAGGTCTTAGTCTGATGCTAATGAGATACATCTCGCCCCCCTACTCACCCTCTAGCCATTCAATTTCCCAACCATAGTACTCAATTTGAGATTCAAGGTTGGTGCGATTTTCAACCCACTGGTCGAATCCTTTAGTGGCCGAGGCAAAATCCAATTCATTGGAAATAATGATGAGATAGTCAGGTTCATTCTGGCTACATTCAATCAAGGTATACCACCCGGCATGCGCACCTTTGATGATTTTCCCCTTGCAATTGAGCTTGATTTCCATTCCGGGTTATCCATCCTCTGACAAAATCGGCGCACCCATATGCCGGATCACCAACACCGGGCGATCCGCTTTTTTGACCACCCGCTCGGCCACATCACCCAATAGCAGCCAGCCTTTCATCCGACCGGTTGCCCCCGATGCCCCGATCACGATCAGGTCGTAATCACCCTTACGGGCTTCCCGCAGAATCTCATCTTCTGCCACACCCTGCCTGACCCGGAGGACAGCCTTCACCCCTTCCTGCTGGAAAATGTCAAGCCCCCGATTCAGATGGCGGGCAATCGGGGTGTCCGATTGGAGTAGGTCGGGGGCCGTTTCCTTGATCCAATCCAGGCCGGTATACATCTGGGGGACAGACCCACCGACATGGAGCAAAGTCGCTTCAGCCTGGGCCGCTCTGGCGATTCGAGCACCGGATTCGATCACGGCTTCGGCGGCATCAATCCCACTGGTACAGGCCAGCACCCGCTTCAACTGCGGGCGGTTTTTCTTGACGACCAACACCGACATCGGAGCGCGGCGATAAACCCGCTTCCAAACCGGCCCCAGCGACCGGCGCATTAAACCAACCGCCTGCCGTGCCCCGATCACAACCATGTTGTAATCGCCTTCCTGCGCCTCGTTCAAGATCGCGGCCACCGAATCCCCCTGCACCAACCGGGTTTCTACCAGCAGGCCCCCTAATATGTCGACGGCCTGTTGCAGCACCTTCTCGCCAGCGGCTTGCTCTTTCTCCCCGGAGACAAGATGCAGCAGCGTAACGGACGATTTGCAGGCATCTACCACCAGGCGGCCATAGGAGACAACCGCCTTGTCGTAGGGCATATCTTTGATGAGCAGGAGCGTTTTCATAAGCGACATCCTAGTGAAGAGAGACTGCACCACTAACCACCAACCGGATCAGCACCATCACCGCACCGATCAGCGGCAGGGCCGAGAAGAACAGGCGAATCCGCGGCCCGGAGAAAAAGCGGGTTGAGTTAGCACCGATCTGTGCCCCCAGGGCAGCACCGGTCTGCATTACCAGCGCCATCAGAATATCGACGTTTCCTTTCAGGCTGTGCGTGATCGTGCCATACCCGGCGGAGATCACGATCTCAAACAGGTCTGTACCGACCGTTACATGAGTCGGAACGCCCAGCACGTAAACCAGCAGCGGCATGCGGACAAAGCCGCCGCCCACACCGAGCGTACCGGCCAGCAAACCGGTGATAAAACCCACACCCAGCACCGGCCAGATCGATATCGACTCAATGCCCGACGCCGGGAACGACACCATCGGCGGCAGCCTGAACTTCCGCACCCGGTCATTCATCCCTGAGAACCCCAGCGTATCTTCTACATTGAGCGGGTTGGTCCGGGTCATCTGCAAAGCCCGCAGGCTCTCCCAGGCCGTGAAGGCACTGATCAGCAGCAGGATGACGACATACATGATCCCGACGACCACTTCGACAACTCCGGCCCGCTCCAAAGCTTCGATCACCCATGCGCCGATCTCGACGCCCGGTACGGTTCCCATCACCATCATCAGCCCCAGCTTGATATCCACATGCCCCAGGGCACGATGACGGCGGGCCGCCACAATCGATTTGCCGGTCATGTGAGCCAGGTCGGTTCCGACCACAAAGTTCATCGGCACGCCCGACCAGAACATCAACGGCCCGGCGATAAACCCTCCACCTACCCCAAAGAAACCACCCAGAATGCCAACCAGGAATCCAATTCCGGCCAACAGAAACGGGCTGGCGGTCACGCCACTGATCGGGAATGTCATCATAATTATTTATTCGGTGCGTTCTAGTTTGATCTGCCCGACGATAAACGATGTAATCACGTCAAGTACCACCCCCTGAGCCACGATCAGGCCCAATCCGAGGAAAGCGTACACGACGAGGTTTGTCTCAAAATAGCGGACCAGCACAGCGCTTAACGAGCTCAGCACCAGGAAAAAATAAGCAACCAACAAAATGCCGTAAACGATCAACTCAATGATAAAATTACGGATAATCACGCGATGTTTTTTCATTCGATGGCCTTCCAAGTTTATTCGATATACCCCAATTCCTTTAGATGCCCCTGGATCGCCGTAATTTCTTCAGGATTCAACTCCTCCGCACGGGACTTTGCCTTTCTCCACCCGATATGTCCCCAGAGCCGTTCATGTAGAAAGTATATAAAAATCTGGACGACATTGTAAACAATCGTGATATAGATCGTCTCTCTCCAGCTCCGGGTAAAAGCATAAGAGATAATCCCCAGCACCGTAAAGGCGATCAGCCGCCAGGAAAGCGCCTTGATAAACGACCGCGTTCTACTTGCTTTGTTCCGCTCTTGATTCATTGTCAATTTGTACTTCGCCTGCCATTCGTTCAAAAAATATCGCTATGAAGTTATGCCGTGTCTCGGCATAAAGCTGGTCTTTGATCAAAACTTGAGATTGACTGATCATGCGCAGCCAAACAGCCGTTTGTATTTCCGGCTGGACTGAGCCGGGGTTTATGGCTCTTATGGCTCGCCCAACCATCTGGATACTCAATCATAAAATGTGGGTTGGCCCACATAGACCAACCCACTTATCAATAATAAGTCTTAACAGCAGGGGCACAAGGCTTTGCGCCCTATTTATGCCAACCTGTACTAGCGGAAAGTGTCGGCCAGACTCTCAGCCAGCTTCAGGTCTTTGAGCCACTGAACCGTCCCTTTCCAGGAGGCAGCATCTTTTGAGGATCGCTTCCGAAAAACCGTAATGCTGCCGGGTGCCCCTTCGACCGTTACCCCTTTTTCGAGCGGGCCGAACTTTTCGATCACTTCGACCACGCCCGCCGGGAGTCCCTTGGCGAGCAGGTTCTTATCCTTGAAACTCACCTCGAACGGCACGGCTCCCACGTCCACACGGGTAGTCACCGATGGCTTGCTGCCGCTCATACCGAAGTACAGCGACACTCGCCGCCCGTGACGAGTTCCGCTGATCTCGGACTGGCCCATCATGGCATCCATAAACGAAAATCCGGCAAAGCCCAGCAATTCAAGCATACCTTTTCCCCTCGGTTTGCTGGCTTCCTCCAGGTCCTCGGTCGAGGCCGTGCCGACCTCCGGCGGGATCAGTTCTCCCAATAACGCCTGTACCTCGGGATTAGGTTTACCAGAGAAAAGACTTCCAACCATGACTATTCTACCCTCCTAGCTTTTGATATGTCCCTCTCCTGCTCTCTCGGACTATGGTTTTCTCATCCGAGAAATCTGGAGAGGCTCACGGTTCAATAATCAGGGGAGGGCCAAGGTAGCTGACAACCGACTGGCGTCTGTTGTATAGCCGGAGGGAAATGAGCTGCCTTATTCGATGTATCCTAATTCTTTCAGATGCCCCTGAATAGCCATAACTTCTTCGGGTTTTAATTCCTGTGCGTTGGGCAAGGACATTTTAGCTTTGCCCCACCCGATACGTCCCCAGAGCCGCTCATGTAGAAAGTATATAAAAATCTGGACAACATTGTAAACAATCGTGATGTAGGTCGTTTCTTTCCAGCTCCGGGTAAAGGAATAAGAGATAATCCCCAGCACCGTAAAGGCAATCAGCCGCCAGGAAAGCGCCTTGATAAACGACCGTGTTCTACTTTCTTTGCTCAGTTCTTGATTCATTGTCATTGTTTACCTGCTACTTCGTCTGCCATTCGTTCAAAAAATGCCGCCATGAAGTTATGCCGTGTCTCGGCAACCTGCCGCCCGCTCTCGGTATAAAGCCGGTCTTTGATCCGCTTGAGCTTGACCATAAACTCGTGATGGGGGGTATGAAGCTCGTCACCTCTGCCGGGGACATAACCCGCAGACACCTCCCCCCAGAGCGGCATGCTGTGCCGACCGCTGTAAGCAAACGCCCGCGCCACCCCAATCGCGCCGATGGCATCGAGCTTATCCGCATCAAACAGCACCTTTGCCTCGATCGTCTGGGGTTCGATCTCATTGCGGAAACGATGTGCCTCAATCGCGTGAACCACCGCCTCGACAAAATCAGGATCGGCATCCGACAGAATCCGCCTCGCCGCCTGCCCGGCCAACACGGCGTGGTCGGCTTCAGCCTCGATTGATAAGGAAAACTGCCCGCTCTCGTCATCATCCAGGCGCGAGATATCATGCAGCAAGGCAGCCGTCCGCACAATCTCCAGGTCGGCCCCTTCCGCCTGAGCGAGCCGTTCGGCCAGCGTCAACACGCGCAGCACATGCTGAAAATCATGTACCGGGTCGTCATCCTGATAGAGTTCTCGTGCCTGCTCGATACTAATCCTGATCATATCGCTCCTATCTCACCACCCCACGTTTTTTACCTTTTGCGTAGGGACACGGCATGCCGTGTCCCTGAAAAATGATTTTTTAATATCACGCCCGGTCGGCAGCCACGCCTAGAGCTATCTTAAGCATCAAGCTGCCCAGCGCACTGACCAGGCTGAGAGCCTGACCAATCACGATCACAAAAAATCCTAACCCGTATTCAGATAGGCGCATCACCTGATAATAATGCTCCTCTCCAGACCGGAGCCCACTGGCCGTATGACTGAGCACATACCCGAACAACATAAAGGCCACGATGCCAAAGAATAGTGGAAGCAGTGCTACATAGATATCTGGCCTGCGGCGGCTGACGATCAGGAAAATCCCGGCAGCAATAACGGGAACAGCCAGAGCGATGATATAGACCATCTCATTTTCCGCACCCATATTCAAACCGCTGATCGTAACACCGCTAAAAAACCACGGCATGAATATCCCCCCAAAAGACAGGATACCCCCGACAACGCCCAGCACTATCAGATTATCAGCCATTGATTGAACGTTAGTAGATTGGTTTGCCATTTTTGATCATCCTTATCCCAATAAACTTTCGTTGAAATCTATTTGAGCTTTCGTGAGAAGCAGCTATCCTCATTTTTCACAAAGTCTGGCTTCTAGAGTTATAACCTATGATGGCCGCTGCCGTTGCAGGTGAAGGGGAAGTATACCATCCCCCGGCAGAGTGGGTATAATCAGCATCTTGCGTAAGAGGACAGGGAGAGAAGCAAACAATGAAACTGAAAGACTGGGCAGCTTTTATCGTTCTGGGTGTGATCTGGGGATCGTCGTTTCTGTGGATCAAAATCGCCCTGGAAGAGGTCGGGCCGTTTTTGCTGGTCGCACTCCGATTGCTCTGGGGCCTGATCGGGCTGGCGGTCGTCGTGGCACTGCGCCGACCTGCCCTCCCCCGCGACCGGTCAACCTGGCTGAAAATCGCCCTGATCGGCCTGACCAACACCGCCGCGCCCTTTGTGCTGATCTCCTGGGGCGAGAAGTTCATCGACTCCGGGGTAGCCTCCATCCTGAACGGCTCGGTTCCCTTGTTCACCCTGATCATCGCCCACCTGTTTTTGCAGGACGAACGGATGACCCTCAACCGCGTGATCGGGCTGGTCGGCGGATTCATCGGCATCGTGATCCTGATGGGTCGTGACATGGGCGACGTCGATTTCCGTGCAAGCCTGCTCGGTCAGCTTGCGGTGGTTGCAGCAGCGGTGCTGTATGCGGGCAGTTCGGTTTTCACCCGGCGGCAGCTATCGGGCGTAGCGCCGATGTTCCAATCCATCGGATCGGTGTTAGTCGCTGACATCCTGCTCTGGCTGACCACCCCTTTCGTCGAAGCACCGATCACACTGCCCCACCTCCCCCTGACCTGGATCGCGTTGATCTGGCTTGGCGTGATGGGAACCTGTGTGGCCTACCTGCTATTCTTCTACCTGATCCAATCCGTTGGCGCGACCCGCACCACCCTGGTCACCTATGTGATCCCGGTCTTTGGAGTGCTGCTGGGCGTGATCGTCCTCAACGAGCAGTTGGATTGGCACCTCGCGCTGGGGACAGCCCTGGTGGTAGCCGGTATCTGGGTGGTCAACTCCAACTGGCAGTTCGGACGGCAGCCTGCCGCTGATAAAACAGGGGCGTAACAGGGATATTTGCACAGCACCGCCGGAGGATCAATCCTCCGG
>JBNKDD010000258.1:0-8184 GCA_050288085.1 Anaerolineae bacterium
TTTTTCTCTGAGAACGTAGTATAATGATTTCCTGTAGATGCAGGACGAACCAAGTGATTGAATATCTGACCCGGCATTTCGCCGGGTTTTTTGTTGGACACTGACCTTCCCTGCAATCGGACAACCATATTTTTGTAGGGTTAGGAGAATATATACCCATGTCAGAACGTTACAATGGAACCGTCAAGTGGTTCAACAGCACCAAGGGCTTCGGCTTTATTGGCCGCGATGATAATGCAGGTGATGTCTTCGTACATCATTCATCCATCGTCAGCCAGGATCGTTACAAGAACCTCGACGAGGGTGACCGCGTCGAATTCAGCATCGAAGAAGCCGATAAAGGCCCCCGCGCTGTTGGCGTGACCCGCGTCTAGGTCAACTGCCTGTAACAACCCAAAGATCCGGCACTATGCCGGGTCTTTTTTCTTTCCTATCCAGCCAAACCGGGCAGCCTCCACAAGCCTGTAGATTCAGTGATTTACTTGAACAGCACCTTCAACGAGCGAAGATCGGTTCATCCTCAAGACTTGCCAGATAGGTACCGACATAAGCCTGCATCTGGTTGAATCGCTCTGCGGCCTCTGGTGATACAGGAACACGGGTGAACACGTAGAGAATATAGACGATAGTTGGCAGGGTAGCACCTCTGGCGATGCCCCCGAACCCAATCAGGGATGCGATCCCATAAGGTTTCACAAACTCGTCCTGAGCAGGGATATAGGGTGCGTTTGGCACATCAGGCACATAGAATTGACCGGACAATTTGGTCGTTACTTCTAATACACTGCCAACCTCTCGCAGGCGTTTGTAGTCGAGCTCCATCTGGGTCAAAACTTCCTGGAACATGGGGATGCGTTCAGGGACGGAGATGGCGGTTATCGGGATGGCTTTATGCCCAACTGACCGGTGCCGGTCGCACCAGGCGGGTTCCATACCATAAGTGCCGGTTAAGGCCATAACCTTCTCTTCATCTGCCTCGACCACAGCTTGTGCCTCAGGGGGTAAATCAGGGGTAGCAGTTAGACGAAATACGCGCACCAGGGCGGCCTGGGGTTCAAGCTCCTCATATAGAGTCTTTGTCAGATGTTGGCTTGCTTCCTCGTGGCTGCTGAATAGCTGTCGTTCCTGCCATAGTGATTGGGCGAAGGCAATGTAATCTTTGGATGTTGACTGTTCAAAGTCCAACATAGTAGCCTCCGATAATAATAATTCTATATTGTTATCATTATAGTCCACTAAAATTGTGCTTTGCGTAAATTTGTAAAAAAACATAACAAATACCTTGCAAAATATGGCGAGACGGAGGATTAACGGTTCCACAAACCGTGATGCCTAATCTCAGAATCTATCGCTTGACCTTGACGCAGGGTGAAGGTGTACACTCCCCGCATGGAAACCACACAAGAGACTTTCACCATCGGCCAACTGGCTGAAAAAACCGGCCTGACCCGCCGCGCCCTGCGGATATATGAGCAGGCATCTTTGCTCGTGCCACTGCGAGATGATAACAATTACCGCCTTTACACCGAACAGCACCTCAAGGAGGCACTGATCATCCGGGACTTGCGGATGAGCGGCCTATCGATCCAGACCATCCGAGAGATCATTGATATCAAGCGCACCGATTGTGACGCCATGCAGAAATTCCAGGGCTACTTAGAGGTTCTGGAGACCATGCAGGCTGAACTCATCGCCAAGCGGCAGGTGATCGACCGGGCATTGGAACAGGTAAAAGTCTACCAGGAACAGGTCATATCCTGGATAGAACAAGCAGAATCCGACAAGGGGGAATGAGATGCCAGAACAAACGCAACCGTACATACCGAACGTCTATGGATTGGTGGACGGCCCGGTGAATGCCTATTTGTTAGATGCAGGGGAATCGGGCTTAGTGGTGATCGATGCCGGGCTGCCGGGCAGCATCCGCCGGATGTTACAGCTTATCCGGGATATCGGTCGAACCCCGCAGGATGTCCGGCACATCCTGATTACCCACGCCGATGTTGATCATGTCGGCAGCCTGAAACCGCTGGTTGATGCAACCGGAGCAAAGGTCTATGCCAGCCAACAGACCGCATCCTATATCCAAAGCTGCCAGAGTCCACCGCATATTTCTTTCCCAATGATCGTGGTGGTCAACATCCTGAACCGGCTTTTCCGGCGGGCCGTTCCGGTTAATCAGATCGTCAAAGATAATGAGCTGTTAGATATTGCCGGGGGCATACGGGTGTTAGAGACACCGGGTCACACCCCTGACCACATCAGCTTCTACTGGGAACGGGAGCGGGTGCTGTTTGCCGGTGATTTACTGGATAATGAAGAGCAGCTTGAAGTATCACGCCGAAGCACCTGGCGTCGAGAAGAATCATATAGGAGCACACACCGTGTCCTGGCTTTGAATCCGGCGGTGATCTTTCCGGGGCATGGGCACATCTGGCGGGAAGATCGGGACTCAGACCAGCTAGCGCAACTGAAAGATTCGCTTCCAGCAGCCTGATCCGTCAATTGCGCCAGGTGATTTTTATAGTATCTGTACAGTTACCTGATCAGCTCTATTGAATGAAGCTCAACAGGATTTTATTTCCAGATAACCTTGAATACCGCGCGGCCATATTCGTCAGCTTCCTGAGGATAAACTTTAAATTCACCCCCTGGCGGCGTAAATCTCCGCCCCAATTCCCAGGTCATCGCATAAATGACGTTCCCAGGCCAGGGATTGTTATTGGTGACCATAAGTATGCCCGGCTCCAGCTCCTCAACGATGAAACCCTGCTCTGGGTGGATATTGCGGTTGGTCTGATGATGGGCCTCGTTGATAGCCATCAGTGCATCCTTCAGGGTTTTGACACTGGGGTCGAAGGGGTAGGTCGCCCCCGCCTCCTTGCCAATAGCCAGGAAGGCCTCATCCACCAATGATCGATCCAGGTCGAGCAAAACATTAAATATGGTTTGCGCCGGATACCACCCATTGGGGTCAAAGTTTTCCAGGCCATATTTTGCCATGACCGGGCGTGTGTACTCACCCCGGATATTCTCTGCGATCCACGTCAAGAAAATTCCATGGGCTTCCTCATCAGGTGATGAAGCGGTCAGTTCCTTTGCAATGAATGTACTCATAATTTTCTCCTGTGTAGTTGTTGTCGGAATGCCAAAAGAGTATCACAACTTCTATTGTAGGGGATTCGGGACAAATAATAAATGAATAATTTATGAATATCATTACAGAAGTTAATGTGAGCGTATCCTCTTCACAAGGTTAGAAACCTGTGATATGATCGAATCAATCAGAAGTAACTGTACGAAACATCGCACAGGGCATGGGAGTTGATCACCGGATTGACGACCACTTCGCAGCTTGTGAATCACCCCCCAATATCACCGGTCTGACTATAAAGGCCCCGCTGATCTTCAGCGGGGTTTTGCATTTTTCTAATGGTTGCAGCGGAGGTGGCATGATGAGAACTCATTTAGGGCCGGTCGGGCAAGGACTGTGGTGGGCAAATCGGGTGCTGGCCGTGCTGGTATTCTTCTTGCTGGTTGGTGTGATATTCGGTTTTCAGATCGCATTATTGGCAGTGGTCGGCGGGCTGGCCGCATTTGTGATCGTCTATCAGGTATTCAGGACAGCCCAATAGACCCCATTAAGGGGGGCGGCCTGTCGGGATGCGGGAGGAATCCGGGCCGCCCTCTAATATCCCCCGGCAAATATCATCATCTTCTGCTCCAATTGTGTGATTCGGCAAAACCTTTCGGGTAGTTCCTCGTATGGTTAAACGAGAAATTGAATAGGAATCACAAAACGAATGGAGCAGTTAAAACATGGGATCGTTTGAAGTAGTGAAGTTGAGTGAGGAACCAATAGTTGTTGGGCGATTCGGATCAGATTACGACATGGCAGCTGATTTCCCCGAAAGCAGCTTACTGGTTAGAGAAGTCTTTGAGCAACAGACAGAGCCGTTTTTCTACATTTTGAACATTGCAGCCATGAAGCTTGATTTCAGCCAGTTAGTGATGCGCATGGCCGATCTGACGGACCCGGAAAACGGCCCCTATCGCCATCCCCTATTGCAAGAAATCATCCTCGTGACGACATCCGATCTGGGGCTGCTGGCCGTCGATGCTGTTCACCAGGAACAATATGGTGCATTAAGAGCCAGACTGTGCAGTTTTGAAGAGGAAGCCATCGAGTACACTCGAGCACAAGTCGGCGTGTGATAATAACCGAAAAAGCAAAGAGGGCATGGTGGGCTAACCATGTCCTCTTTAGCTTTTAATACAGACAAACTCTTCAATAAGGCTGTTTGGGGAATAGGGGAAAACGAGTTAAACTACAGCCGGAGCAAAAAATTTCTACCCCATTGAAGCCTAACTTAACAGCACCCACTTTTATCCAGGCAAATAATCTAAACTTAAATAGCAGCTATTTGCACATGAAGTTGAGGAGTCCCATAAATGCTTGGCATCGATAATTTCTGGCTGTTCGTCACGACCACGGTATTATTGACCATCACCCCAGGCCCGACCTCCATCTATATTGTCAGTCGCAGCATAGCCCAGGGGAAAAAAGCAGGCATCCTGTCATCCCTGGGAATTAATAGTGCGGCTATCATCCACATCCTGGCTGCTGTGCTTGGCCTCTCAGCGATCATAGCCGCTTCAGCTCTTGCTTTTAAGATTCTAAAATATGCCGGGGCACTGTTCTTGATTTACCTGGGCGTTAAAGCCCTTGTTGACCGACGTAATCCTTTCAATCCAGAGGCAGAAATCCCCGAAACATGGGCGGGGTGGAAAATATATTTGCAGGGTTTGCTGACAGACCTGTTAAACCCCAAGCCAGCTATCTTCTTTCTGGCATACTTCCCGCAGTTTATCAACCAGACCAGTGAGGCAAAACTCGCTCAATTCGCATTGCTGGGGCTTACCTACATTGTCGTTGGGATCATCTGGGAGATGACATTAGTGTTGTTTGCCACCCGGATCACGACGACCGTTCGAAACAATGAATCATTGGCGGTCTGGCTGAAGCGTATTATGGGTGGCATCTTCATCGGTTTAGGGCTCAAGTTAGCCGTAGAAGAAATCTAGAAAATCAATAGCAGCATAAATCAAGCTCATAGGAGTTCAATATGAAAAGCACAAAATGGCCCGATGCCTTACCGCGCCCCAGCAACCAGAGATTTGAGCGGCTGGATAGTTTCTCGCCGTGGTTTGAACTATACGAAGTCAAGGCCGATACCTTCGCCCTGTTAGAACCACGCCATGACGAAGAGGTGATCTCATACCTGGTGCTGGGTACTGAGCGCGCCGTTCTGATCGATACCGGCATGGGCATTGATAATATCCAAACAGAGGTCGAGCGGCTGACGGATTTGCCGGTGATCGTGGTCAACACCCATGCACACTTTGATCACGTGGGCGATAATCACCGCTTTGACGAGATATGGATATTCGATAGTGATTGGGAGGTCGCCCGCCTTGAGCGTGGATACAGCCAGGCCGATTGCGCACCGTATATGGGCCCCAACTCCTACCTGGAACTCCCGGCTGGCTTTGACCCCACCACGCACGAAGTCAGGTCCTCATCACCCACCCGGCGGTTAAGTCACCTGGAGACTATCGATCTGGGCGAGCGCACCCTGACGGTTCACCATACGCCCGGACATAGTCCCGGCAGCATTTGTTTGCTGGACAGCCGACATGGCATCTTGTTCACCGGCGATACCTATTACCCTTCAAACCTGGTGGCCCATTTAGAAGGCTCCGACTTTGAAGCCTATCTGAAATCGATGGAATATCTGGTCGGGCTGCTGGATCAGGTGGATCAGCTGTGCACCTCCCATAATGAAATCTACGCACCCAAAGAGAATCTGATATCAGTGCTGGCGGCTTTCAAGCAAATCGCCTCCGGTCAGGCCGCGTTTGAAGTGCAAGCTCAAGCACGGTTCTACCCCTTTGAGGGATTCACGCTGAGGCTGCCCTTAACCGACTGATAAAAAAGGAGGGACAACCGATTGGTTCGATTGTCCCAGGGTATAGGGGAAAAGGGGGTAGGTTGGTGAGCGGCTCGCCGTCCGGCTGGTGGCCGCACGGACTATTCAATTAGATTGGGCCATGCGGGAATGCTGTTCCCGTCAATAAGCACCGGATTGGTTGTGCACGCACGTGCGGCGCAGCCCACCCTCCGTCTATTCAGAACTTGCGTTCTAAACACCATTATAGAACAAAAAATCTAGCTGTCAAGTGATCAACTGATCACACGGGTTTGAGTTTTCTAACCGGGCTGAGTTCCTGACCGGGTGACGGCTCCCAGATGTTGAGAGTCAGCCTGCATTGGATTTTGTGCTGGTATTGTGGCTTCTGCATTGGCAACGGAGGCGGTGCAGCCGCTTTCAAGTGTGGGTGCTATGCGAGTGAATCTAATGTAGGAGCAGCAAACGCCAATGTGGCAGCACGACGGGCGGTGTTTGTGACTAACTGTCTGGCTTAGCCAACCCGGTCACGCGTGGCGACCTCTCTCAACAGGCTTGACCCGGCCCTTAATCCCCAATGGATTGAGGGCTATTGTTTTTCCCAGAGCAAGACTCACCTGTGACTGCCTCTCCATGCTTCCTCTCACAGATAACCCACCCTATGACTCCCCCTATAAAATAATTTGCACTTATAAGCACTACAACTACCCTCTTATATTGTGTTGGTTGTTGTGATTCTTTAGAGTAATATCCATGAATTTTCCTTAACTTACCCGTGAAAATGTTTTATACTTAATCATATTTGAATAACCCTCCACTCTAACAAGGACATCATCCGTGATTATTAAGCGAACGTCTCTAAAGAAGGCTGGCATCATTATTGGCAGCCTGCTGCTGATCGGCCTGTTCGTATTCATCACCGGGCCGATGGTTTCTGTCAATGCGGCGGTAGACGCCTGCGGCGACGGTATCTGCGATACCGACAGCGAGAACAATGACCTGTGCCCCGAAGACTGTCAGTGCATCGACAACGGAGTCGAAGACCCCGGCGAGGGCTGCGGTTGTAAGGACGTGATTTGCGAGGGTGAAGCAATCAGGTCGGCCTGCGGAACCCCGGTCGGTGCCGATGGCGAATGCCCCGGTAATTTAGTTGACTCTGGGGGCATCTGCTGGAGTCGATGCGAGTGCCAGGGTATTTGCAGCGAGGCCGATGAAGCAGCAGGCGGATCGGCCAATTTATGTGGTTACTCCGATGGCCCCGTGAACAATTCGGGATGGGGCGATTTCTATTATGATGCGGCTTCATCATGTCCGTGTAGTTGTGGCTTTTGTGTTTTGGGTGGGGCAGCTGCTGGCAAGTGTGGATGCTATGTGAGTGGATCTAATGTAGGAGCAGCAAACGCCAATGCGTGTTGCAGCGGCAGCACGACAGGCAGTATCTGTGACTGAAAAGTTTATCTCCCCCTGCTGAGGGAGCACTCTGCCTCGATGGAGGGCGGTGGGTAGTACGACGGTTTGTGTTTTCTAACCGGTGTAATTGGCCAGTTCCCTCTGGTCAGCGTAGCGAGGTGACTCGCTGCAAAATACCGTTAAAGACAGGCCGCCGATATACAAACATCTGTGGTATAGGCGATCACCTCGGCTTGAATGGTTGGCACTTTCAGATAATGGGCCACCGATACCCGGTGATTACCATCGATCACAAAATAGGAATCACATACCTGGTAGAGTTTGACCGGGGGCGGGCCAGCCGATCCGGTGACGAAGGTATAGACGCCTGCCCAGCGGTTGCGCAGATGGCGGCGGCGCGGCAGAAAACGCCGGGTGAAGTCCTGCTCACGCCCAACACTTCCAACAATCTGGCGGAGCGGCACATCCTGCAATCCCCGGTAGACATGGCTGCGTAGACGGAGATCCCTGGAAACACCATCGAAGCTGCACAGCGAGGCCGGTTTCCCTCGTAAGGCATTCAGCAGACTCTCAATAGCCGCACGAAATCGCAGTCTTTGAAACAGAACCTGTGCTTCATAATAACGGATGCCGTTGGTGCTCATTGTTACAACCCCCCTAAATCGCAAAAATGCGATTAATAAAGCGAAATAAAAAACACCTTTAGAATAACCGGCCCACCTGCTCCTTGAGCCAGTTGAGGGCTTCGTCTGACAGACAGTAGATCATTGCCGGGCCGTCAATCGTGCCGGTGATCAAACCGGCA
>JBNKDD010000259.1:0-8182 GCA_050288085.1 Anaerolineae bacterium
ATCCCCCGTGTAGACCTGTCATTTAATAAACACCACAAACCCGATAGTTATGACGAAGGCATCATGTCACAACCACTCTGGCAAATCTTGATCAAAGCATCCAATCCGGCCCAGGCCGCCCTCACCTGTGATGAATGTTTTGCCCTGCTGGAATATTATTCCTCCCGCGCCGCCGAAGGAGAGGACATCGAGCAGATCAAACAGGCCACCTGCAAACACCTCGCCGCCTGCCCCCACTGCCGCGAACAGCACCTCCAACGGTTGAACCAGATCGAGGAGCGATTCCGCGCCGCCCGCCGGATCAAACCCGAGTGAAAACCGGCTAACAGCCCAGGTTGAACCGTCCGTCAGGTTTTCGTTGGTTGCCCATAGCCCTACCGGAGCAAACCGCCATTTTGGAACTGCTATAATGGCCCGGCCTGAAGGCAAACCAACATCCACCGAAAGGACAAACTCTTGACTCAACACAGCGCGGCAATCGACAATCCCTTCGCCGGATATGCACCAAAGTGGCGGACTCTGATCCTGCTCTCCCTGGCCGAACTGCTGGCGATGTCCGTCTGGTTTTCAGCATCGGCAGTCGTACCAGCCCTGACCGAAGAATGGGCGCTGTTTGATGCCGGTCGAGCCTGGCTCACCATGTCCGTCCAGATCGGCTTTGTCGTCGGAGCATTGGGTTCAGCCCTGCTTAATCTGGCCGACCGGCTTCCGGCCCGCTGGTTGATAGCTATATCGGCTGCGCTCGCCGCCATTTCTACGGCTCTCATACCCCTTGCCGCTCATGGATTGATCCTCGCCCTACCATTGCGCTTCCTGACCGGCATGTTTCTGGCAGGCGTATACCCGGTCGGCATGAAAATTGTCGCAACCTGGACACAAAAAGATCGCGGGCTGGGCATCGGCTTACTGGTCGCTGCCTTGAACGTTGGGACGGCGGGGCCGCATCTACTCAATACCCTGGGCGGAGCAGACGCCTGGCAGCCCGTGCTGTATCTGGGAGCATTAGCAGCATTATTGGGTGGGTTAATTGCCGCATTATTCATCGACGAAGGCCCCTTCAAAGTAAAAAACCCGCCGTTCAACTGGAAGTATGTCGGGCAAATCGCCAGGGAGCGTGAAGTCATGCTGGCAAACCTCGGCTATCTGGGTCACATGTGGGAGCTGTACGCCATGTGGACCTGGATTCCAGCCTTTCTACTCGCCAGCTTCGCGATTACCGGTATCGATCCAGTCTGGGCCAGCGCCGTCACCACCGGGGTGATCGCCATTGGTGGGTTGGGTAGTTATCTGGCCGGTTACCTGGCCGACCGGATCGGACGCACCACCGTCACCATCGGACTGTTGGCTGTCAGTGGATCGATTTCGCTGACCTTCGGATTCCTGTTTGGGAAATCACCCGTCCTACTGATCGCATTATCGCTGCTGTGGGGGCTGACCGTTGTCGCCGATTCCGCGCAGTTCTCAGCCTGTATCAGCGAATTATGCCACCGCGATTACATCGGCACCGCGCTGACGATCCAGACCTCGTTGGGTTTTCTGCTGACGCTGATCACCATCCGGCTTGTCCCGACCCTCGTCGGCTGGGTAGGCTGGGAATGGGCCTTCGCATTTCTGGCAATCGGGCCGCTGGTCGGCGGGCTGGCGATGCTGGCCTTACGCCGGTCACCTGAAGCAGTGAAGCTTGCCGGGGGGCGCGGTTAAGGATTGTCTACTCCCCGACTACCTCCACCGGCTCGAACAGCAGCCGATCACCGACCGGCTCGCCCTCATCCATAATCGGGAACCGGCTCCCATCAGCCTGGGTATACAACCCGATCTCGACATGGTACAGTCCCGGCGGCACATCTTCCGGCAGCCCGACCGGGTGCGTCTGGATAAACACATCACCCGCCCGCCAGGTCGATGCGGGAACCGCCAGGAAATCCCGCCCGGCGATCAGATTCCCCTCCGCGTCCAGCACATGCGCGAAGATCGCCCAGGGTTCAGGCGAGGCCACATCACGGGTCACCCGCCAGTACAGCGTAATCGAATACCAGGAAGCTGACCGCCCGACCGCATCCGACTCGTATCCGACCAGTTGGGCCACATCACCGAACTGCACCGGCAGCGCTAACGCTGTTCGGATGCCATCGGGATCATCGGGTGGAAACGCCGCCTGATCCGCCACCCACACCCCCTGACCGGTTGGCGGCGGGAACTGCTCAAAGAACGCATCGCCCGGTGGAATCGCATACAGCGCAAAGGCTCGTTCACCATTGGCAAAGGTTCGATCCTCAACCTGCGGCAGTTGATCCAGGAACCCCTGAAGCTGCTCACCGGGCGTTGGCTCCCGCGTGATAAACACCCACGACTCACCCTCGCCTGCCGGGGCAACCAGCGCATTCAGCCCATCGAACCAGTGAATGTCTGTTACGCCACCATGCGGCGTATAATCGAATATAAACCGGTCCAGGTGATGCGGCTCGCTGGTACTGATCGCGACCCCGCCGACCGGTTGGTGGTTTTGAAGATAAGCAGCCACCTCGGCCAGATCGGTACGGTAGGCTTGCTGCACCTCGACGTTGGTCGGCCAGGTGATAAAGTACAACACCCCCGTCTCAACCACCGTCAGCACGGCGACCAGCGCCAGCATCATCGGCCACACCCGCCGCCCCAATGACCAACGCTGCGCGATCTGCCTCAGTTGATTGAACCCCAGCGCCAATGCAATATAGGTCGCGGGCAGGGCCGGACTCGCTCGTAAAAAAGCAGGTGGCGAATCGGTCACCGCGCTGGGAGCAACCCCAATCAGCAGCCACAGGGGGATCATCGCCGCCGCGATCCGAACGTTGGTTTGTTCACCCTCACCTTTTCTGACCACCAACCAGATCGACACCAGCACCCCCAGCACGAAAACCACCGCCAATACCGGCTCAAACACCGGGCGACCGCTGACGTTATATCGCCACAGCGGATCGCCTTTAGTCGTCCACATCAACAGGGTTTGGCCGGTCGCTTTCAGCAAGGGGAGCGGATCACCTGCCTGCAATGCCTTGAGCGGAATCGCCGTTTGCTGCACCCGCAGATAACCGCCTTCCTGACTCGCCAACGCCAGCCCCAGCGGTAGATAGGCCAACCCCGCCGCCAGCCAGAACGCCAGGTGACCCAGCGGGTTACGCTTCAGCGCGGCGCGATGGAAGATCGCCAGATAGACGTACAGCACCACAAACACAATCGGGGCTGCAAACGCCGCTGGATAGGTATACAGCGTCAATCCGAGCGCCGCACCCGCCAACACAAACGGGATAGCCACGCGTACTGACCTCCCCCTGTTCGACGGGGGGAGGTGGCGAACCGAAGGTTCGGCGGAGGGGGATGATACCGCCCGGACATACAACCAACTGGTTAGCGCCACCATCGGCGGCAAACTGACCGCCCGTAGCCCGACCCGGCTCATCCAGACCGGCCAGAAGCAGACCGCCAGCATCAAGGCAGTGATCAACGCGATCTGCCGGTCAAAGGCCCGGCGTGCCCACAGGTAGGTAAAGCAGATCATGAGCAGCCCGGAGACCACCGCCGTGAACCGGATCCCCAGTACATTATCGCCAATCGTGGCGGTCGTCAGGGCCATCAGGTAAATGTACAGCGGCTCGTTGCCTGCATTGGAACTAAACCAGAGCGGGGTATAACCTTCGCGAACGGTGAACGCGTCATGCGCGTGGAACACTTCGTCATGTTGCAGGCCGGGAGGCACGCCGTCCAGGTTATAGAGTCGAAGCACAACGGCGATCAACAGGATCGCCGCTAAAACAAATATCGTAGCCGGGTTAAATTTGCGAGTCGTCATGCGAGGGATTGTACATCCCCTGCCCTATTGCTCAAAGTGATTGTCCCGATGGCGTATCAAGCCGACCTGTGCCTATCTTCCGATAGCCATTTGATGGCGGCTTCTGCGCTTTCTCAATCAGCGACCGCACATAAGCCAATCCGGCTTCGAGTGTAGGCTGGACAGAGACTCTTGCCAGCTTACCATTCGGATTCCTGATTTGGGGCAAAGAGGTAGTTAGAAGACTGCTCTCCGAAATGATCACCAACTCAATAAGATTGGGATGTTGAAGGACGGCAACATTCCCCTGGCTCGCGATGGCAAAACCATTAAAAATATCACCGAGGGAAAGTTTCAATGTACGGATATCGCCGATCAGATAGCATGGCGCTTCAACTGCCTCCAACTGCGTACACGCGGCATAGAGACAGGGATAAATATCAATAGTCAGGTCAAATGATCCTAAAGCTGTACCGAGGATAATTGGTTCCTCGTAGATTTTGCGAATGGTGAATGACACAACGGTTCCTTCACAGCTTCCGTTAACGTTAACTGGTTATCCCTTATTCTAACGCCCATCCCATCTCTAAGAACTTACAGTTGAGTAACAATCGTCGATTCACCTGAGATGCACTGTTATTAGACAGGTAATAGATTTTCCTTATTTATCCTGGAGTTAGATCCAGCAATTCAGACAACAGACCGGCAGCAGCAGCCGTTAGTTTGTAGCATCCCTCGGTATCCCCCTGCTCGCGGAAGCCCGCTAACAGGTCTTCGCAAGTCGAACAACCGAACTGTTCAACAAACCGGCCTCTGAATTCCGCCGACAACGCAGCAGCCGTTTCTATATCCTCGCCCGGTTTACTTCTCCCGTGCAAATATCCAATGGCGATAATGCCGCCGGTCAACGCCCCGCAGGTTTCCTGATGCGATCTGCCGATCCCCCCACAAAATCCCGCGGCAGCCTTCATTACTTCGGATTCCGTCTCCCCGGTATAAGCCTCTACAATTGCGGCAGCAATCGCCTCCGCACAGTGGAATTTTCCCGATTGATAGAGATCGAACGCTTTTTGCTCTATATCTGATTTTTTCATTTTTCCCCTCGCTGATAGAAGTTGTCTACAGTATAATTAATCGAAAATATCGCATCAAGCGCCTGTTTTCGATATACATTATCGGGTTTCATGAACTTAAGGTGGAGAATGGAATTACGCCAGCTAAGGACATTTCGAGTCGTTGCCACACTCAACAGCTTTAACCAGGCTGCGGAAGTCCTGGGCTATGCGCAGTCAACCGTCTCGCAGCATATCAAAGCCCTCGAAGACGAACTGGACACCCTTCTATTTATTCGATCTGGCCGAAGTATCGCGCCGACCAGAGCGGGGGAACTACTGCTCCAACATGCCCAGAGAATCCTGGATATTGAGGAAGAAATCAGAGCGGAGCTTATCGATCAGGGAGAACCGCAGGGATCATTAGTCATGAGAATCCCGGAGTCTATAAGCACTTACTATTTACCCTCCATCCTCAAGACCTTTCATGAGATGTTTCCAAAAGTTGGATTGAACCTGAACCGCTGCACCTATTACGGTCTGGAGGAGGAACTCCGGTCAGGCATAACCGACCTCGCCTTTTTAATCACCGACAGCTATCATGCCGCCAATCTGGAAGCGGAAACCCTGGCCCACCTGCCGCTTGTGATGGTAGCTAACCCCGCCAACCCGCTGGCCGCTCGCTCAACGGTCGGCGTGAGAGACATCATATCCGAACCCATCTTGCTGCCCAGGGAAGATTGCAGCTATCGCATGCTGCTGGAAAGGGATCTGACCGCAGGCAAGACCACCCCTACCCTGGTCCTGGATTTCAACAGCGTCGAGGCCATCAAACAATGTATCATTGAGGGGGTAGGGATCACCATCATCCCGGAGATCGCAGTCAGAGAAGAGGTGGACAAGGGGCTGATGGCGGTCTTACCGTGGGAAGGGGAGGCACTCGAAACGGCCAACTTGCTGATGATCTGGCATCGAGATAAGTGGATGCCCCCAACCTTGCGGGCCTTTATCGATATCACCCGGCAGATCGTGACGCATTACACCTGAGAAGCCGAATACCAGCCGACTAATCTCCCTTTGATTTTCTCCACGCCTTGATCGCTTCATCAAGAATCTCTCGGCGTCGTCCTTCAGCCAACTCAAGGGGACTATCGCGTAAAGCATACGAGTTGATCTCAACGTTCTCACCTTCTTCCTCAAGACGGCCAACGACATCCAGGAAATTTTCTGCCAGGTTCATTGGTTGAGCAAGCAGCATCGACTTCAACTGCGAAAGCAGTTCTTCTTCGGGGGTAAGCGTCACCTTAAACCTTCCATCCGTCAACCGAATGTGAGCTTCAAAGTCATCATGCAGCGGTACAACATCCCAATCCGGCCACAGTGGGATAAGCTCCGTTTCTCTGATGAATTCCTCTTCAATTGTCCAATATGATAGTGTTTTTTCCGTTTCGTCGATATGGAACCCAGATTGAGGCAATTCATCACACTGGTATTCAGTCAGTGACTTCTTTCTGTGCATTGCCTTTACAAGGGATGGACCATGAGGAAGGATGTTTGCAAGAAAAATTTCAGTGGGGAAGAAATCAATTGTGCCATCTTTCCGTCTGATACTACCAATAGTATCCACCCAATCCATTTCCGCAGGAGCTGGCAGTTCGCACTTCCCCCTTGGTTTTTCCATTGGTTTACATACAACTTCAAGTGGTAAGCCCACATAGCCAGCCATACTGACGATACCGCCACTCGCCCACTGGATATTCCATCCTGTCCACACTTGCTGCGCCAGGGCCATATAAAGACGGCGCAGCGGAATGTTGCGTGGCAGTTCTTCTCCACCATACAAAAGGGCCTGTTGGCGATATATATCGACCAGTACACCACCCTCCGCCCAGACAGTATCCAGCCACTCTTTTTCGTCAGCATCAACCGGACACTGCTGCCTGATAAATTCCAGGGCGATTTCCGGCCCCCAGAATATAGAGGTGGGAATACTGATCGCGCACCAATGACAGTAATACAGTTGATAGCCAGCCTCATCAACAATAACGAGATTCGCTCGATGGCCCATTTATTGCTCCCTTACTGGATTTTCGTTCCTGTCAGTATGCCTATGCCCGATGGACGATTCACCAACCAATGATATTAGACGCATACAGCAAGGGGACGGCCTTCAAGCCGTCCCCTTAACCAATGCATTGAAGCACTCAGCTTCGGAACATCAACAAGGCTGAACCGACCGTCACCACGTCGCCCACGCTGAGGCGGAACCGGTCGGCAAGCATACCGCCGTTAGCAAATGTACCGTTGGTGCTGCCTAAGTCTTCCAGGTAAAGATCGTCGCCATCCCGCACGATCTGGCAGTGATAGGCCGAAACTTCTTTTTCACTGAGCACCAGGTCATTGTCATCCGCCCGGCCAATCGTAAAGCGATCAATGCCGGTCAGATCATAGGTTTCGCGCTTCAAACGAAACGACGTTGGAGTCGCCTGTGAACGCTCCATCGCACCACGAGCACGTTTTTGCCGGGTATGTGCTACCGAACTCTGCGCCATAAATGCCCCGGTGCGTTGGGTCGCCATAAAGGCCTTGGTGGAATGCGTTTTGCGAGCATATGAATCATACCGCGCCGACCCCAAATCCATATCGACGGCTTCTTCACGCAGCATGTTATGTTCGGTTTCCAGGTCATCGTCCTCAATATCAGACGCATCGATCTCGTCAGCGACACCGGCCAGCACCGACTTAGCCTGATCGAAGTCGCCTCTATCGGCATACTCAATCGCTTCCTCGCGGGCACGGGCCGCCCGCAGCAGCAGCGCCGTCTTGACGACTTCCGGCTCCGGGGTCTGGCCTTCGAGCATCTCCGGGCTGACCGTGATCACAATCGGGATCTCCAGCGTGCGGTGGGTGGCGCTCTCCTCACCGAGTTCGTCATAGTCAAACTTCAGATTCGCCACCTCGACCTGTCCGGGATTGTCATAAGCTGGAAGGTCTAACTCAACCATCAGCATCTTGACCTCGTCCGCAAACAGGTCACCCATCCGGTACATAAAAGTATCCCCCATCTCTTCCGAGGGATAGGTGTTCAACTGGCGAACCAGCCTCACACTGGTCGCCAGAGTCAGCTCGATCACCAGGTTTTGGCCAACCACGCTCAACAGATCTTGCAGCTCTTCCGAGAAAATCTTAGGGGCCTGATCCGGGTCATCAATAAAGTAGAACGCCCCCCCACCCTCGGCGGCCATCTTGGTGAGCAAATCCTCATTGAAGCCCATCCCGACGCCCATCGTGGTGGTGGTGATCCCCTCGGCGCGTTTCTGGCGGG
>JBNKDD010000260.1:0-8171 GCA_050288085.1 Anaerolineae bacterium
TCAAGTCTTTGACCTGAACCGGTAGTTCGGCATAAGCCCCATAGCCTTCTGAGCCATCGCCTAACTGGCCGGAATCGCTCCAACCCCAGCCCCAGGCCGTGCCATCTTCCCGGATAGCAAGGCTGTGCCACAGCCCGACGGCAATCGCCTTGATTCGCTGGGAGACCGCTTTTTCTTCGGGAAGCTCAGGACTGCTGCATGCTGCCAGGGCTAGTGTCATCAACGAGGCTTTGAGGATCGTGCGGCGGCTGATAGTTGAGTCTCTGTGAATAGATGGTTGATCATTCAAGGTTCGTATCCTACCAATAGGGCTAATGATTTCAGGGCAACGGGCTTATCTTACCACCGCTTGGCGGGCGCAGAAAGTCATCGTTTCTGGATCGTAGGGAAACAGGGCGCTTGTCAACTCCTCAAAGCGCCCCCATAATGACCGCAGCGCAAGAGCAATAATGAGGAGCTTTTTATGTTTGATTTCACCCCGGCGATTGATAAAGCCCGCTCGATGGTCACCGGATTCATTGAACTACTGCCCAACCTGATTGTCGCCATAATTGTCTTTGCTGTTTTTTGGATACTGGCAGGCTTGCTGAAGCGTGCCGTCCAGCGCCTCTCTGAAAAGGCCGATATGCCACCCACCGCCCGCTTGGTATTGGGCCGTGTGACGCGGGCCGCCATCATCCTGATTGGCGTGTTGGTTGCCCTGCCGGTCGTCTACCCGAACTTCACCGCAGCCCAGGTGATCGAGGTGCTGGGGATTGGCGGTGTGGCGATTGGCTTTGCCTTTCGTGACATTCTACAAAACTTCCTGGCAGGCATTCTGATGTTCATCATGCAGCCTTTCAAGATCGGCGACCAGATCATCGTTGGTAGTTACGAAGGGACGGTGCAGGATATCCAGACTCGCGCCACCCTGATCAAGTCATATGACGGGCGGCTGATCGTCATCCCGAATTCTGACCTGTTTACCCAGTCGGTGACCGTCAACACCGCTTTTCCCACCCGCCGATCTCAATATGATTTTGGCATTGGCTACGGTGACGATGTTCAACTCGCCAAACAGTTGATCATCGAGGCGATTGACAGCGTAGATTTCACCCTGCAAAATCCACGCCCGGAGGCTTTTATCATCGATCTGGCTCCCAACAGTGTTAACATCCGCGCCCGTTGGTGGACGTCATCAGCCCGCAGCGACGTGATCCACATGAAGTCGCGGGTCATCGAGGCGATCAAAGACAGGCTGTCCGCCGCCGGTATCGACCTGCCATATACGACCTACCAGGTGCTCTTCCACGATCAGACCGAGGAGACGGACGGCAATCGCGCCTTGCAGCGTGAAGGCTGGCCGCCCCGCCCCGATGGCAATGATCCCCGCCCGGCCCGGGTGGTTGATCGCTGATGGGGCCGCGGTTATATGAACGACTAAAACAGGGAACGGTGTCTGATGATTGAAATGAATCCTGAACTGATTGCCCCATGTGGATTATATTGTGGTGTATGCAAGCTGCATGATGCGACTCAGAAAAACGACCTGGCATTATTGAAACGGCTGGCGAGAGTCTTTACCCGCTATCTCCCGGAGATGGCCTCAGTATCCGCAGACGAACTGTTATGTGATGGCTGTTTATCGGAAAGAAGATCGATATTTTGCCGGGAGTGCTCAATCCGCGACTGCACCCAGACCAGAGGTCTTCAAGGCTGCCATGAATGCCTTGATTTTCCCTGCTCTTTTGTTGATGAGATTCCCCTACCGGTGGGCAAAAAAGTCATTTTGCGGGCGATCCCGTACCGGCGCGAACACGGAACGGAGCAGTGGATCGCGGCGGAAGAGCAGCGGTATCGATGCCCTACATGCGGGCAGAAAACATTCCGGGGTGACAAATCCTGTTCGCATTGTAAATCACCGGTAGACCTGGATTAATTAGAGCGGAGGTCAAGGTACTTGCTATGGAACCCACCAGTTCCCGGACATGACGATCATGGACAGCAGTTTGAGGGTACTGTCAAAATATTGTTCATCTTCAAATGGGTGGTTGACAGCAAAGTCCCATAGATCGTTAAGCCACTGCTGATTGTCTGCTTCGACCATCGCGCTGACACCCAGGGGCGCAATGAAGGCCATGTCAATATAGTCATAGTCTTCTCCTGTCATCCCGGTGAGATCGTATCCGGCGTGGATGTTTGCCGGATCGCCATCAGTTGCAGCCTGCATCCAGGTATTCATGCGGGATAACATCTCCAGCTCTCCAGGATCACCGGAGTAAAGAACATCAACGCCAATGCGCCAGGGGTCACGGCAGGCATTGTAGTAGTACCAACCATCTGTATCATCTTCCAGATAATAAGGCTCGGCTGGCTGTGGGGTGGTATTTGTATTCTGGATAAAATCGGGCAGCAAGCCTGTTTCTGGGCTGTAACGCGCCTGGATATCTTCATACAGCGAATAGTTAGCTTCCAGCACATCCAACCAGACATCATCACCCGTTGCCTGATAGTAAGCTCTCAGATGTCCGGGCATAAAATCGGAGGAACGTGTCCCGTAATAATACTCAGGCTCGTCGGGGGTCACCCAATCACCCAACATGATGATCGAGGTTTCAGGATTAATTTCATGTTCTAAGATGGCATTGATGACGCTAATCGCTTCTGCCTGATAATTGATCGCCCCATCGCTGCCCCATTGCCGGTCGGCCAACAGCAGTGCATAGGCAATATCCATATCGCCATCTACAGCCGAGCCGGTGTTGTCCGGTTCCACGTCTTCGCAGCCTTCAACCTGATTCCAGGCCATCAGATCCGGGCTGTTTACGCTGGGATGTTCTCTGAAAAACTGATACAACCCGTCAAAGATAGTCTGTGCCTGGGGATCATAGCCTGCCATCAGCGCCGTGATGATCATTCCGTAGCCATGCCCTTCAGAGGTCGAAATCGTGTCTGCACTGCCGCCGGTCGCCTCGCCCATATACACATAGTAGCTGCCTCCACCGCAATCATCCCGCAGGCGAGCGGTTTTCCAGTCATCGTAAAAAGACTCTACTTCTTGAGCCATCTCAGCCGGGCTCACATGGTTGGGTATGATCGTGTTGGGCGCATAGGTTACATGCTGGGGGAAGGGATGGGTTGGCGAGGAGGGTATGGTATTTTCGTCTGAGGCAAGCTCAGCGTCACTTTTAGGGAGCTCAGTATCTTCTTCTGAGATGACCTCATCGCTTTCCTGGAAAGCTTCCTGTTCATCCCCCCGGTCGAGGCTGCATCCTGAAAGTAAACCAGTCTGGCTGATTATCACTATTGTAAAGAACAGTCTCAGATTCTTGTTTTCACTGTACATCCGGACCCTCCGGTTGGCTAACTTTGCCCTTGTGATATTATAAAACGGCCTGGGTGGAAAGAGAAAAGCGTATAATCTGTGCAGCACCTGGACTTAAAAAGAAAGGATCACCAATCATGATCGTGCGTATGTGGCACGGACGCGTGCCTACCTCCAAAGCATCAGCCTACCGCGATTTCTTAAATGAACGCGCTATTCCCGATTACCGCTCGGTCAAGGGCAATATCAGCGTGCACATTCTGGAGCGCAAAGAGGGCGATATCACCCACTTCATCACCATGACCTTCTGGGAAAACATGGACGTTATCCGGGGTTTTGCCGGTGATGACATCGAAGTCGCCAAATATTATCCCGAAGATAAAGACTTCCTCCTCGAATTCGAGCCCACCGTCGTACACTATGAGGTGGTCGGAAACGCGTAGGTACATCCATAAATAACTTCGCGGTTCTGTGTCCAAGATAGCCGCGAAGTTTATTCGCGGCAGCTTGCTACATCAACTCATTTTCGAATCCACCTCCACCACAAAATCGGCTACAATGAAGGGAGTGCCAATAACCCCCAGGAGACAATCAAATGGATTTTTTCAAGCTCGTAGAGAAGCGCTACAGCGTTCGGGAATTCAAGCCGAACCTCATCCCGGAAACCGATCTAAAGGATATCCTCGAAGCCGCGCGGATGGCCCCTTCTGCCCAGAACCGCCAGCCGATCCGCATCCTGGTGATCCGCACGCCGGATTGTGAAGAGGGTTTGCTGCGCATTTTCAACCATAACTGGTTTGTCCAACCGGCGCTGATGCTGGCGGTGGTGGCCGTCCCATCTGAAGCATGGGTGCGCGACGACGGCAAAAACTATGCCGAGCAAGACGCTGCTGTTGTGATGGCTTATATCACCCTGGCCGCTGCTAACCTCAAACTGGGGACGCATTGGGTCAGCGCCTTTGACCCGGCCATAGCCCGCGAGGTGCTGGGCCTGCCCGCCGACGTTGAGCCGATTGCCTTCACGCCGCTTGGTTATCCGAACGATAAGCTGGAACCCAAGGAGCGCAAACCACTGGACGAGCTGGTTCGATACGACCGCTGGTAGGAGATTCTGCACCGGGTGCGGATCGGGATAGGGAATGAACAACCACAGATTTTACGCAGCAGGAGTTATGGCATTCCTGCTTATTGGGCTAATCGCCTGCGACGGTGAAGAAACCTCGGTGCCTGCTGCCTCAGCCACCCCAGACATCACCGCCGCACCCACTCAGACCATCACACCAACCGACACGCCCACATCGCCCCCCACGTCCACGCCAACACCCACCATCCCGGCAGTCAATGACTTTGGCTATCCGCAAATGCTGGATGACAAAGGCCACCTGATGGTTCAGATTCCGGCAGGGGAGTTCATCATGGGTTTGACCAGAGAAGATGCTGACCTGTATTGTCAGATAGAAAGAGAGGGCGGGGAAGAGTGCACAGATGAAACTGCACAGAGTATTTACGAAGAGTACCCGGCCCACCCGGTCACCCTGACACATGCTTATTGGATGGACGTGTATGAAGCAAGCAATACAGAATTCAAAGCCTGTGCTGAGGCGGGCGTGTGCGACGAGAACCTGATCGCCGGGCTTGAACGCTTCCATGATCCTGAACAGGCCAATCTGCCGGTTCTGGTTTCCTTTGATGGGGCGGTATTTTTCTGTGAGCAGTGGCGCGGTGGGCGGCTTCCGACCGAAGCTGAATGGGAATATGCGGCGCGAGGAACAGATGGCAGGATGTGGCCCTGGGGCACGGCATCGACGGCGGATGCCCACGAGTATATGAACTACCACCCCTATTTTCTGGAAGCAGTCCTCATCCCTTTGCAGCCGGTGGACAGCTATCCTGATGGGAGAAGCCCGTTCGGTTTGTACAACATGGCCGGGAATGTCAGCGAGTTTGTGAGCGATTGGTTCGAACCATACCCAATCGAGCATGTTACCAACCCAATTGGCCCCTTGGATAGCACTTACAGAGTAAAACGTGGAGGTTCCGTCGGCGTTTCTCTATTTGGCGCTAATGCTTTTCAGCGTGGAACTGCAAAAGTGTTTGTTGAAGGTTCAGCAACGAATGTCGGCGGCATACGCTGCGTGAAAGAGGCAGCCCCTTAACAATTGTCGGCCTCGGTTGAGGCTAGTGGTTCAATCACCTGCCGGGAGATTCTGCTCAACAAATTTCTCTATCCTGGCAATTAACAGGGGCGGATCAAACGGCTTCGTCAGGAATGCTGTACGGGTCGGGTCTCGAAGGGCGATCAGATCGGCGACATTTTCACGGTACCCGGAGGTAAGCAGCACCGGGGCATCCGGGCGAATCTTGATGATCTCTTGATAGGTCGCTCTACCATCCATCTTAGCCATTCTCAGGTCAATGATGACAACTGCGATCTGGTCTGCCCGATCGTTGAAGATAGCTACGCCATCCCACCCCGTTCCTGCTTCCAGCACAGAATAATCAAAATATTCAAGTAGCTCTCGTAGTCCTACACGAACCAGTTGGTCATCATCAATGATCAACACAGAAGACATTCAAAACTCCCTGACGTTTAAGTTGGGTCGGAAAAACTACGGTGATCAATGACTGCAATGTTGAACGCGACCGATGACTATTGTACAACGAGTTAACCATTAATGTCGCATTTCTTAACGAAAGATTAACGGAAATTTAACTGGTTGCAAATAAAAAGAGAACGAGAGCCTGTTGGCTCATCCTTCTCAAGTCGAACTGCCGGGTTATTTAGTTGACCTGATGCAAGATATTCCGGCCTCTGCCCTGGTTGCAAATATCTTTATTTTGTTGAGCAGTAGGTCGGGATCAAAGGGTTTCCGCAGGAATTCCGTGTAGGCTGTTTCGCGCAGGGTGATCAGATCGGTGATGTCTTCGCGGTGCCCGGAGACAATCAACACCGGGATATCCGAGCGAATCTTGATCATCTCTTGATAGGCGGCTTTTCCATCCATTACCGGCATTCTCAGATCGAGGACCACTACCGCGATCTGATCCGCCTGCTCATTGAAGATATCGACCCCATACCGTCCATTTTCTGCCTCCAAGACCGAGTACCCAAAGACCTCAAGTAGTTCTCTCAGTCCCTGTCGAATAGCTTGATCGTCGTCAATGACCAGCACAGTAGACATCAAATGGACTCCCTGGTTTTCCTGTAGTGTGAGTTTGGTGGTCCAGTAATGTTATAGTAGATATGTGGTTAGTGGGTGGGAAATCCCCATTACGGCGGGCATTGTAACATAAATCCAGGAAAAAGGTTACCGATTTCCAAATGAAGGGTGCACGAGTAAGTTATGAAAATGATTGGATAGCATTCTGATCATACTTACCCCCCTCCGTTATTCGAGGGGAGGTGGCGAACCGAAGGTTCGGCGGAGGGGGGTGAGATACTTTGAGTTTCCCAAAACAAAAACAGAAGAACGAGGGTTGATTGTCTCGTTCTTCTGTACTTTATAAGGAAGGCAAACCTACAGCCCAATGATCGCCCGTGCCAGCGAGAAGTAGATCAGCAGGCCGGTTGTATCAACCAGGGTGCTCATCACCGGGCCGGAGATCACCGTCGGGTCGATGTGCAGCCGGTCGGCTACCATCGGCAGCAGCATTCCCATCACGTTGGCCCATACCACCAGCACGCACAGCGCTACTGCCACTGTCAGGGCCAGCGCCAACGACGTGCCCCATGTCATTGCCCGGACAATACCGATTGCGCCCATTGCCAGACCGAGGATCAGGCCGGTGGTCAGTTCACGGGCCAGCACCCGCCACACATCGCTGAAATGCACCTCGCCGAGCGCCACCGCACGGATCATGGTGGCCGTCATCTGTGACCCGGCATTACCGCCCGTCCCGATTAATAGAGGGATGAAGAACGACAGCGCCACCACCTGAGTCAGTGAATCCTCGTACAGCCGCATCACCGTACCGGTCAGCGTCGCCGTGACGAATAACAGCGCCAGCCAGCCCACCCGCTTGCGCACCATCTTGAGGATTGGCGTACTGAAGTATGAATGCTCCAACGGGGCCGAACCACCGAACCGCTGCACGTCCTCGGTGAACTCATCTTCGAGGATGTCGATCACGTCGTCGTGGGTGATGATGCCCAGAAAATGCTGATCCTTATCCAGCACCGGAATCGCGAAGAAGTCATACTGTGAAACGATCCGGGCAACCTCTTCCTGGTCGGTGTCGGCCTGAACCGAAACCATCGAGGGTTCCATCAGGTCGGCAATCACCTTATCGGCGGGGGAGGTCAGCAGCGCCCAGACCGGCACTACCCCGGCTAACTGCTGCCCACCGTTAACCACGTACAGGTAGGCCAGCGTCTCAACGTCGGGATCCACCGTGCGCAGATAAGCCAATGCCTCTTCTGCCGACCACGCTTTGTTCAGGCAGGCGACCTTGGTGGTCATCAACCGGCCTGCCGAGTCCTCCGGGTAGGCCAGCAGCTTACCGACTTCGGCAGCTTCTTCTGGCTCCATCAATTCGAGGATGTCTTCGGCCCGGTCATCATGCAGTTCGGACAGCACCTCGGCGGCGTCGTCCATCGGCATCGTTTCGAGCAGATCGGCGATCTGCTCGTCCGGGATCGCCTCGACCAGGTCGCGGGTCACTTCGGTGCGGGTTTCGTCCAGCACCTCGGAGGCCACCGCCAGGTTCAGCAGGCCAAAGACGGCCACGCGCTGACCATCTTCTAGAAGTTCTAACAGGTCGGCAATGTCCGCCGGGTGCTGATCGAGCAGGTAAGCACGGAGAGAATCGAGATCATTGAGTTCGAGCAGGTGCTCAACCTGCCCACGAACATCGACCAGTGCGGGAG
>JBNKDD010000261.1:0-8164 GCA_050288085.1 Anaerolineae bacterium
GTATCATTTGTAGCTGCGGAATTAATTCCGCAGCGGCCCAGGGAGACATTCAATTTTGCTTTTTATAAATACGACATGAACTTGATTCGATCTTAATCTGATAAGCAGGGCGGGACATGTCTCACCCCTGATACAATATTGGTAGAGAATCTGGGAAGAAGGGAGCCGTATATGAAACCACTCGCCATGCGCGGCTTGCAAAGCAACCTGACGCTGAGTTATACGTTCGTGACCGCCCTCGCTTTGCTGATTACGGAGATCATCGGGTTTCTGGCCTTCCAGCGCTGGTCGCCTACCACCGTGTTTCATTCTGAGCCTGACATCTATACCATGCAAGAACTTGCTGACGAAGCGGCGGTGTTTTTGGAAACAGAATCCGTTGATCATGACGGGTTGAATACCTGGCTGCAAGACCTGTCCATGCCGGTGCTCAATCTTTCTGATGCTGACGATTGGCTGCAAGCTAATCTTCGCCGCTTTCCTCAGAGAGATATACAAACATTGCTGGTCGTCGACCCAGAAGAAGGGGTCATCGCAGCAACGCCCGAAGGCAACCCCTATGGTGATATCCGCGATCTGTCCGATCTCCCTGGGCGGCTCGATCAGGAGATGTTCCGGCAGGCTCCCCAACAGTCAGGGTCGAATTCGGTGATCTTTCGCCACGCCGATGCATCTGTGATGGTGATCGCCATTACGGGTGATACGGGCGAACTGCTCGGTTTGTTGGTGCTGATCACCGATCTGACCGGACAAGCCCCGTCAACGGTTGACATGCTCATGATCGTGGGGGGCAGCCTGGTGTTGTTTACGGCATTGGCGGCGACTATCGGAACCTTCTTTGGCTTTTTCACCGCCCGTCAATTGACCCACCGCTTGCATCACCTGGTTGAGGCGACTTCGGCCTGGGGGCGAGGGGACTTTGCTCCGCATATCGAGGACAGTGGATCGGATGAAATCGGGGAGTTGTCCAGGCACCTGGCCCGGTTAGGTAATCAGTTTCAGGAACTCCTTACCCATCGTGAACGGTGGGCAGCGACTGAAGAACGTAACCGGCTGGCGAGAGAACTTCATGACAGCGTGAAACAGGAAGTGTTCGCCATTCGGATGAACCTGGGATCGGCGCAAACCATACCCGATCAGGCCCGCGAGTTTGTGGATATTGCCGCAAATCTGGCCCAACAATGCCAGCAGGAGTTGACCGGTATTATTGATGTTCTCCGTTCTGACCCGGCGGCACGGCCATTTGTCGAGCGGCTTCAGGCTTATTTGCAGTCGTGGACGCAGCGAACCGGGATCAGCCTCCGCACCCAACTACCCGATAGCGTATCATTCACGCCGGAGATCGAGCATCATGTCTTCCGCATTACGCAAGAAGCCCTGGCGAATATTGACAAACACAGCCGGGCGGACAGCGCAGACTTCCGGCTAACGTCAAGCGAGGAGGGGTGTCGTCTGATCATCCGAGATGATGGCATTGGCCTTGACGTAGAGCAGAAACACGGCGGGTATGGATTACAATCTATCGAAGACCGGGTGCGGACATTTGGCGGTAAATTACAGATAGACAGCAGTGAGGCAGGAACCACCTTGCAGATCGATATCCCGGAGGGTTGACACTTGGCAGATAAAATTACAGTTCTGATTGTCGATGATCATGCCGTTGTGCGGAATGGTATCGCCGGTTTCCTGAATATGCAGCCTGATATCGAGGTGGTGGGCGAAGCCGATTCCGGGGTGAATGCACTTCCGTTGGTTGAGCAAACTGTCCCTGATGTCGTGCTGATGGATTTGATTATGCCGGAGATGGATGGCATAGCGGCCACTGCCGAGATCAAGCGGATCAGCCCTCATACCCAGGTTGTGATCCTGACTTCTTTCCATGAAGATGAGCATATTTTCCCGGCGATCAAAGCCGGGGCACTATCATACATATTGAAGGATATTGGTCCCAAAGAGCTGTCGGACACCGTGCGGGCGGCGGCGACCGGAGAGGTCACGCTGCATCCCAAAGTTGCCAAACGGTTGATGCATGAGGTGCGCCAGGAATCAGCCGGTGTCACGGAGCCAGTTGACGCCCTGACCGAGCGTGAACGGGAGGTCTTGCTGTTTATCGCCGATGGATTGTCGAATGCCGACATTGCGGAGCGTCTGGTTGTCAGCCATCAAACCGTCAAGGGACATGTCAGCAATATCTTGAGCAAGCTGAATCTAGCAGATCGCACTCAGGCGGCGATTTTTGCCTGGCGCGTCGGACTGGCCCGATCTGATCCTGATAATCCTGAATCATAATTGCCAGTATATGGCATCTTGATAAACCCAATGCCTAGTATAATGTGGGTAGTTCAACCTATTTATGAGATAAGGCTACATGTTGAAAATAGATCGTGATGAGATCGCCCGCCTGACGGAAACGTATGGCGGGCCGTGGGGGATCAATCATACCCGGCGGCTATTGCGGCTGGTTGAGATCATTGGTGAGGGCCAATCATATAATGCCGATGTGGTGTGGGTGGCCGCCCATCTGCATGATTGGGGTGGGTATCCTGAATGGGCGCAGGATGGCGTTCACCATGCACTGCGTTCCCGGCAGGTCGCCGAACCATTCTTAAACGAGCGGGGCATTCCTGAAGATTTCGCCGCCCTGGTGTTGGAAAGCATCGAGTTTCACCACAATTGCAGCCCGGATCACAGCATCGAAGCAATCTTACTCAGTGATGCCGACGCCCTGGATTTCCTGGGGGCAGTGGGGGTACTGCGTATCTTTTCAAAGCAGGCAAAGAATCTTCGAAAAGCCTTCGATATTGTCAACCAGAAAAAGGCCGCGATCCCGGATACCATCATCCTCGAATCGTCGCGGAAAATCGCCGCCGTCCGGTTGGAGCAAATGGAGCAGATCTTATCAACCTTTGAAGAAGAAACTTTCGGCTGTTTCTGAGTCAGTTGATAGAACCTCCATCGCAAAACTGTGGTGTTGTCAGCTTTGCGATGGGGGGCAAAATCCGAGCGGGAGGCGGATGAGATATCTGCCACCAACTCGAAATACCCCCAGGCCCACCCAGAAAGAAATTGACAAACAACAGCGTCTACCGTTTGCGAACCTGTTATAGAAAAAGGGACAAGAAAATGACTCGCAGATTGACGCTGATAGGGATAATCGGACTGCTGCTCTCTGGTTGCGTGGGAACCGGGGAAGCCCGGCTCGAACCAACAGCAAGCGAAGTCCCCCCCACCCCGACAGTAGAAGCACTTCCCACCGATGACCCCACCCAACCACCACAACCGCCAGCGCCAACGCCCCTCCTTGCGACCGAAATGAGCGCGCCAACCGCCGCAATCGAATCACCGGCGGATGGGGCTAATGCCGATGTAACCTTTGTCCGGGCCAGCCAACAGGCAGATGACACCTGGACTTTTGCCGTTACGGTAGCCCATCCCGATACCGGTTGGGAAGATTATGCGGATGGTTGGGACGTGGTTTTGCCCGATGGCAGCATCATCAAGCCCGACCCGGACAGCCCCTTTACCCGGCTGCTGCTGCATCCTCATGTTGATGAGCAGCCCTTCACCCGCAGCCAGAGCGGGATCGTGATCCCGGAGGGGGTGACGGAGGTGACGGTCCGGGCACATGACCTGGTGGATGGGTACGGTGGCCGCGAGGTGAAGGTTGATCTGACGGTTGATTCCGGCCCGGACTTTGAAATCCAGCGTCCTTCCTGAAGAGTTCCTCGCTGAAATTGTGCTTGTGACGCATCTTGAATAAACTACCAACAGAGAGGTCTGTTTATTTCTTACCTGAATACTAAGCGAGGCAGTATGTTGTCATATGAGGTAGAAAAGCTGAGAGATGAATCCATTGTTATCTTTACCATCAAAAAGGGATTCAAATTTGACAAGAACACAGAGGAAGTTCAACTAGAAGTCGCTGCCGCTATTGAAGGTTTACCAAAACCGATCTTTCTGGTCACGGATTTTAGCCAGATCGACATGACATTTAGCGAACTGGTGTTGGCCCTGGGCAATGCACGCAGCGGCGACGCCGGTTCTTTTTCCGACCCGCGACTGAGAAATGTATTTGTGGGCACTGACGATATCGTTGATCTGGCGGCCAAAAGCCTGTTCCAGACTCAATACGGCAAAATCCCTGTCCTGGTCTTCAATTCACGGGACGAGGCAGTGGCCTATGCACGTGGGATGTTGGGCTGACCATCCCACCCACAGCTATTATTAAGGGGGCGCAAGGCCCTGCGCCCCTACTATCATAGCCCTGGGCGGGACATTGGCCGGGATATCATTTCATGGGATCAACCCGGATATAGGATTGGTACTGCTCAATCCAGGCCTGATCGTAGCGCCGGATATAGGCTTCAGCCTGTTCGACTAAGTCGCGGTTGCCGATAAACAGCGGTACACGCTGGTGGAGATCATGCGGCTGAATGATCCGAATCGGGTTCACCCCATCGGAGGCATATCCTCCGGCCTGTTCAGCGATGTAAGCCAGCGGCGTACACTCGTAGGTCAGGCGCAGTTTACCGTAAGGCAGCGAAGGGTTTTTCTGATCCCAGGGATATAGGAAAATACCGCCGGTCAACAGGTTCCGGTGGAAATCGGCGATCAGTGACCCGATATAGCGCCCGGATAACCCTTTACGCGGATTGTCCGTATCAAGCCCTTTGAGATACCGGACAAATCGCTGCACCCCTTCAGACCAATATTGCTGGTAACCTTCGTTAACGCTGTAGTATTGCGCCTGATCGGGGATACGGATATTGGGATGCGAAAGTAGAAATTCCCCGATGCTGGGATCAAGGGTGAATCCATGCACACCTCGCCCTGCGCTGTAGACTAACATGGTGCTGGAGCCATACACTATGTAGCCTGCCCCAACCTGCCGGTAACCCGGTTGAAGTAAATCGGCGAGAGTGCCTCGCTCACTCTCATCGCTGATCTTACGATGGATGGAAAAGATCGTGCCGATGCTGACGTTGTAGTCTATGTTGGATGACCCGTCCAGGGGATCAAATAGCAGCACATAATCACCAGCCTCGTACTGCTTCGGGATATGGAGCGGGCCGGCATGTTCCTCTGAAGCCATAATCGCCAGCCGCCCGGTGTGCCCCATCATCCGGTAAAAGGTCTGGTCGGCAAAAACATCGAGCTTTTGCTGCTCCTCGCCCTGCACATTGACATCACCCGCCCGGCCCAGGATATCACCCAGGCCCGCACGGGTTGTTTCATGAACGATGATCTTGGCAGCTAAGGCTATATCGTACATCAAGCTGGTAAAGATGCCGGTAGCTCCGGGGACCTGCTTCTGCTCCTCAAGCAGGTGGCGTTCAATCGTCACAAGATTCGACATGCAATAGATTCCTTGTTCATTCATTCATTTACGTTGAGGGGAATAGATCAGGCCAGGCTTTTAGTAGGATGGCCCAACTATCTGCCCTTAGCGCAAAACAAGGGGCTTGAGAAGCCCCTTGCTGCTTGAAATGTGATCTGAAAGAACCTGTGTGTACTCATTTCACCAGGCCATACCTCCGGTTGCGCTGCCCGAAATGAAGCAGCGCCTTATGGAGTTCTTCCTTATCAAAATCGGGCCAGTACACATCAGGGAAGTAATATTCGGCATAGGCGCTCTGCCAGATCAAGAAGTTGCTCAGGCGGAGTTCGCCGCTAGTACGGACGATCAGATCGGGATCGGGCATATTGCCTGTGTAGAGATAGCGGCTGACCATCTCCTCTGTGATCTCCTCCGGGGTATGCCCGGCGCGAACGATCTCCTGGATAGCATGAATGATCTCCGCCCGCCCGCCGTAGTTAAAAGCAACGTTCAGGGTTAAGGTGTCGTTGTCTTTAGTCCGCTCGACGGCGTAACGCACTTTGTTTTGAAGCTTGGGGTCAACGCCCTTAAGCTCGCCCAGGTGGCGAATCCGCACGCCTTCTTCATCTAACTCATCCAGTTCGCGGTCAATGACATCTTCCAGGATGCGCATCAAACCCTTGACTTCACCCTGGGGGCGTCCCCAGTTCTCGGTCGAGAAGGCATAGATTGTCAATATCTTGACGCCGTACTCAACACAGGCCCGTAAGACCCGACGGAGGTTCTCCGTCCCGGCACGATGTCCGGCCAGGCGAGGCAGACCACGCTGTTTAGCCCACCGCCCATTACCATCCATAATGATGGCAATATGAGCCGGAACGACAGCGAGTTCTTCCTCATCCTCTGCCGTTAATTCTTTTTGTTTCACCATAGCACACACTATACTTCCATGATCTCCTGTTCTTTGCGTTCCCCGATCTTATCAACTTCATCGATATATCGATCGGTTAGTTTTTGTAGATCGTCTTTTCCACGATGAAATTCATCTTCGGAGATCATCTTCTCTTTTTCAAAGTCGCGAAGGTCGTTCAGGGAGTCCCGCCGAATATTGCGCAGCGCTACTTTGGATTCTTCAAGACGCTTGCTGACCAGCTTTGCCAGTTCCTGACGACGTTGTTCCGTCAGCGGTGGGATCATTAACCGGATCAGCTTCCCATCGTTGGATGGGGTTAAACCCAGATCGGAGGTTTGAATGGCCTTCTCAATCTTGTTGATCGAGGTGGGGTCAAAGGGCCGGATCGCAATCAGTTGAGGTTCAGGTGCACTGATGGTCGCAAGCTGTTGTAAAGGCGTCTGCGTACCATAGTATTCTACCATGAGCTTCTCCACCAACGCAGGCGAAGCCCGCCCGGTCCGAATACCGGCTAATTCTTCTTCGAGAGCACGGATAGTACTCTTCATACGCACTTCTGTATCATGCAAGGTATCTTTAATCATAATTTTGGCTCCGGAGCTAGGGGAATCCAGGAACGGCATTACTATCCCATTTTGTCTGATCTATACGCACTTGTCAACCGGTGTCTAACCTACGGCTGCGCGGTGTCCGGTAACCACAAAGTCTATCAACCTTTCGGCGAAAAACCAGTTTTATCGATAGGGTCAGCAGGAGATTTATCCGAAACAGGCCGTATTCGAGGCAGCTCATTCGCAGCCTCCCCTAGAACGAATGTTTTGACACCAACGAACACATGTGCTACAATTCTGTTCCTGGCACAAAACACTCAACACATTACCTCTATAAACCTTTGTTGATTCTGCTTTTATATTTATTAAGGAGAAGAAATGTCTTTACAGTATCAGGCATCTGTTATTTTTGTGAATGATGTCCAGGCATCGCGAGCATTCTACGAGGGATTGTTAGGCCAAAAAGTCATGATGGATCACGGTCAGAACGTTGGGTTCGAAGGCGGGTTCGCCATCTGGGAAGTCAATCACGCCTTTGAGATGGTCTACCAACGTGCGCCAGAATCCGGCGCTGCGCTGGGCCGCGAGAACCTCGAACTGTATTTCGAAACAACCGAGCTGGAAACTATCTGGCAGCAGTTATCCGATGCCGGGGTGAAGGTGGTTCATGCCATCCGGGAGCAGCCCTGGGGACAGCGCGTATTCCGTGTGCAGGACCCGGACGGGCACGTTGTCGAGATCGGCGAGCCGATGCCGGTCGTCATTATGCGGTATCGCGAGCAGGGGATGGATCAAGCTGCTATCGCCGAACGCACCTCCATGCCGCTGGAAGTTGTCGAGATGATTGTAAGCGCACAGAAAGGTTAGAAAGATGGCAGACTCAAATGGAAACAAGATGATCGCTTATTGCGGGCTGGACTGCGCTGAGTGCCCGGCGTACATTCACACCCAGGCCAATAATATGGACGAACTGGCAAAGCTGGCCGTTCAGTGGAGCAAGGAATTCAATGCCGACCTCAAGGCGGAAAACTGCCTGTGTGATGGCTGCACCGCTGAAGGGCGGCATATCAGTCACTGCACCGAATGTGAGATACGGACCTGTGCCGAAGAGCGCGGTGTGGAGAACTGCGCTCATTGTGACGATTACGCCTGCGACAAGCTGACCGCTTTCTGGCAGTTGGCCCCGCCAGCCAAAGCCAACCTGGAAGCTATCCGGGCCTCGATGAATTAGCCTGGTCTGTCTGACAGCAAGGGACATGGTACGACAAGCCATGTCCCTTGTTGATTCCAGGCAAGCATTGAACATGAGCCTAAATTTGTCTGGCTAACAATCTGGCGCTAAACTTTGTGCGGATAGTCTTCAAAGTTTTTTTCTCAGCTAAT
>JBNKDD010000262.1:0-8147 GCA_050288085.1 Anaerolineae bacterium
CGCAAAGCCATCTTGATCGGGCTACTGCATTTGGCCGCCACCCGGCATTTGACCGCCATCCGGCATTTGACCGCCATCCGGCATTTGACCGCCATCCGGCATTTGACCTGCATCTGGCATCTGGCCGCCATCTGGCATCTGAGCGCCATCCGGCATTTGACCCGGCTCCGGCATCTGACCATCACCACCGGGACCTCGTCCACCACCTGGCATTCCGCCACCGCCCGGCCCCATCATCCCGGAGCCGTCATTCCCTCCGGCAACGTTTATCCCATCATCGCTTGAGACAAGGTGGATTTCACCGTCGTTGATGGTGATAATGGCACTTTCGATGCCCTCGTAAGATTTTGTGATGTTAACATCGCCGTTGTTGATATCCAGGGTAGCGTCGGCGTGCATACCATCATCACCGGAGGCTATAACGAACACCCCGTTATTGATGACGATGCTTCCGTTTGAGTGAATGCCGTCATCAGCGGAATCGATGGTAAAGGTTCCGCCATCAACCGTTACATTGACCGTGCCTTTGATACCCTTCGCCGACGAGGTTTCGTCAACAAAGTTAGCGCTGCCACCGCCAGATGATATGGTGAATTCCCCCGCTGTGATTATGATATCCGCCTGGGCCTGAATGGCATCGCCACCGGCAGTGATGTTGAAAACGCCCGCCTCAATCGTAATGTATCCCTTTGAAGCGTCTTCTTCGTAGTCAGATTTCAAACCATCGCCCTGGGCATTGACCGTGATCGCTCCATCTTGAACGATGAGATAATCCTTGCCCCGGATACCATCATCAACCGCATTGACGGTGACCTGGCCGCTGGCGATGATCAGGCCATCTTTGCTTGCAATGCCATCATTGTAGTTTCCGGTAACGGTCAGTGAGCCATTGCCAAAGATGGTCAGGTCGGATTTACTGAAAATTGCCGCGTTGGGTTCGTCTTCCTCAGCATCTTCAAAAACGTAAGATGTCCCGTCTGATACCTGATTTGCCGTGTCATCGGCCAGGATGATCACCGCTTCCTTTGCGCTGCTGATAAAGATCGGCGCACTCGTGGAACTGTTGATATCAACGCCGTTCAGGATAAGCCTGACAATATCTTCATCTTCTGTATCGACGATGATCTGTCCATCGGCTAAAGTCCCGCTGATGCTGTACGTCCCGGCAGCAGTGATGGTCGCATTGCTGCCATCAACCGTCACGCCTGCGCCGTTTGCGGTGATCGAGCTGCCATTCAAGCTGATCTGAACAACGTCAGCCTCGTTCCAATTATATGCCTCCGGGTTATAGTGATTCTCGTTATGTTCAACCGGCTCGACTACGGTCGGCTCTGCTGCTGTGCTATCGGTTTGTCCGCTGTCCTCAACCGCCATATTGTTATTCGTCGATGCCGTGTTAGCTGAAACTTGCTCGTCAGTCGTTGTTGTCGGCAGGTTACATGCGACAGACATCACTATGATCATGGTACATACCAATAAAATCATTAACATTCTTCTTCTCATCATATTCTCCAGTGTTCTTTTTACATTCTTTCGTTAAATACACTTTGCGCCATCTGCGATTGGTTTTCTATAGATCGTCATCATACCCGGAATGATTCGTGCTGAACTTGACCTGATCGGTGTCGAATCCGCGCCCGTCATAGTAGATATTGATTTCTGCCGAATCGCGCAGGAAGTTAAGCTTGCCGATCTCAATTCGTTTGATTGGAAGACCGGTGCGCTGCTGCAGATCAACCAGGAGTGCCCCCCAGTTTTCCGGGCGAATCATCTCGATACGTTCGTAAGTGATAGTTTTGCGAGTCTCATATTTGAATCCCCATTCCCGTTCCAGTGCGAACAACACGAGGATGATTGCTATGTTGGCAACAGCCAATTGAATAAATGCATCCGCTTGCATCAGCACCGCATTGAATACAGGCAGGGCTGTAATGATGAATAGATAGGTCATTTCGCGGATCGGGATAGTCTCGGTGCGATAACGTAGAATCGAGAAGATGGCGAACAGGCCAAATCCTACTCCGACACTGAGTTCAGCGTTGTTTAGCACGCCCATTACAAAAAAGATGATGGTGTTGAACGCAATAAACGTGAATACGTAGTCTTTGTTCCGCTGCTGTGGGTAATAGATCAGCCGCACAATCACCAGGACGATTGCGAGATTGATAATAAAACCCACCGTGATATCAATAAACGAAACCATAGGACGGTTCCTCCTGCATAACTTTATGAAGCTGTTGTAAGTTCAGCTTAAAATTATTGGTTTTGAGCTGTTTGTAGATCATGCCAGCCCCGATACAGTACTTGCTGAAGGGGGTCGGGTGGTTACCCAGTGTCCGCATCTGCTGGATAAAATCCGAATCGTGTGAGAAGTTCTTCTGCTTCACCTCGGCAATAGCCACGCCAGGGAGTGCTACCTGTTTGCCTCCCCAACCAAAGGTCAGGTTCAGATCGATAGTCAGCCGTTCCTGGCGGTATTTGCTAACCAGAGTCACCCGCAGGTAGTTATTCCACAGCTTTGGCACTAATCGATCTGGGTCAAGTGTGGTATGTTGATTGACGAACTGATCCAGTTCTCCGGTGACCTGATCCTGGGCTTCCTCAACCGGCAGCCTGGATTTGACCGTCCGCCCCTGATTGTTTTTGTTCTTGATTTCGAAGAATGCAAGATTTGAGTCTACATATTGGCGTGTACGCACCTTGTAGCGAGAGCCATAACTGTTATGATGCTGCCTGTATAAAAAGAAATCGGGGGTATCGAAGTAGACTGTGCGATACTGGTTCATACGAATACCGTCAATCTCAAGTACGCGGTATTCGGTGTTAATTTGCTGTAGCACGGTCTGAAGGTCGGTTAATCCAAGCAGGTACTTGGTGTCTACCCGGTCAAGCAATGCGACTCGCTGCATCTCTGCAAGGCTGATAGGGCTGAACTGCTGGATCACATAAGCCAGTTGTTCTGCCGGTTCGGTATCTGCCGGGGACAGCCGCTTTATCGGTCTGGTGATTTCCGCGTTGGCAGTCGTATCAATCCTGACCGTTTGCTCTGTTGGATCGTCATCAGGCAGGGATGTGCGCCTTGCCGGTCTGGTGGCTTCCAGATCAGGGTCGCCATGTTCTGGCGATAACCGCTTCATTGGTCTGGTTGCTATCATATCAGATTCAACCTTTTCTCTACATTCAAAACTTTCCATAAACCTGTACATGATCAGAGGATAACCAAGAGGTGTTCAGAAACTATGAAGAACCACTTAATGAATTATTAGGTCTGGCAAGAGGTGAAAAAAGAAAAGACTCACCGGGGAAGTGAGTCTTGCGAGGATAGGCGGTTGTCAGTTCTGTGGGAGCAGTATAGTAAAGGTCGTCCCTTTGCCGGGAGTGCTTTCCGCGGAAATCGAGCCACCATGCGCCTCGACAATCGATTTGGCTATTGCAAGCCCCAACCCAGATTCGTTGTTGTTGTCATACCGGGCTTTGTCCACACGATAGAAACGCTCAAAAATATAGGGCAGATCTTCCTCAGAGACTCCGACACCGGTATCGGTCACCCGGAATGTTATCCCGGCGCTGTCTCGCTCGGCGGTCATCTTAATTTTCCCCTGGGCGGGTGTGTAGCGCAGGGCATTAGCAACGACATTGCCAAGCACCTGGACAATACGATCAGGATCGACTGAGATTTCCGGCAGTCCTTCGGCAGCCTGAACTTCCAGAGCTACCTGTTTTTCTGCTGCCAGCAAATTGTGGGCCGTCGCGACGTGGGCCAACAGGGCAGCCGGGGTTATCGGCTGCTTAACGAGGGAGAGTTCCCCGGCATCGGCCAGTGAGAGAGTGCGCAAATCTTCGATTAATCGCTGTAAGTGAAGCACCTCTTCGTGCATGACCTGGAAGGTAGCCGCTTCTCCTTCCAGTTTTTCGTCACTCAGTGCTTCTGTATAACCGAGGATCACGCTTAATGGGTTGCGCAGCTCGTGGGCAATGTCGGCGGTCATCTGGCGGCGCAGGGCGTTGGATTGTGCGAGATCGGCGCTCATCTGGTTGAAAGAATGTCCCAATTGTCCCAGTTCATCCTTGCCTACGACAGGCACCTGATAGCCGAGGTTGCCTTCGGCCACGATCCGCGTTGCCGCCTGCAAATCACTGATCGGGTGGGAGATGGTTCGCGCCAGCACAATACCGATGATTAACGCTAACGAGGTTGCGATCAGGGCGCTGACAATGACATTTTTGTTGAGCCGGTCGATAAAATCGCCTTCCGGTGATCTTTCATCTCCGGGTTTTGGTATGTTAATAAGCATCCAGCCGACGACTTCACCATCCACTTCAAGCGGTAAGCCCTCTTGCTGCTCACTGATTCGAAGGGTTGTACCGATAAGCTCTCGCGGGCCTACGACAACCTGCTCTTCGTTGTCAACGATCAGTAATATTCCTCCGCGCTCCGGGTCATTCAGTCCGCCGCGGCTAGGTCTGCCGGAAAAGCCTGTCTCCTGTACACCTTCCCAACTACCGTTTTCCTCGTAGTAATCAACCAGATCGGTAACCATCTCACTCTGGTAGAGGTCCAGCACAAAGCGGTTGAATTCCTGCCGTGTCTGGATTTGAGTGAGTACAGCAACAATAATGGAGCCGGTCAATCCGACGAAGAGAAAGGCCAGCGTAAGTTTAAGGGTGATAGACCGCATAGGGAACTGTCCTAAATATGCGATGCAAAGCGATACCCGACGCCATACACCGTTTCAATATATTGCGGGTTAGCCGGGTCTGATTCGATCTTGGTGCGGAGATTGCGGATATGAACATCAATTGTCCGTTCGATTCCATCAAAGACCATCCCCTGTTGCAAATGGTCAAGCAGCTCTGCACGGGTAAAAGCCCGGCCCGGCGTAGAAATGAGCAGTACGAGCAGATCGAATTCTGAGGGGGTGAGATCAACCTGCTGTTCACCCACATAAACCAGGTGACCGGCCCGGTTCACCGTAATCCCCCCGGCGCTGAGAATGTCACTTTCTTTGGCGGGTTTGCCGGTCCGGCGCAGCACAGCTCGCACCCTTGCGGATAGTTCACGCATGCTGAAGGGCTTGGTCACGTAGTCGTCGGCTCCCAGTTCCAGCCCTAACACGCGGTCGTTCTCTTCCAGCTTGGCGGTCAGGATAATGATGGGGGTATCGGCTTCTTTGCCATATATGCGGATAAATTCGTAACCACCCATCTCCGGCATCATCAAATCGAGGATGATCAAATCGGGATGCTCTTCACGGGCGACGAAGAGCGCTTCACGTCCATCGCCTGCTTCCACTATCCGGAATCCTTCCTGTTCCAGGTAGCTTCTAACCAACTGCCGTAAGCTCTTTTTATCATCTACAACAAGGATGCATTTTGCCATACTGCTCTCTCAGTTTTTACCTTCATCTCTATTATTATAGCCATTAAACTTTTCTGGTCTTTTATGCTGATTTTTCACTACGCCGGAGTACCGCACGGACGCGCAGCGTTAGTTCATAAGGCGTGTAGCGGGCCGAGACGAAATCATCCGCGCCTGATTCTAGTCCGGCAAGCTGCTGCTCAATCGGAATATGGAAGCCTAACAGTATCACCGGAAGCTGCGCCAGTAGGGGATCACTCCGTATGGCCTGGGTCATTTCCGCGCCGTCAAAGACAGGCGAAGGGAGTTCTATCAGCACCAGATCGGGGAGCAGTTGGCGGATTGTCTCCAGGATATTCAGGCTCTTTGTGATAATATCAACGTCTATAACCTGGTAACCGGCTTGACGAAGCTGCTCCTGATAAGCCTTATCGCCGACTTGCCCGCTGTTAAGAAAGAGAATAACCTGCTGTTCCATGTTTACTGCTTGCTTTCGCACCATTGGCGGAAAAGCGGCATCGAGAGATGCCGCCCCGCTAGACAGATGCATTTTCAGTTACCGCCTGCCGTGCTCTAAATCGTCTGTATAGTTTTTGCCCTTGGTTCCATAACAGGGAAACCAATACCACCCCGGCGATAATCGCTCCGATGACCTCCAGGTTCTTTATGGTGGTATGAAAGTCCCACCCACCGGAGTCATCTCCATGATGCCCATCGTTGTGGCCCTGTCTATTGAAACCACCATTCGGGGGAGCTCCTTCAAAATCGGGGCGGGAGTTTTCGCCTCCTAGCCGCTCTCCTTCAAAATCACCGCCAGGACCACCAATCAATTCTGCGGCCAGGCTTGTTTTAGTAATGCCGTAAACTACTCCTGAAACCAGCAACCCGGCGAACAATATAATCAGTATGCGCCATACGATTTTCATTTATCACCCTCCTGTAAAGCGATGTGTGAGCTTGCCAGTGCCGGAGCCGTTCGTGACGGCTTAAAGAGTTTGAGTACCGGTGGAACAAGATAGCGTTTGAATGCACTCAGCAGCCATTTCCAATGCAGGGCGATATGCAAACCGACGATGAAGACAAACCAATCAGCCGAAAGCGTATGCAGTCTCCGCATGAAATTGTTGTGTGGGGCACTCAGGCCGAGAGCTGGCAAAACCTCCTTGGAGATCATGATGCCGGAGAAAATGACAATAGCAAGGTCAATGAAAAACAGGGCGTTCACCACGTAATTCAAGCTTTGCTTCTTGCCAAAGTGACGGAAAAACCGGCGGGTTACTTCAACGATCCATTGCCAGTGCAGCAGCAGGTGAACAATCGCTGCACCAGCCGCAGCCAGGCTCAGCCATTCATGGATGGCAATCCCGGTTGTGCGCGGATCAAGTGCCAGCAAAAAGGCCAGGAAAATTACAACATCTACCCATAGATTCGTTTTAATCGGATTTAGTTTCTTCTTTTTTACTTCCATAGCACATATCCCTTACCTATCGAGTTGTTATAAGTCTAGTTCCAACTTGTTTAGAAATTGTTCAGGAGGAATTGAGATATCTTTTGGATTAAGTGCTCTTAGGAAGGAAGAAACAACGCGTGAGGTTAGTTGCCAAAAATAGCGCGAGGGTTATCCTGGCGGCGGGTAAAAAAGGGGCGGGGCTTTATCTCTACTACCGGGTGTGAGGAAACAACCGGTTGACCGGACCTGGCCCTAATGTTTGATTGGCCTGCACCGGCGGCTCGCTTATGCCACCGACACAGGAAAAGGTCGTTATGCCTATCTATTCTATCGGCTACTCGCCAAAGTTGCTGTCAATCAACTCCCGGAGTGCCTCGATAGCTGCCTCAGCGTCTTCGCCTTCGGCCGTTAATTCGATGGTATGCCCTTGCTTGACAGCCAATGACATCACATCCAGCATACTTTTTGCATTCTTGAAAGGTGTATCGCGGGTTACATTGCGCACCCGGATATCGGATTCATGGGCCCCGGCAGTTTGTAAAAACAAGGCGGCGGGACGTAGGTGGAGGCCAGCCTCATGCCGGACTTCGATCTCGGTGGTTGCTGCGCTCATGCTCTCTGCCTCTCTATTGTAATTTGTTCATGGTGCTGGCAGCTTCGGCTGCGGCATTAACGGCTTCCAAAGTATCTCCAATTGAAGCCTGGACGGCAGCGACGACGGCCCCTTCAACCAGCGGTGCATTACTGAGTAGAATGTATTTCTGATCGGCTTCTGGAAGCAGTTCGATAGCGGCCTGGGTGCTCAACACAGCGCTGCCCAGGTCGGCCAATACCAGAACACCATCTGGATTACTGGCTTCTAGTAGTGCCTGATAAATCCGTTCGGCATTGGTGCCGATAGTGGTGTCATCCAGGCCACCGGCAGGTATGATTTTGACTTTCCCCTGCGTCATTTCGCTGGCGAGGTCTCTTACTCCTTCGGCGATCAGGGGGCTATGGGAGACGATGACAATACCGATCATATTTGACCTTTCTAGTTTTATGATTTTTTGCTGGGGGCTTGCCCCAGGAGATGGCCTATAGTGATAAACATTGAGGGCAGCCTTCTACATTAGTAACTGCCGTGTCAATGTCAGGTTGATCGTAGGCCGCCTCGGTCAGGATAAATTGCACAGCGCCACAGCGCACACAGGCCGACCAACCGGCGCGATTTGGGTCATAGTGGTCAGATAGGGAAAGTGATATCGCTTCGACCCCCATCCGCCAGCGAGCATTGGTTATCAACACCGGGCAGCCGCAGGCTCGCAGCTTCTGGATATATAATCCAAAATCCTGACA
>JBNKDD010000263.1:0-8087 GCA_050288085.1 Anaerolineae bacterium
CATTCTACGCCGAGGACCTCATGGTGTTGGTATGGTTCAGCTTTTCATTGAGCATAACCCGGAACAGCACTATTTCAACCTCGATACCAGTTATCGCCCCCAGCTTTACCGGGTTGCCTTATTTGATTGGATAACGAATAACGCTGATCGGAAGGCGGGGCACTGTTTGCTTGATGCTCAGGGTAAAATCTGGGCCATCGATCACGGAATTTGTTTTCACAGCCAGCCCAAACTGCGTACCGTGATCTGGGATTTTGCGGGGGAGAAAATCCCTCCTGAACTACTGTCCGATATGAGTTGTCTGTGCGAAAAGTTGGGGCAGCCGGAGCTTTCCTCCCGGCTGTTGGATTTGCTGTCCCGATATGAACTGGATGCTCTCGCCCAGCGTACGCAAGAAATCATCTCGGCTGGCGTTTTCCCCCATCCGGGGTCAGGCCGCCATTATCCCTGGCCGCCGGTCTGATCTTCTCCCGCTTCGACTAATTCATCATACAGCGTTTCAAGGTTGCTGTGGTGTAATTGCTGCACCAACCCATTGAGTGGGATACGGCTCTTACCGCACGACTCGATATCGATTTTAGCGAGTGCCTCACGCCCAAGTTCTTTCTTGATGACGCGTTGAACCTTTTTGCGAATGGTATGCAGATAGGCCAGATCGTCCTCAATCTTGGATTGGACTTCACCCCGTAGAATTACCTCGCCATGTCCCTGCACCACACTTTCGAATGCCTGCCCACGCAGCGATTCAAGAGTGGCGACATAGTCACTCCAGTTGCCATCTGAGAAGAAAGGGAGCGGCATCAGAACATCGGCAGCAAACAGGATTTGTTCTTCTTCGACCAGGCACAGAATATTGTCAGGGCTGTGGCCCGGTGCATGCCACATTTTCAGGGTTGTGCCTCCCAGATGAAGGAACATTTCGCCCTTATCGAAAATGATATCGGGTAGACGCAGCGAGATGGTAGACATTTCGCGAGAGCCTTGTTGATCCCGTTCCAGGCCGGCCCGGCCCCGCTCGTTCAAAAAGCTGCGGCATAGGCGATGGCTGACCACCCGTGCCTGCCTAAAAAAGCAGGTTCCATAGGTGTGGTCGGCGTGATAATGGGTATTGACGACATAGCGTACCGGTACGCCATGCCGCTCTTCCACGAAACGAACAATCGTTTGGGTCTCAACCGGAAAGGGGAGCGTGTCAATAACAATCGCCCCTGCCGGGGTAAGGATCACACTCGCAGTGACCTGCGCGTACAGTTCGCTGGAAAAAACGTAGATGTTGTTGGCTACTCGCTCACGAAGCATAGATTCTCTTAAGAGGTTTACCAGGGCAGCACTTAAGTGGAAATAGCTTCAGCTATTTCCGAACCAGTTGGGCCATTGATTTAAAATCATTTGTCTGCCCCAACTTAAATTTCCACCGGAGAATATCACATCCACTTAACCGATGCAAGTTTCGTGTAAAAAGTACACTTAATGATAATGTTGTTTGCCGGGGAAAAGGTAGGAAAAAAACCCTACTATTCTGCCTTACGTGTTTCCTGAACCTGCATTTGCAGGTGGGTGCCCAGTGATTGCCTTTTGCGGTGGCTCAAGGCCGCGCATATTGCAGTAACTTGAGCTCCCATTATTGTGAGTGTTGGCTCAAGAGTTGCCGCAAGGCAGAGCTAGCAGGGTAGACAATGTTTTACCATATTGGGTATCGAGTCGCAAAAAATCAATTTTTGCGCGTTGTCTATATACCCTGTTAGCTCCGCAAAGGGTTATTTTGCTGATTCTTCTTCGTCATCCGGTGTGACACCGGCGGCCAGTTGAATGTGCAGTTCCTCCAATTGGTAATCATCGACGACGCTCGGTGCTCCGGCCATCAGGTCAGAGGCGCGTTGAGTTTTCGGGAAGGCCATCACCTCGCGGATATTGGGTTCACCGGCCATCAGCATAACCAACCGGTCAATGCCGGGTGCGATTCCACCGTGCGGCGGTGCACCGTATTCAAACGCTTCGAGCATGTGACCGAAACGCTCGCGGGCATCATCTGGATCGAGGTTAATCAGGCCGAAGATCGTTTCCTGAATATCTCGGTCGTGGATACGGATGCTTCCTCCAGCTACCTCGTAACCGTTGCATACCAGGTCATATTGTTCACTGTGCACTGCGCCCGGATCGGATTCGAGCAGGTGCAGTTCGCTTGGCTTGGGTGAGGTAAACATATGGTGTGATGGGTCCCAACGATTTTCATCCTCGTTCCATTCGAACAGCGGGAAGTCAATCACCCATAGGAAGCTCATCTCACCAGAGTTGGTGAGTTCTAACCGCTTGCCGAACTCGGTGCGCAGGGTAGAAAGGGCTTCGTTAACGACCTGTGGTTTATCAGCGACGAACAGGACCAAGTCGCCGGGATTTGCTTCAACCGTCTTGACCAGTTCCGCCAGCAGATCATCGCTGAAGAACTTGGCAATAGATGATTTGACACTGCCGTCTTCCTGGATGGACATGTATGCCAAACCTTTAGCCCCGGCTTCCTTGGCGATCTCTTCAAGCTCACCGACTTGCTTGCGGCTGTAATCGCCGCAGCCCGGTACAGCTATTGCCCGGACTTTATTCCCGGCTTCAACCGTGCTGGTGAACACCTTGAACTCGCTCTTCGCGGCAATGTCGCTGACATCCTTCAGTTCAAGACCAAAGCGCACATCGGGGCGATCCGTCCCAAACCGTTCCAGCACTTCGGCGTGGCTCAGACGGGGGAAGGGTTTATTCGTAATAGTTTTATCCGATACGCTCTCGACCATCCCGATCATCAAGGCTTCGATCAGGTCGAGGATGTCGTCCCGTTCAACAAAGCTCATTTCCAGGTCAAGCTGGGTGAATTCCGGCTGGCGGTCACCGCGTTGATCCTCATCTCGGAAGCAGCGTGCAATCTGGAAATACCGCTCATAACCCGCCACCATCAACAACTGTTTGAGCTGCTGCGGACTCTGTGGCAGGGCGTAGAATTTACCCGGATGTACCCGGCTGGGCACCAGGTAGTCACGTGCTCCTTCAGGGGTGGTCTTGAACAGGATTGGCGTCTCGATCTCGACAAAGCCCCGCTCTGCCAGGAATTTACGGATAAACAGAATCGCTTCATGCCGGAGGATTAGATTATGCTGCATACGCGCGGTTCGCAGATCGAGGTAGCGATATTTCATCCGCACCTCTTCTTTGGGCTGCGTATCACCGGAGATCTCAATCGGCGGGGTTTTCGACCGGTTGAGAATCTTAATGCCTGACGCCTGGATCTCAATCTCGCCGGTTGCCAGATTTGGATTGACCGTCTCAGGGGTGCGGGCTGAGACAACGCCTTCGATTTGAACGACGAACTCACTGCGGACGCTGTTTGCGATCTGGTAGACGTCGTCGTTTGAACCTGCATCGATCACAGCCTGGGTGATCCCCCAGCGGTCACGGAGATCGATAAAGATCAGGCTTCCAAAATCGCGCCGACGGTTGACCCATCCGGCCAGGGTGACAGATTGACCAACGTGTTCTGCGCGTAGCTCACCACAGGTATGGGTTTTCAGCATGAACTCCTCCTAACAATGTGCATGAAAAACCCCGCCCTTGCGGATGTGGGCGGGGTTTGATGTGTGTTTTGGCTGCTCAACACACGATCAGGCAACCCCGCCGAGGGGATTACCGTTATTATCGTTATTGTTGATGTTGAGCGAGTAGCTATTTGCTAATGCCATGAACAGGTAAATTCCTTCTTCAATGTGCCGCATTGTAGCACAGGCAAGCGGGCGGCGTCAATGATTTGTGGGCGTATGATCAGAAAAAGCCGGAATAAGTATGTCCCGGCTTTTTCTAATGCATTGATATACTGAGGTTAGAATGACATTTTGATCTCGCCAATATCGGTATCGGTGGCATCAGAAGGCACTTCCAGCCAATCATTCTCGCAGACTTGATTGTCACCGTAGATGAAAAAGGTTGTATAGGATTCTCCACGCGGCACGCCGTCCAATAAAAATCGACCCTGGCTGTCAGTCTCGGTGCTGGTTATAACCAGGCTGAAGTCTAGTTTGATCGAATTAAGGAAAGTGTTGCAGGTTACACCGGGTTCGAGTATGCCAAACACACCACCCTGCAAAGGTCTGCCATTGTCGGCATCCATTGCCCGCCCGCTGACGGCAATGCCGCCGCTGGCCTTTGACCCGCCCCCGCCACCGCCGTCATAGTTGACAGCCAATGTATAGGGTTGGCTGGTGCTGGCTCCACTATAGGATACGACTGCAATCCAGTATGTACCGGTGTTGCGCGGGGAAAATTCGATGTATTCCTCCTGGGTTTCGTTTTCCGAGAAGGCAATCGTGCCGTCTTCGTCTAACAGGTACAGGTCGTAATCGGTACCCGCCGGAATATTGGTCAGGCTGAGAGTAATTGGTTGGGTGGTAGATGTGTTGATGTAGAACACGTCTATGTCATTTTCCCAGGAAATATAAGCCTCTATCACATCGCCGGGGGCAAGTGGTCCCCTGGCTTCGTCATAATCATCATTTGGCTCATAGGGGTCTGGTTCATTGGAGGGAGGCAGGGAAGCGGCCCCTCCACCTGTTGTTGCGCCACCTGGATTACTCCGGGCGGTTGCAACCAGGTTAGCGGGCAGCAGCAATCCAATCCCACCGAGGGTGACCCCTTCGCGGATGTCCGGGTTGACAGCAGATGGAATAGCAACCAGCCGCCCGTTGAGGTCAACGGCGGTTCCGCCGCTGTTCCCTCCGGCAATGTCGGCATCCGTTTTGATGTATAGACGCTGCTCGCTTCCGTCGACTGTTGCAATCTCAAAGCCGCTGACCGAACCGGTCGTGAACGTAATAGTATCACCACCGACGCCGGGGTAACCGAAGATATAAATCTTATCACCCAGCCGCAGGGCATTAGAATCACCGATCTCAAGGTATGGCAGGTTCGTTGGCGAAACGGGGTTGCCGTTCACATCGGTGGTGATCTGTAAGATTGCCAGGTCGATGTCCTCGCGAGCGTGAGTCACCTCGGCGATATAGCTTTCTTCCGGTGGGCGGTCGGTTTGGGTGGTCATCAGGATGATCAGAACCGGTGCGTCACAGGCTACGTGACAGTTTGTGATAATCTCGCCTGTTGGAGAGACGATGGTGCCTGATCCTGACCAGAGCACTTCTCCGTTTTGTCGGGCGGCAAAAATCTGCACCGATGCCTTAGAGATCGCGTCAATTTGATCGGCGTTCAGATCGCCGGATATAATTTGCCCTGGGTCGATTTGGGTATTAGTGGCCGGAGGTTGGGTCGGGCTGGGAACTGTGGTCGGCTGCTCGACCGGTTCAATGCTTCTTGGCCCAGTGGAGAGACAGGCTATCGTCGCCAATACCAATACGACCGCTGCTAATTGTACACGTCGCATACTTCACCGTTCTCCTTCATTACGATTCAAAATCCACCGAGCGCAGGAGCCGTTCATATTGTTCTAAGCCTGCATCAAATACCTCTGGTCCCGCTTCATACCGAAATATATAAAAGCGTGTTCCAACAATGACGTAGGTGTCCAATGCTCTCACTACGGCAGGGCCAACCTCGGTTTCAGTGGCATACTTGTATTCAATCTGCATAGCTGGGATGCTGCCCAGTGTCAGGTCTTCGTCTCGTCTGAGTTCGACATAAAGGGGATGCTGCTGCTCGGAAGTCGTAACACGTTGGGCTACGACAAAGTCAAGCGAGTAGTCTTCCCGCGTTTTCTCATCGATCACCGTGATAGTTGGCTTGAATATACCGGGGCTTCTTAGATCCCTGATCAATAAGGTGCCTGTTTCGCCGGTTTGTTGTATCGCCCACCTGGAGGGATATTGGAAAGAGACGGAGAGTTCCTCATTGGCAGGGTAGTTTACGGTTCGATTGTTTACGTACAATCCGGCTGCCCAGCCGATGACCAGTGCGGTTACCATTGCTCCAATCAGCAGCCAATCATAACGGGTGTGGATATCCCAGGGCATCGTGCTGGAACGTCCATGTATCTGTACGGAGATGGTCTTAAGCTCGCCCGCTGCCCGCCGTTCGGCGGTCTGGAAGTAAGTGAACAACACTCCCGCAACCACGACAGCGATCACCAGGGCGGCGATCAGGCTTAACCAGGGGTTGAATGTTAAACTTTCAGCCAGTTCATTGGTGACTACCTGGTAGATGCCATTGGCAACTGTCACGATGGCAAGGCCGCTTGCCATCCACCCAAGCTTTTTTCCATCGAGTTTGACCCGTCCGATATAGTAGCCGCTTACGGCTCCTAATGCTCCATGCATCAATGTATTATCAACCGCTCTGATAGCGCCTGCCAGGGGAATTACTCCATCCGATTGAATGACAAAAGCAACTGTTAAGATGGTAGCGAATCCCAGGCCGGATGCCAGTCCGTAAACGATCCCATCCGGGTGCTGGTCGAATTCGTTGGTTCCCAGTACGACGTATCGAACCATCGCAACTTTGAGCGTTTCCTGGATCAGGGAGACGGTTAGGATTGTCAGCACCAGCCGCACAAAGAAATTTGGAAATTGGCTGATGGTTTCGTTTGCGATCCGGTTGGCAATCGGTATGGCGGCTGCCGCTGCTGCGATTGCCCCAAAGACAAACATCCGGGTAACCAGATGTTTTGGTTCCGGTTCAGCACGATCCTGCTGGTAGAAAAAGATCATCCAGATCAGCGCCGGAACCAATGCCAGGAATACTCCCAGAATCAGTACCCCGACATTGTTGGCCGGGCGTGGAATGACGGCTGTTATACCTATAAAAACTGCCAGGGCGACAAGGGTGATCACACTGGATACCCAGATACTTCGGCGAAAAGATTGACTCTCTTCCACTCCGCTTCCTCCTCCGAAAAGTCTGACAGATAATTCTCTAATAACAAAAGTAGCTTACACTGATCAATAGCGGCCTGCAAGTGGCAGTTGCTCTCCAGAAGATGTATGCTAGACATACATTTAATCAGGTGAGAATAGATGCTCAAAGTGAAAAAATTTAGACATAGTCAGGGCTTAGGGTTGATGCTGATCTTGTTGGTCGGTTGTCAATCAGCCACATCGCTGCCAACTGTTGAGGAACCTCCGGCGACCCAACCACCTCCGATTGAAACGCCAACTGAGGCATCGGTTGAGCCAGCCGTCTCTATGCCTACACTGGTGGCTTCACCATCCAATACTCCTGAGCCGTCCCCTACCTATGATCCGGGGCCAGCCGGTGCGCTGCTGCGGGCAGGCAACCAGAGTTTTGCGGCTGGAAACTATGTCCAGGCGATCAACGATTATTCCCAGGCGATCCTTGACGACCCAAATTACGCCGATGCCTATTACAATCGCGGCCTGGCTTATGTGGCCTTTGGGGATATACAGGGAGCATTTGAGGACTTCACAGCAGCTATCAGCCTTGACCCCTACCGACCCGATGCTTATGTGGCTCGCGCAAAGATCTACATTGATGATGGGGAATACGAAAAAGCATTAGATGATCTGGCACAAGCCGAAGAACTCGATCCCAATTATCCGCCTGTTTACCTGGTGAGGGGCCGCCTTTATCGTGATTTGTATGCCCCACAGGGGGAACTCGGCCCGGCGCTGGCCGACTTCGAGAAGCTCGTCGCATTAGTTCCCGATCAGCCAGATGGCTTTATCGAACGAGGGGCTGTTCTGCTGGCAATGGGTGAGGTCGAGTCGGCCCTGATCGATTTTAATGTGGCGCTGGCAATTGACCCGGAAAACGGCGAGGCGTATTTCAGGCGGGGGCAGGCTTACACCCTGATGGATCAAACCCGGAATGCCATCGCCGATTTTGAGTCGGCCCTTGATTATGGCTATGATCCGTCGGTGTTATTTGTGGAGTTGGGGTTGGCTTACCTGAGAATTGAGGAATACGAGTTAGGTCGGGCCGCTTTGGATGTAGCCGTGGATCGCGATCCCAACAATGCGAAGGCTCGTTATGCTAAAGGCTTTGCGTTGCTGTTGGCCGGGGAATATTACATGTCGTCGTTGGAAGCAGATGCCGCTCTGGGAATTGATCCAGATTATGTTGAAGCGTTGGGTTTGCGAGCAACTGCC
>JBNKDD010000264.1:0-8070 GCA_050288085.1 Anaerolineae bacterium
TACCGGCTGCCCTGCCTGACGACGGTGCGCATCCCGGACGGTATCAAGGATGAGTTGGCTATCCGCCGCCGCCTGCTCAATGAGTTCAATATTGAGATTGCCGGAGGACTCGGCGTGGGCAAGGGTAAGTTATGGCGGATCGGCCTGATGGGGTATTCTGCCCGCCCGGAGAATGTGTTGGCGCTGTTGGGGGCGCTGGACTACATTCTGCATAAGTCGTAGGCTCACCCTCTAAGAACCTCACCCCCTCTCCGATCAGCAAGCCGATGATCAGCTCGCTGATTCTGGAGAGGGGAGTCAGAATGCACACTTGTTGGGCGTGCTGGTGGGGGTGCTTTTACCGGACACGGCATGTCGTGTCCCTACGGGAGCAAAAAACTCATGAGTAGGATTTGTGATGTCTGATCAGACGCGTCTTGAACGCGCCCGCGTTTCGCTTGAAGGGCTGGCAGTGGGGGATGCTTTTGGTGAGCAGTTCTTCTACGTCAATCCTCAATCGCTGATGTACCGGTTTGAAGGCCGTGAGATGCCGGATGGCCCCTGGCATTTCACGGACGATACCAATATGGCGCTGTCGATTTACGAGGTTCTGCGCCGGTATGGGGAGATCGACCAGGATCAGCTAGCGGCGAGTTTTGCCGAGCATTACCATCCACATAGAGGTTACGGGCCAGCGATGCACGGTTTGCTTGCCCGGATTGGGGATGGTGAACCCTGGCAGCAAGCAGCCTCCAGCCTGTTCGAGGGGATGGGGTCGTATGGGAACGGGTCGGCGATGCGGGTTGCTCCGGTCGGGGCGTACTTTGCGGACGATCTCAAGGCGACTGCCGAACATGCCCGCCGAGCGGCTGAGGTGACTCATGCTCATCCTGATGCGGCTGCCGGAGCAATCGCGGTGGCGGTCGGGGTGGCAGTCGCCTGGCAATGTCGCGAATCGGGCGAGCGACCGGATCGGCGGGAATTTATCGAGCGGGTGCTGCCTCATGTGCCGGACAGCGAAGTCCGGGCGCGGCTCCGGCATGCCCGTGACTTAGCGCCTGGATCATCGGTGCGGCTGGCTATCGCTGCCCTGGGTAACGGCAGCCGGGTCACCTGCCAGGATACGGTTCTGTTTGTGTTGTGGTGTGCGGGCGAGCAGCTCGATAATTTCGAGGAAGCGCTGTGGCTGACGGCCAGAGGATTAGGTGACGTGGATACCACCTGTGCGATGGTTGGGGGGATTGTGGCGGCCTATACCGGGGCTGAGGCTATCCCAGAGGAGTGGATAGAAAAACGAGAAGTGCTCCCGGAATGGCCGTTTGGTGAATGGCCCTCGCCCTAAATCCCTCCCTCAGGGCGAGGGACTTAAAGACTGACTGTTCTTGTGTGTGTGAAAGTATAACGGATATTATCATCTCCCAGGGCCAGGGGATGAGGGCCACTACTAAGCCTTCTCGATTTTGGAGAGGTTAAGGATAACTTCATGCAAGATAAAGCATTCTGGCGGAAAATTATTGATACAGACTATGCCGTGCCGGATGGGTATACGGCAGCCGAATTGACCGGTGAGTTGTTCGATTATCTGAGTTCCACCGATCCTGAACTGCGTGACACATTTGGCTATTTTATTTTTTCTAGTTGGGTGCTGGCGGATCGCCTTACGGTGGATGAGCTGCGTGCGTTGATCCCACGTTTGCAAGAACTGCTCACTATCGGCATCGGTGAACAGGGTACCGATACCGTATTTGGGCGCACGTTTGGCGCGTTGTGGCTGGCAGTCATCATGCTTTACGACACTCAGCGCCAACAATTTATGACGGTGGCCGAAACCCGCAGCGTGATGGACAGCGCGTTGGCATATTTTGCGCAGGAAAAAGATTTGCGAGGCTATGTTGAGGGCAAAGGGTGGGCGCATTCCTGCGCGCATACCGCCGATCTGATCGATGAACTGGTGCAGCACCGGCATCTGGGGATTGATGATGTGGTGCGACTGCTCAATGCGATTGCGCATAAAGCCCAGGCGTTGACCGGCACTATCTTCCAGCATGAAGAGGATGAACGCATGGCCTATGCTGTCGTGACGGCATTCCAGAATGAACTGGTCACGGCGGAGGTGGTCACAGCGTGGCTCAAGCTCTTCGAGGATTGGGCAGAAGATCACCCTCGTTATTCTTATTCGGGTGATCCGGCCATGTGGGGCTGCTATGTGAATGTGAAGAATCTGCTGCGCAGCGTCTATACCCGGTTAAATCTGGCGGAAGACGTAACAGATACAGCACGCACGTATATCCCTGCGGTGGAAAAAACGCTCAGACTGTATACTCTCCGCATGTAGAGCCCTGGGAGCAGCATGCTGCGCCCCTACGGATAGACACTAAACAAAAAGAGACAAGCTATGATGATGATGATTGGTCAGGAAGCCCGCGAAGCCAGCAAGGAACTCATTCACGATCTGCGTCAGACTGTCTCGGAAACCGCCTTTGACCGGATGACGCGCCTGTTATTCAGCACCGACGCCAGCATTTACCAGATGATGCCCGTCGGTGTTGTGTTTCCACGTGATGCTGACGAAGCGGCGGCTGCCGTTGAGATCGCCGGGAAGCATGGCGTGCCGGTCCTGCCGCGGGGTGGGGGCAGCAGCCTGGCCGGGCAGTCCGTCAATCACGCCCTGGTGATCGATTTCTCCCGCCACATGGACCGGGTAATCGAAATCGACACCGCGGCCAAAATCGTCTGCGCCCAGCCGGGGATCACATTGGGGGCATTAAATCGGGTGGTAGGCAAACGTGGGTTGATGTTTGGCCCCGATCCGGCCAGCGGCGACCGGGCCACGATGGGCGGGATTGTGGGCAATAATGCGACAGGTTCGCATTCGATTGTGTATGGGATGTCGGTCGATCATGTGCTGGCGCTGGATACGATATTGGCGGATGGCAGCCGGGTTACCTTCGATGCTTTGAACGGCGATTCGTGGGCAGATCGGGGCAAGCGTCCGGGGTTGGAGGGACAGATTTATCAAGCTGTTCCCGGCATCCTGGAGCGTTATGCCGATCAGATCGCCAGCCGGTATCCGCAAACTTTCCGCACTGTGGCGGGCTACGGGTTGAATCAACTGGCGGGGGTGGACTCGCCGAATCTCGCCAAGCTGCTGGTCGGGTCGGAGGGGACGTTGGGGGTCACAACCGAGGCGAGGCTGAATCTCGTCCCGGTGCCGAAGGTCAAGCGGCTGGCGCTGGTTCACTTCTCCGAGATGCGGGCGGCGTTGGAAGCCGTGCCCGAACTGTTGAAGACCGATCCGTCTGCCATCGAGATGCTCGATAAGATGATGCTCGATCTGACCCGTGAAAGTGCCGAATATCGCCACCTGCTAACCTATATCGAGGGGGATCCGGCGATTGTGCTGTTTGTCGAATATGCCGGGGAGAACGAATCGGAGCTTGATGCCGGAATTGACCGGTTGAAGGCAGCGCTCAACCGGATTCATCATCACGATCCGCTGGTGGTGCTGTCCGATCCGGCACAGCAGGCAGAAGTCTGGAGCGTTCGATCCGTTGGACTGGGCATCTTGATGAGTATCCGGGGCGATACCAAGCCGCTGCCCTTTATCGAGGATGCGGCGGTGCCGGTCGAGCATCTGGCGGACTATATTACGCATATTCACCAGGTTGCGCACGAGGCCGGGGTTGATCAGGTGGCGATGTATGCTCATGCCAGCGCGGGCTGTCTGCATATCCGCCCGATGGTGAATCTCAAGACAAAAGACGGTGTCCGGCAGATCAGGGAGATCGGGCAAGGGGCGCTTGAGTTGGTCATGGAATATAAGGGGACGATCAGCGGGGAGCACGGGCAGGGGATCGCCCGGAGCGAATTCGGAGAGCAGCTGTTCGGGCCGGAGTTGATGCAGGCTTTCCACGAGGTTAAGGCGGCCTTTGATCCGAAAGGGATTATGAATCCCGGCAAGATTATCGATGCACCCCGGATGGATGACGAATCGCTGCTGCGGTTTGGTTCGGATTACAGCACGCCGTATGCGCTTCAAAACACGGTGATGAACTTCGACAGCGATGGGGGATTCGCCCGGTCGGTTGAGATGTGCAACGGGGCGGGGGTGTGTCGCAAGCTGGATCAGGGGGTGATGTGCCCGTCGTTTATGGTCACCCGTGATGAAGCCCACAGCACGCGCGGACGGGCCAATGCGCTCCGGGCTGCGATGATGGGCCTGCTGGGGCCGGATGGGATGACCTCGAAAGAGCTGTACGAGGTGTTCGAGCTGTGCATTGCCTGTAAAGCCTGTAAATCGGAATGCCCGTCGGTGGTTGATGTCGCCAAAATGCGGGGCGAGTTCCTGCAAAATTATTATGATCAACACGGCACGCCGCTGCGGTCGCTGCTGTTTGCCAATATTGCCAGTATGGATCGATTGGGGCAACCGGTCTGGCCGCTGGCGAATCTGATGATGGCCGGGCCGGTTAAGTGGGTGATGGTGGGGATGGGCGTCCACCCGAATCGGACGCTGCCCAAGCTCGCACCGCAGACCTTCACCCGGTGGTATGGTCAGCATCGGTCACAGACCCCGGCGAAACAAGGCAAAGTGGTGCTGTTTGTGGATACGTTCATGCAGCACAATGAACCGAATATCGGGCAGGCGGCGGTCAAGGTGCTGGAGGCGGGCGGCTACGAGGTAATCATTGTTCAGAAGGATGACGGGCGTCCGGCGGTATCGAAGGGACAATTAAGAATGGCGGCAAAACTTGCCCGACAGAACGTCACAGTGCTGGCCCCTTACGCCGAAGAGGGGATCGCGATTGTCGGGTGTGAACCGAGCGCGATGGCGATGATGGTTGACGAGTATCCCAGCATGGTGCCGGGTGAGCAGGCGCAGGCAGTCGCGGAGCAGGCGATGTTGATCGAGCAGTTTATCGTGCGTGAGGTCGAAGCGGGGCGGCTTAAGTTGACGTTTGATGAGACTCCGCGCAAGGTGCTGCTGCATGGGCATTGCAATCAGAAGGCGCTGTTCGGGACGAAGTGTACTCACCAGATGTTGGGCCTGATTCCGAACTGCACGGTTGAGGAAGTCGAGTCTAGCTGCTGTGGGATGGCCGGGTCGTTTGGTTATGAGAAAGAACATTATGAGATCTCGATCCAGATGGCCGAGCGGTCGCTGGCTCCCGCGGTACGAGCGGCCTCCGCTGATACGATTATCTGTGCGTTGGGGACATCCTGCCGCGATCAGATCGAGCATACGGCGCAGCGTCAGGGGCTGCATCCGATAGAGGTGCTGGCGGGGGCGATGGTTGGTGGGTAGCTATGGCTAACGTAGAAAGGGGAACAAAGAGAAATGACAACACAATCGAGCAAAACAGCCTCAAAATCACCAGTGGTAGATGCTGAAGCCATCAAGCAAGCAGCCTCCGATTACATTGATGGTTGGTATGAAGGAGATGCTGTACGGATGGAAAGATGTCTCCATCCAGATTTGGCTAAGAGGGAGTTGTCGGTTCATCCTCAAACCGGAAGAAGTATGCTTTCACCGGTGAGCACCACATGGATGATCGAGTATACGCGGGCTGGAGGAGGGATCGATACGCCAGCAGGGGACCGGGATTTTGAAGTCACCATCCTGGATATCTGGAAAGATATTGCCAGTGTCAGAGTGGTCGCATCAGGTTTCACTGATTACCTGCACCTGGCCAGATTCAACGGAGAGTGGGTGGTTGTAAATGCATTGTGGCAAAGGCACAGCTAGGACAAAAGACCTCTTGACTGCCACATGCACCGTACAGATAGGAAAGAAGACAACCACACATCAATTGACGAAAAAGAGTCAAAAAGGGCGATGCTGTTTCGAGGCATCGCCCTTTGGCGTTCTTTGAGGGTTAGCGGTCTTCTTTGCGCCGCCGGACTTTGACCCGGATCGGTTGGCGGGTGGTGCGGAGCCGCCAGAGCGCGATACCGACCAGCGCTGTCACTGCGGTCCAAATCAGCCACAGCCAACCGTTATCACTGAAGGGGCTGCCGCCGGTCGCCGGTAGGAGATCGGGGAAGAGGATAATGCAATCCTCTGCAGTCCAGGTGACCTGTAACAGGGGGGCCATCAGTGCCCCGCCTGGCCCAAGCTGCGGCGCAGCGGTTGTGAAGCCCAGCATGCTGGCCCAGTTGCAGATTTCACCCGGCTCGCCCAGAGCATTGACCTTCGTCTGGATGGTGATGGTCACCGTACCGCCGGAGTTGATGGTGCCCGGATTGGCGACAATCGTATTCCCGCTGGAAGAGACCGTCCCCTGAGAGGAGGTCGCGCTGATGATATCGAATTGGGCCGGGACGCTGTCGGTCACTGCGCCGGGGTCGGTCGCGGTGGTTCCGGTATTGTTGATGGTGATCGTCCAGGTGACTATCTCGCCGACGACGGCAGTATCCGGCGATCCGTGTTTTGTGAAGGCCGAACTGCCGGTCTGGGTGGCCGAGCCACCACCGCCACCGCCGCCTGCTCCAGCCCCACCGGTAGCACCGCCAGCATTCACTGTGGCCGCGTCTTGATCATCTTCGGTGGGATCGTGGTTGTTGGGATCGGCGTCAATGTCGGTCAGGGTCGAGGAGACGACTTCGCCGGTCAGCGTTTGCGGATCGGTCACCAAGACCGTCGCCGGGATTTGCAGCGTAACCGAACCGAACTCAGCCAGGTTGGTGATCGTCCAGACTCCGGTGGCCGGATTATAGGATGTCCCAGGCGGAACGACTATAGCGGTTGGGTCGATCGCCATGTTGGGCGGTAAGGTGAGCTGCACCTCAGCCGTCACCGGGCCAGGATTGGTCGCCGGAAGTGGCGTGTGTGTAAAGGTAACGTCGAAGGTGACGGTGTCGCCGATATTGGCAGTTGGGGTATCGACCGTCACATCCAGGGTCAGGTCGGTAGCCGCACTGGCCGAGATGATGGCGTCGTCTTCGTCATCTTCAACCGGGTTGGCTCCAAGATTGCCGGGGGTCGAGTCGATGTCAGTGGGAGCTGCCGAATCGACCTGGGCAATGTTCCTGACATTGGTCAGGGCACCGTTAACTGTTGCCTCGTAGGTCACCGTGACAGAGGCTCCAACGGCCAATGGTTGGCTCAGGGTCAGGGTATCGGTGCCGGTGTTATAAGTGGCACCGGGGTCCCCGGTGATCGTCACGTTGGTTGGTGCCCCCAGGTTGGGATCGGTCGGGTAGAGATCGGTGACCGTAATGCCAGCCCCGCCTACGCCTGTGCCGAGGGCCGGTTCAGGCCCCTGGTTGGTCAGGACGATGGTATAGGTTACGGTCTGGCCGATATAGGCTGTCGAGTCGCTGACCGATTTTTGCAGTTCGAGGTCGAACAGATCAGCCGGGCCAACGATATCAATATCGTTATCCTGACGCGGGGGGTAGATGTCCCGGTAAATGTCGGTCCATCTCACCTCGGAGATGTTCTCCAGTAGATCGCCGGGATTGGGCGGGCCTGGGTCGACGGTTACGACAACTTCTAACAGGCCCCAGCTTTGCCGTCCGCTGTTCGGGCTGGGTAAATAAGCCAGCACGTTGTTAGCCGGGTCTTGAGCAACTAATTGGAATTCGACGTTGCCGGAACCTGCCGGGTTTTCCGAGCAGGTTCCCACCAGGGGAGCAATGATGTTACAACTGACATAGGTCGTCCCCGGCGGAATGGTATCCCTCACCTCCGGTAAGTCGGTGGTGTGGACTTCAATGGGCATGGCGGCCCCGTCGCCGGTGTTTTCAATGCGGAGGGAGTAAGTCAGGGTGTCGCCGTTAAGAACCTCATACACCCCATCGTCTTTGGTGATATTTACATCCGGCAGTTCCAGGTCGGTCAGGAAAATTGGTTTCTGGTCGGGAAGAGAACCAACCGGGTTTTCCACCTCAAAGATATACTGGTTGTCGGCCTGCGTGCGGACGTCAGCCCGCCACTTGCCCCACTCGGTATTGCCAAGCGCCTCCGTATGGGGGTCGCCCGTGCCTCGGGCCGATGTGCTCCCACCATTCCAACTGGTGGCCGGGGAGAGCGTGGCAGGGAATGCGCCAAGAGTGGGTGCATTGTAGGTGATGGAGCAATTGGCATCG
>JBNKDD010000265.1:0-7974 GCA_050288085.1 Anaerolineae bacterium
GGCGAACGTCATTTCCACCTCGACAAAGTCCACCAGGTCGAGCAGCGCCGGGAAATCTCCCGCTTGCAGTCCATCTGTGGGAACCTCGCCTACCGCGGCTTCAATTGAACCCTCGGCGGCGACATTACCGACCAGTTCAGTCAGCCCGGCCTCTACCTGTTCAGGGGTCAAGATGCGGCCTCCCGGCTGCTGGATGGATGATACATCCTGGCCTTCCAGGAAGCGCCCCATCATCTGGACCAGTTCGTCCTTCTCGACCGTAAATGTTCCGGCGGTTTCTGACATGGCCATCTGACTGTACTGCTCCAGGATTTTGCCTTCCAGCGCTGTTTGACCGCCTTTGTGTTCTGACCAGAGTATGCTGCCAGCATAGGTAGCGAATCCTTCGTTCAGCCAGATGTCCTCCCAGGTTTCAAGGCTGACACTGTCGCCAAACCATTGATGCGCCAACTCATGGGCGAGCACCTCTTCGGTAGCGAAGGTGCTACCGAAGATCGAGAGGGTCTGCGTTTCGAGGGCAAATCCGAGGTTGATATCATGGACGACCCCGCCATAAGCCTCAAAGGGGTAGGGGCCAAACACCTCGCTGTAAAATTCGATCATCTCCCCTGTCCGGTCAAAATTGCCGCGAACACCATCGGAGACATCCTTTTCGAAGTAATTGCGGATGAGCACACCATCCGGCCCGGTTTCCTCTTCCACGTCAAACTCGGCAATGTTGACCGTCACGAGATAGCTAGCCATCGGGTGCTGGGCTTCCCAGACGTAGGTTGTGGTGAGATCATGCTCGATAGTGTCTTGAAGCAGCCCGTTGGCTGCGACCACGTAGGGCTTCGGCACGGTGATCTCAAAGGAGTAGCTGGCTTTATCGAGCGGGTGCTCGTTGACCGGATACCAGCTTGATGCCCCGGTTGGCTCCCCGGCGACAAACACGCCTTCCGGGTAGAAGTTCCAGCCGGTGGAGAAGAGCGGTGAGTTGGGTGGTACACCTTCGCCGGGGATGCCGCTGTAGGCTACCTCAACGGTGAAGGACTGCCCCTCGGTGATCATCTTCGGCGGGATGATGGTCAGCTCTCCGCCATCGCGGATGAACTCGACCGGCTGTCCATCTACCTGAATCTCATCGATTTCAAAGCCGAAGAAATCCAGGTTAAAGGCGCTCAAATCTTGCAGGGCAACCGTTTCGATGGTTGTTGCTCCGGCAATAGTATGCTCGTTCAGGTTGACTGCCAGTTGGATGGTATAGTGCTGGGTGTCATAACCGCCGTTTCCCATCTGTGGGAAATAGGGATCGCCGATCCCATCAGCTCCAGGGCTGGGCCCCAGGATTTCTGGATCGAGTGTTGGAGCCGGTTCAGCCCCGGTGACTTCAGCAGACTCTGATGAGCTATCTCCTACTATATCTGCTGCCGGATCAGGCTCCGGTGCTGTGCTATTGCATCCAACCAACAGCAGGATACCGATTAATAAAAACAGTTTCAGGCGCTTCACAATCCTTATCCTTTTTCACTCAAGTGTATTGAAGCAAATATAGCGGAATGAAGGAGGGTATACAAACGGATCATGACGCACTTGAAGTGTTTTGCCTGACTCTTCACAGCGGTATACTTCCCTGGAAGGAGAAAACCAATGCAAACTATCAACTATCGCCCTTTACAACCCGGCGAAGAAACCGCCGTTTGCGACCTGATCGCCAGTGTCTTCAATGCCTATGTTGCCCCGGACTATGAGGAGAAAGGAAATCAGGAATTCTTTAAGTATGCCAATCCTGAAGCAATGTCCGAACGGGCAAAGAACAATCACTTTGTGCTGGTTGCCGCTGTTGGAGATCGCATCGTTGGGATGATCGAAATGCGGGATTTTGACCATCTCTCGCTGCTGTTTGTGGACAGCGACTTCCACCGCCGGGGGATCAGCCGGGAACTGCTGCACCGGGCGGTGGATATCTGCCGTGAAAACCGTCCTGACCTGGCCGAGATATCGGTTAACTCGTCACCTTTTGCCATACCGGTTTATGAGAAGTTAGGCTTTCAGATCACCGGGCCGGAACAAACCGTGAACGGTATTCGCTTCCAGCCGATGACTTTGGACCCAAAGAATATATAACCTCAGTTACGGATAACTGGTGTAGAAAGGCGAAAGTATGCCCAACCTATACAGTTTTATATTCTTTCCTGTGAATAAACCTGACGAAGCTGATGATCCAATTGTGTTGGCACGGAACCGTAAAAACACGGATGAGTGCTATAAGTTAATCAATCAAAGGTATCCTGATTTCGCAGAGAATCAAGTTCTAAACACAATTGCAGAACATGGCTGGCATATCGTTTTTTTAAGGCAGATTCTACAAGTAAAAGGGCGACATAACTGGGAATATATTTTTGAAAACGCTTATGTGATCCTCTATGCTCGGTCGTTACATCGTTTTGGCAAAGAAATTTCAGATGTACTCAACTATCTGGAAAAGGAGTTTCCGATTGACAATGAATTTCCTCTTATGAAGGAACGATTGATTCGGAAAAACATGAGCTACGAAGAGCAAGTTGAGCTGGCAACCATATTGCCATATGGAAATTGGGATGCAACTTATGATGATTATGGTTACAGTATCATAGCATTTCTATCATTTATCAAAACACTACTTTTCAGCATCAGCTTAACCAACTCAGATAACAAAGCATTATTTGTAGCACATCTTCTTCCATAAGCTCATCAACCACAAATCAAATAAATTTGGATTAACCGTTTCCATAAGGTTTAGAAGGGCGGAGGCAAAGCCATGCCTCAGTCCCTTATCTAAAATTGGGGTATGTAGCATTAGGTATTGCTTCTTAGTTTGATCGGAATCCACAGTTCTTCTTCTGAGTCGGGATCCTCATTCTTATACTTCTCTCCCATGACGGCAAAGTGGGGTCTGTCGTCCAGAGTATAAGCCGAGTTGGGCACCCAGGTTCCAAATATATACTGATATGTTTCTGGCGCGGCGCTGGCAGGCCCCTTATAGAGAAAAACGGCGTAAAGACCTGCTGGCACGGGAAGAGGTTCCATCTCAGGGGGGACCGTGTCGAAGTCTGATACTTCAACCGCCGCCCACTTCTCAAATTCTGTCTGGGGGTTAAAAGGATTGAAATAGTCGGGGGGATAGATTTCAAGTGAATACAACTCTATCCCGATAGCATTATTGATTTTACGTCGCTCTGGCATGAAGCTCCGCCACAGTTCTCCTGTCTTATTATTGGAAAAAGACATCGTTATTTTCTTGCCGACAAGTTTCTTCTCAGCTAAGTTTTCGATCCTCGGTTCCACCAGACTACCTTTCCTTAATTGATTTAGTTGCAGATAACGATAGAGAGTGTTAAATATGTAGGTGTCCTGTTGGTATATTGTAGGCTCAGGACATAGAACCGCTAACGACAGTGTAGTATAGTGGTTATCGGCTTATGGGGGAAACATTCTTAATAATTGGGAACTTTCAACCGTGAAAGAACGTCTTTCATTGGGGGTGTCGCAGCATTGCGACATTGGTTGACACATTCCCATGCTATGCTCTGAATAATGAGCATGGAATGTTTGAAGGGAGGATAAGTACATGAGGGATGAGTTTTTATCACCGGATGGATTGGATGTTTGTTATCGGGCATTAAGTTTGGGGGCGATCATCACACGGGGTGGGTTGGAACAGGGCCTCAAGTCGGATCATCCCGACGCCACCAGGGGGCAGGCCGGTCACCTTTCCGGTTGGCTGGAATACGAAGGTGTCTATCCTTACCTGTCTTTTCAGGAAGCCATGCTTTTAGATAAGGGGCCTGGTATGTGGACGCAGCAGGAGATCATCAATGCCAGTTGGCGGGTTGAAACCCTGGGCGTGATCCTGTGGGCGCTGTCCATTTTTGATGACCTGCAGCCCTATGACCATATCTTTAACCTGGATGAGGTTTTGCCGCCGCTCTGCATGTTACGGCCTATTGAGGAGTTTATGCGACATGCCCGGCTGCGTTCCTTCGATCAGATCGCGGAGGCTCGCGACCTGGCCGAGTTATGGCATTGGCGCGCCCGTACCACCCGGATTCAACGCGGCGGAGTTGAACCTCCCTTTGGGATGACGTTCCCGGAGATCATCAAAATGGCCGCGGAAAAAGCCCACGAGGATGGGGCCATTCCCTCACCCATCGGCGATGATTTCCCGGCATTCGGCAAGCCCTATGCCGAACTGCGTGAAGCGGAATATAAGGTCGCCACATCGATAGCCGTTGAACGGCACTATGCCCTGAACTGGCTGTGTGGTTATTCAGAAGATTGGGATGCGACGCCAACGGATACCTAAAAATCATCTGTTGGGTCGGGGGCGTGAGGGGTGACTGCTAGCCGGTTGCCCCTCACATTATTTGCCGGACGAGAATGGTTTGTGCCGGGTGTCGCCATCGTGTTATAACCTGGATGGTAGGGACTGGCATACCATGTCCCACAATTCACCCATTAACTAGCCAGGACAATCCCAATGGTGACACCGCACGGATACTACGATCTGATCGAAACCTTCCCCCAACCCGGCTGCGCGCTCTGTCATCTGGTGCAGCAGGCCGTTGATCACCGCATCGACTCACTGCTATACGAGTACGTCAATGACCTTGATACCCACGCCGCCGTCCGTGCCGGGCGGGGTCTGTGCAACGAACATGCCGCCCAACTCCCCGATCACAAAGGCTACATCGTCGGGATCGCGATCCTGTACCACGCCTCGCTCGATGAGGTGCTGAAAATCCTCGACCGCACCCCGGCTCAACCCGCTTCTCGCGGTGGTCCCCTTCGGCGCAAAGGGGCGGGCGAATCAACTCTGTCCGATGCCCTCGAACCGACCGGCCCCTGTCTCGCCTGTGAGACTCTGAACGAGGCAGAGGGGCGTTACTTCGAAGTTTTCGCCGACTATCTATCCGACCCGCGTTTTGTCGAGAAATTCCGGCAATCGGAGGGATTGTGCCTGCCGCACTTCCGCGGTGTGCTTCGCCGTGTCCATCAGCGCGATGATCTCCAAATCCTGCTGGACGTTCAGCGGCCCATCTGGGAAGGGCTGCGTGGCGAGTTAGATATCTTCATCGAAAAGATGGATCACAACAAGCGTGCCCCGCTCGGCGATGAGCGCGACAGCCCATGGCGGGCGGTTCGCGGGTTGGCCGGTGGGCATGGCCTCTTCAAGTTGAGACGCTGAAAATCGTCGGCAGTTCGCTGCCTGCATCATCTTGCCCGTCGCCTGCAAAGCGTGTTATCATGCAGCGGTGCCGTGGAGCAATATACCCCTCATTAACCCTGCTTGCGGTACATTTGGGCCTGCCTGACCAATGAGGAATAGGGAAAATTCATGTTCGGTTTGCGCTGCTTGATTCCGACCCGGCTTACCCGACCCCTTCTGTTTGCACTGCTGTTGGCGCTGGTAGGTTTTGCTGCCCAGCCAATCCTACCAACCTAGCAACATGCGACTCGAGCAGGCCCAGTGCGAATCGCTGGAGAGCATCTACGACAATCTGGGTTGTGGGCCATACGACAGCGAACCAGTATCTATTGATGTTTTGTAATCAAGCTTTGTGTTTCTAACCATACCGTGGCGCTGAGGATAGATGAGCATCTGGAGGATTTCCATGCCTTTCTTTACTTCCAAAAGAATTATTCGTGCTGGTTTACTGATTTGCTTGCTGACAGTGGCGGCGGTGGTTGTACAGCCTGTCTATGCGTTTGATTCTGCCTTCTTGTGGGTTCAGATCATGGAGGGCACTTCGGAAGTCGATCCCACCGGTATTGCCCTGGATGGCGCGGGGAATATCTACACTGCCGGTTATTTCAGCGGTACGGCTGACTTCGATCCTGGCCCCGGTATCGCAAACCTGACGAGCACCGGGGATGCTTATATCCAAAAACTGGACAGCGACGGGAACTATATATGGGCAGTGGGTACAGAAGGCCCTGGCGGTTCGCGTGCCTGGGATATTACCGCAGACAGCGCGGGCAATTCTGTAATTATCGGCGATTTTAATGGCACGGTTGACTTCGACCCCGGACCCGGTGTGTTTAATCTGACTAGCGGTACATTCGAAGACCTATTCATTCTAAAGCTAGACAGTTCTGGTAATTTCCTTTGGGCCTCTGCATTCACCGGGTTTCAGCTAGGAGCCTATGAAAGTGCAATTGATGGAGCGGGCAATATCTATGTCACCGGCTTTATTTCCGGAACCACTGATTTTGATCCCGGCCCTGGTACCGCCAACCTGACAAGTGTGGGTGACCATGATATTTTTGTCGCCAAGTTTGATAGTGACGGTAATTATGTGTGGGCATTCTCCATGGGCTCAATCGATCCTGATGCCGGGACTGGCATCATAGTAGACGGTGCTGGAGACATCTATGTCACCGGGACGTTTAGTAATACCGTTGACTTCGATCCCGGCCCCGGCACCGCAAACCTGACCAGCGCCGGGGATGGCGATATCTTTTTGCAAAAACTTGATAGTGACGGGAACCTCATCTGGGTTAGGGCCATGGGAGGAAGTGGTTATGACGGGGGGAGCGCTCTTGCGGTAGATGGCTCTGGCAATGTGTATCTGACCGGCAACTTCGAGAATACTGCTGACCTCGACCCCGGCCCCGGCACCATAAACCTCACCAGCAACGGAAGCCGCGATATTTTCATCACCAGGTTGGACAGCCTGGGAAACACCGATTGGGCAGTTTCAATGGGGGGGGCTTCCATTGACTTTGTTATGGGCATTGCGGTGGATTCATCAGGCAACGTGTATACCAGTGGAGACTACTTCAGCAGCACTGACTTCGATCCTGGCCCTGGTACATTCATCCTGACGCCAGTTGCACTCTATAACGACAGCTTCTTTAGCATCCTGGACAGTTCAGGGAATTTTGTCTGGGCCGGGTCAATCGGATCGCCCACCGTGTATTACGAGGGAAACTATGGCATGGTTCTGGACAGCGCCCGCAATATCTACGCGACCGGGCAGTTTTCCGAAACCGCCGACTTTGATCCCGGCCCCGGTATCTACCCGGTTACCAGCATATCCCCGGTGCATCACAGCGGGTATGTGCTCAAAATACGTCCCACCTACGACCTGGTGACATCCGCCACATGCAGTGGAGATGACCTCGCGGTGACAATCAGCGCCGCAGATGCGCCGGTTGAAGTGAGCGGAACGGGATCGGGCCTGCCTCAGAACGGGGTTGGCATCGGCACTATCACCCTGCCTGGCCCGGACTCATGGACGGGTGTGACGGTCACCGAGCAGGGGACGTATGGTAACGGCGAGGTGTTGAACCTGGGTGATTTCGACTGCCCTCCGCTTCAGACCTTAACCGCAGCCGCCACCTGCAATGGCGACGACCTGAACGTTACCATCACCGCCGGTAATGCCAATTTCGACATCAGCGCCGATGACCCGGCAGCAGCCAATCAGACCCAGAACGGCGTAGCACTTGGCGGGCCGTACACCCTCGTTTCAAGTGGTGGCGGTGGTCAGTGGACGAATATCACCATTACCGAGTTGGGCGGCGACACCGAGACCTTGAACCTCCCCGATACAACCTGCCCACCCCCCGCAGCAGCCAGCAGCGGCGGCGGCGGAAGTGCCCCCTCGGCGCAGGCATCCGCAAACTGCATCACCATTGATGTGGAGGCGGATCGCGAGGCGGTCGCCATTGGTGACCCGGTGAAGTGGACGCTGGCCGTCCGCAATACCTGTACAAACACGGCGGATAACGTGATGGTCAGTGGGCAGTTACCCGGATCGCTCACCCCGCTTGACCTGACGATTGCTCGCGGTGAGATCAGCCGTCCCTTGCCCGATTTTGAAGTGCAGTTGGGCACGATGCAGCCGCAGGAAATCGTTGAGATGTGGATCGACAGCCGGGTCGCTGCTGGAGCCGGATTGACCCTGCCGGAAGGTGCAGCCGGTCAATCTGCCGGGCAGACGATCTGCC
>JBNKDD010000266.1:0-7948 GCA_050288085.1 Anaerolineae bacterium
GGCCCGCGCTAATTTAAGTAAAGCAAGCGAACCGCGCGGACTGGCCCCCACGACCACCTGCCCATGCTTCCGGCTGGCCGACACCATATCTACGATGTAACTCTGCACATCGGGGTCTACATACACCTCTTCGACGGTTGCCCGCATAGCCAGGAGGGTTTCAGGCGTAATGATCGCCTCCAATTCTACGTCATCGTGTTTGCGTTCTGCCCGGCGTTTGAGTATCTCCACCTCTTCATCCCGTGAGGGGTAACCGATGGACAGCTTAACCATGAACCGGTCGAGCTGTGCCTCAGGTAGTGGGAAAGTCCCCTCATACTCAATGGGGTTTTGAGTCGCAATCACAATAAATGGATTGGGCAATACCTGACTTTCCCCTTCCATGGTGACCTGGTATTCTTGCATGGCTTCCAGCAGGGCTGATTGGGTCTTGGGGGAGGCCCGGTTGATCTCATCAGCCAGCACAATATTGGCAAATATTGGGCCTCGCCGCAGTTGAAACTGGTTCTGGCTGCTGTTGAAAACATACCCACCTGTGATGTCACCGGGCAATAAGTCAGGTGTGAACTGGATGCGGCTGAATTCAAGCCCTAGTGCCGTTGCGAAGCTGTTAGCGATCAGAGTCTTTGCCAGGCCAGGATAATCTTCTAATAGGATGTGGCCGCCTGACGAGAGAAAGGCCGCCATCATCTGGTTAAGCACTTCGTGCTTGCCAATGACCGCTTTTTCCACTTCTTGCACCACGCGTGCAGAGTAGTCGGCTACTTGCTCAATGGTCAGAGGTGTCGAAATAGTCGTCGCCATGCTTAATCTCCATTAATGATTCCATAAAAGAAAGGGTTTCTTCCACCGCCTGATAATATTCTGCCTTTTCGCGGCCAGTCCAGTGGCGGAGCCATTTACCCGGTTTATCTGCTAGCTGCTGTAATCGTTGTCTCCAGGACAGATCTATCTCTTGCTGTTCATCGCTGAACAAAAGGTTATAGACCGGATCGGGGATGGGCAGTTCACGTGCTCGGAGTGCTTCATGGATAACGAAGGTCGCTGCCTCAGGCTGTTTCACAGCATACATCGCCACGAGTTTATGACGCAGCTCCTGCTTCAGTCTGGCAGCAGTTGGGCCTCCGTTACCGGCCAGTTGGAACCAGAGCCGCCAATAATCAACAGACTTCAGGACAGAATCAAGAATCGGTGTAGATGGTTCTTCTTCTTGCCCCGCCACCTGGATCAGACGGTAGAAAGCCAGCACCGCCGCCAACCCAATCACCAATCCCCAGTAGACCGACTGATGAATGCTTAATAGCAGCCGCCAGCACAGCATCAACAGCATGGCGATGGGAACGACAACATTGGTGACAATAAATGCCCGAAATAGAAGGATCAGAAAAAGACCACCACCCAGGAGGAGTAGGAGCCAGGCTGCACGCCGAGGAAGTTTCTTCATGTTGAACGCTACGATTTCGTTGTGCGGCTATATTGCATAATGGCTGTCAGGGCATCAATCGCCCGGCGTTCGTCTTCGGAGGAAGTCGGTTGGTGACTATAACGGGCCATCTCGAAGAGTTGGGTCAATTGATGCACCGGCAGAGGCGGCACACCTCTGGCCGCCAATAGACGTTCAAACTCCCGGACCGTCATGGCCGTCTTCATCTCAATCCCCTGCTCCTCCTGGAGCACCTGCCCCATTTCCCAATAACACCGCACAATCACATTCTTGAGATCAAGCCCATTCTTCAGCGCCTGCAAAGCCCATTCCGCCTGGAGTGACAACTGGTCTGGATTGGCCCGATCCGCTGGTCGGAAAATAATCCACAAGCCCATCCCCACCAGGCTGGCAGCCAGAACTAAGCCTACTACCCAGATAAGGATCACGGGTAAGGGGCTTAATGGTGGCCCTGTTTGTTTCTCTATGGGAGGCGGAGGTGGTGCTTCGGCAGGTGTAAATGTAGAGCCGCCACCTGATAATAGTATCCACAGGATAAAGGCAACAACGAGGAATAGCATGCTGGTATAGGCAAGCGACTTTAAAACATCTTGCCAGCTCCAGTTAGCATGACGAAGCAGTTGGTAGCTTGTGTAGAGGATAGCTATCAGAAGAGAGAGGCTGATAATTGCTTTCCAGAAATCGCTGATGGAAATTGGCAGTCCCCGCAGATCCTGTTTTGGCAGGGATTGCCCACCCCTATCAGCCAGAGCCGGAAAGGGAATTCCTGGTTTGAGTTCCAGGTGTTGCAAAGCCACCGCAATTATTACGGTGAGAATCGCCACGCCCGCCAGGTAAACTAAAGTCTTACGTTTCGTGTCAGACGTCATAGCGCTGCTATTTTATCACCTATAACCAGTATTTCCCATACAGAAAATGAGGTCAAATGGGATATGCAACCGGCAAAAGGGAAGATGTCTTAGCTCACCCTGGCTGCCACACTAAGACCGCTATCCCTGCCGTGATCGCGCTGAAAATCACCGATACCCTCACACCAATCGCGACCCCCTTCACATGGAAGCCGAAATCACTGTATCCGGCTAATCCTTCTGTACTTGGTAAATAATGAATTGGGGCGTGATCCCGGCGAAGATCAGCCAATCCAGTACCAGCAGATCGAAGAGGTTAAAGATCATCATGGCGATCAACACGCTCCAGAAAATCATACCGAACGTGGGCGTTCCATTCGCAATCGTGTTGAGCCGGATCACCAAAGCGATGATCGGGCCGAGTGCCGCCAGCAGGAAGAAGATCGATACGATCCCCTTCTGGCGCTTCGCCTGCTGCCTCATCGACCCGAACTTCTCCCTGATGTCCGGGGGATAGTCCTCCAGCCAGATTTCGGCGTTGAGCACCTAACTGAGGGTAATCACTACCCCCAGCCCGATGCTCATCATCAGCCCATAGGTAAGACCGTATCGCAGCAAATCCGCTGTGCTCATTATGCTTCACTTTCCCGGCGCAGGTTCTTTGCACCGTAGACTGCCTCAATTTTGGAATCAAGCAGGCGATTACATTGGTTGGCTTCGTCCCATTTGAGCCAGGCGAAACCAACCAATAACCTATTCCATCGATTCCAACGCGGCGACTGCTGTCTCCAACACAACATCCACCCCATCTACGAACAGGGCGTATACTGTTTCCTCTGTGATGGGCACCCGGATATCAGGTTCGACACCGCCGATTCCATCTGCGTTCCCATCCACCTGGATATTTTGATCCTCGTCTAACGAACGCTCTGGCAAGAAACTAAGAACAATTCCTTCGGGCATTCGATAGCGATGGCTGAATAGATCCCCCGCAGCAAACGAGCCGTGGGTTCCATACATCCCTACAACGTACCCCTGCGGCAGCCGCTGGATAACCAACGGTGGCCCTTCGGCAGTGCTCATCGTAAAGTTGTCCACCAATACCATCACCGGCCCGCCGTAATAGGGCAGACGCGGCTCGATGGTCAGTGTTTTAGACGGTATGATCTGGAATTCACCGCTCTCAACATCGTAACAGGAAATATACTGATAGAAACCCGGTTCATCATAGAAGTGACCGGTCATCCTAGGTACCAGTACATCAAGCCCTCCGCCATTGCCCCGCACATCAATGATGATGCCGGGCACCTCTTGCTCAACGAACGACTTGATAGCACGATCCACAGCCTTACCCGGCAAAGGTGCGCTTAAGGAGGGCATAAAGCTGCCAACGCGGAGATAACCATAACCATCGGGCAGAATCTCCATCTGGATTGATGTTGATGCGGCTGAAGTCTCATCATGGAGATACTGCAATGGCAAGAGCGCCCGTTTCAACTCTTCAGCCTGATCATCCTCAGCCACAAGAACAACGGTTTGAGGAGAGTCTTCGCCGGGATTCTGGAATGTAACGCTGATTTCCGTACCCACCGGATCGCGTACCAGATAGCTGTACTGCATCAGCAGTCGGCCTTCCTGAGTGGGTTGGGATGAGCCTGCCCACAGGGTGTCTGTCTGGTCTACAGCCTCATCAATAAGCTGACCATCCCAGTTCAGTATTTCAGCGCCCCATTCCATTCCGGCCTCAGCAGCCGGGCCGTCTTCGAGCAGGATATGTGTGATGACCCGCCCATCATCCAACCCAATGATCCCCATGCCATAACCGCCGCCTGCAGCCTTTTTGTTCAGGTCAAAGTTCTCTCCGGTCAGGGCGAGATGCCCGTCCGGGATGGAGAACGTATACTCACGCAGTGCTATATAGTATGCTTCGACATCACCCTTAGCCTGTGCTTCGGCAATACGTGGGGCAGTTTCTGCGTAGAGCGCATCCCAATCGATGCCCTTCCATTCGGTGAACGGGTAATCCCGCGATATCTCCGCATGAAGCTGTTCAAAAGCATCGGTCCAACTCAATTTGCGGTAGTCATGTCCCCTTGAAGAGAACCACCACCAGCCGCCAAGTGAGATAATGACCAACATCGCCACTGCAATGAGTGCGATCCGTCTCCTCGATTTTCTCCTGTTTCGCTTTGCGCCTTTTAATGAAACATCTTTTTCTAATGCCATGTTATTTACCTCATTCACCTGCCGATTGCGCCGCAGGTTTTTTGCACCATAAACGGCCACTATCACGATGGCAGCAGCGACGTAGAAAACGGTGATAATCACAAAGCCGGTCAAACCGGGGGTGGCTTCGGTGGGCATCACAGGGAAAATCTCATAGGCCAGATTGCCAACCGTATGGAAAAATGCCACCGAGAAAACGGTCTTCGTATTGTTGTATAGCCAGGTCTGCATCACACCCAGGGCAACAACCGGGATAAGCCACAGCCAGAACGGGATCAGCGATTGGTTGGTGCCGCCGTAGAAGAAGAGCGGCAGGTGCCATACAATCCAGATTGCAGCCAGGAATAAACTGGCATAAAGCGCTGTGTTTTTTTCCTGAAACCGGTCAAGCGCATAGCCGCGCCAGCCGATCTCTTCGCCCAGGCCGCCACCCACTAAAAAGATAACGATGCCCAGCGGGATGAGCGCTACCAGAGGCGCTCCCGAAGGTGACTGCGGTAAATCCGAAGAAACCAGTGTCAGCACCAGGCGGGAAACACCGTGAAGAGCCAGCAGCATCAGCGATGCGCCGATCCAGAATTTCCAACTGGCCTTCACATTAAACGAGCTGACCAGCATGTCTTTTAGCCCTGCTCCGCCTGCCTGCCGTCCGATCAAGATCAGGGCGGCTACAGCCGGGCCAATTGCGCCGAGGGCTTCCAACCCTTTCAGCAGTCCAGCGGGCGCAGCGATGATACCAAAGTAGGTCAGCACACCGGGGAGCCAGCACAGCCATGAGAAGATAAAGGTGATGATGAAAAATTGAACCAGCTCTTTGCGAGTATTGTCGCTCATTGTTCTCTCCTTATCGATGTTTCTGTCTAAGAATCCCGTAGGGCGCTTCACAAAGCGCTCCTACGAACGATGTTTTTGGATATTTAGATTTCGGAAATAAATCCACGTCAACGCCAGCCCGATCAACCCCAGAGGGATGAACACACTCAGCAGTTCTACTTCCATCGCGATGTCATTTATCGAGCGGAATAACTGGCCCAGGGCAATCGCGATGCACAGCGAGTCGAACTTGATCAGCATCGTCCCGGCCAGCAGATCACCCATCGCCTGCCTATGGAATAGCTTGATCGCTGTGATCGCGAAGGCGGGCAGCACGATCATCAGGTCGATGACGAAGATCAGGTGGCCGCTATCCACAACGCCGGTGGAGATGGTGTTGATCACCGACCCGATCCAGATCGCGGCGAAGATCAGCGTAATCAGCAGGAAGAACCCGCCGATCCAACGCCGGGGCATTTTCTCGTTGACGGACTGTTGGAACCATTCGCTATCGACGCCGCTCAATATCCCAACGATGCCGTACAGCGACAGGCTCGCCACTGCGATATAGGCCAGGAAGAAAACGTTGTAAACGCCGCCAAAAGCGTAGATCGCGTAGACGTAGAGTTCATAGGCGAGCACGCCCGCCCAGAGTGGAAATCCCCAGGCTTTACCCCGCCGCATGCCGATCAGCGCCGCGATCAACAGCGGAATACCCAGCACCAGTGAGATCAAATCCTGTGCCCGCGATTCCTGCACGTACTTCGGCGGGGCGAAATCATCGTAGATGTTCTGCCCGAATAGGCCCGCACCCGCCGTGACGAGCAACAAAGCGATCATGATACCCGCCAGGATTGTGAGTGTTCGGAGCCATGCCTGTTTTCCATGTGTATCCATGTCAAGCCCTTTCATCGTCATCTGTGTTTTCCAGAGGCTGCACGCTGATCAGCTCAATCCCCAGATCCCGCAGCTGGCTGATGATGCCGTACAGCGCCGATTGGTCGATCACCGGGCCGGTCATCACTGTGATGGGCTGCCCATCGGGAGTCAGTTCGTGTTCGATCTTGAATGCCTCGAACCTGACCGCCCAACGCTGATCCAGGTGCCCTCGTAGTCGTATCTGGTAAGTCTGCAAAACCATTACTGCTGTCCTTTTCGTCGTCTCAACCTATCCCAAACTTATCAATAGCACGGATGGAAAGTCACCATCCTAATGGACGGAAAGCGGGATGGGGAAACCGTATCCCCATCCCGTCAAAAAATGGTGATTAGTATTCCTTCATCGGCAGGTCAATGAAGGAGGCAAACTCGCCGCCAAGCTGAACCGTCCAGACCGGCGATCCTTCGGCGGGATAGCGGTCAAAGGTATCGGCATCTGCTCCGGCGATGGCGATCCGCAGGCTGTGACCGGCCTCAATGCGCACCGAGGTGGCGTAGAGATTGAAGGTGATCTCGGTCAGTTCACCGGGAGTCAGCGGCGCGGCGTCTTCACGGTTGAAGCTGTGATATGGCCCAAAATGAACGTAGGGCGGCTGCGCATCTGACACCGGGTGATGGATGGCCCGCAGGAGACCTTCGGTGATGTAGGTAACTTTGCCATCGGGTGCAACATCTTCGAGGTAGACGTGGAAGGCGCAGTCCTCGGTGGTCGAAGCTAGGTTCAGGGTGATGACCGGGCTGCCGGTGATCTCCATATCGACCGACATTGGCTGGCTGGTGTAAGTCAGCAGCTTGGCGTCCTCTTCAGCGCGGTCGGCGGTGTAATCAATCGCCGTCCCCATCTGGGCATACCAACGGTTGCTGGTTCCGGTTGTCGCTGTAAAATCGACTGTGTATTCGTCGGTGCCTTCTGATGATGGGGCTTCGGGTAAGAGCGCATTGTCTTCGGCGAAATAGAGGCGCTGCATCTCGATGCCTTCCGGCGGCCAGACCGTCGTGGTGCGCCATTCGCCGGTGTTCAGCGTGTAGTAGTTGATCTCCGATTCAAGCGCCGGGCAGCCGGTTTCCTTCAGGTAGCAGTCGAAGAAGGGCAGCACGTCGTCATTCATCTGTGCGACTGAGACTTCGAGCGAGGCCAGCTGCTCCTCGATGATATCCCCCTCGATAATCACCGGCATGAAGGGATCGACGCTGACACTGCCGCCGTGACTCCACGGCCCAATGAAGACCTGCTGCGGCGTATCGAAGGTCAGGTAACGGCTCAACGCACCGTCCATCGTGCCTGCATCCAGCCAGCTCACCCAGACCTGCATCGGCACGTCGTAGGCTTCGTACTCTTCCTGATAGTTGTATGGGCTGGCATCGGCGAAGGTATACCCACCATCGCCAAACTCGTCATCCCGGTATTCGATGGCGGTCATCGCATCGTAGATGTTCGGGTTGTCGTGCCCGGCAATGGCCTGTTCCAGCAGCCGCCCTCCCCGATCAGATTCGACCGGCCTGGAGTTTTCGATATCGTGATCGACCATTGAGTTTAAGTTGCTCCATTCCTGAAGGAAGCCGGTGGCCGTCAATCCGCCGGGCATCCCGATGCCCAGCAGCGGGTCGAAATCGTCATAGCGGGGAGAAGTCGCTTTGAAGGCTGGGTGTCCCAGCGTCGCCATCAGGTCGGCGGTGT
>JBNKDD010000267.1:0-7944 GCA_050288085.1 Anaerolineae bacterium
CTGATGGGCTTTGTCTACCAGCAAGTTGATGTTATCAAGGAGTTGGTCGGCGCGGTAGATCGGGGTGCTCTTCTCAAACAACCCGGCCTGTAAGTCGATCACCAGCAGCGCAGATTGATGGCCCATTGATTTGTCCTTTCCGTGCCTGATATTATAACAGCCTATCGTTTTATGATAGGCTGCCGGTGGGGGATTATTCAATTATAGCTAGGGCCGGTTCACCGGTAGAGCCGCTGCACAATTTGTTACAAACAAAAGCAGATGAACCGCAGCACAGGGCTGCGCCGTCTGATTGAGCGGGCAGCAAGCCTAAGATAAGCCGGACAGAATACCTCAGTGATCGATGATCACCCCTGAGAGAGAAGCGAATATCTAGTCCGCATCATCCCATTCATCATCGCTCCAATCATCATCCTCATAGTAATCCTGGTCAAAATCCAGGATCACGGGATTCAGATCGGCGACTTCCAGCCGTTCGCCACAGTGCGGGCAGGAGAGCTTCTGACCCAACCGAGCGGGTTGAGAGAAGCTGACCGGTTCTTCACAGTACGGACATTCTGCTTGGGGCATGTTACCAGCCTCCTGAACAAAAAAGATTGTCCCCCAAGGAATTTGCGGGAAGTATACTCCCCAGCGTTAATTTGTCAATTGCAGTATATAGCAAGGACACATGCAGCGCACGTATCCTTCGCCATGAAATGTTCCTTATTGTGATCCGGATGCTCACCCGGTCGGGTTGTAAAACTCGATCATCCCCCACATCCCATTCACCAACCATTTCTCATCCTGGGCGGTGATTGACTCCGGTTGGCCGGGCCGCAAGCCAACGGCGACTTCGGATTTACAGGTACGCAGTGCAACTAATGGGGCAGGGAAATAACACAGCACATCATCAAAAGGCGTGGTCAAATCCCAATGACGGTCACCAAGCAGCCGGCGATAATTGGCGTCGCCTTTGCTGATCACCAGGTCTGATTGGGCTAGGTCACTGCGTAAATCGTCCGGCATCTCCCAGGCGGGCAGCGGTGAAGTCCAGAAATGGTGGGTGGTGATCAACAGGCGGCGCTGATCAACGTGCGTCTTGAGGCGTGCCCCAAGTGCCTGAACATGCTGATCCTCATCAGCGATCAGGTAATCGATGGTGTGGTGAAAATCGGGGATCATCACATCGGAGACAAAGACCGGGTACGTTTTGCCGTGCAGGTGAACGGTCGATGCCATGCCGGTGGTCAGCAGGTAATCGGCCAGACATAGATCGGTGATCAGTTCGAACCCGGCATTGTCCAGCATAAAATCGACGTGGGCTGGTTCACCGAGGCTGTTTAGATGAGCGATCACGGCTTCGGTGTCGTCGGCTAAGGTGTGGGCAAGCTGGCGTTCGCGGTCAGAATGATCGGGTGAATCATCCCCATCGGCGGGCCACAGGCTGAGATCGGCCTGATTGCCCCACAGGTCGATTGCCAGCAGCGCGGCGAAGGTGTCCTGATCCGGCTCCAACCAGTGGTCTAAACGGCGGGCCAGGCCGCGAATCGGGCCGATAAAGGCATCCAGTCCGCGTTGTTTTTCGTAGCCGTAGGGGTCGAATCCCTGAAGCGGGCCGGACCGGAAATAGCCGGTCGCTTCGAGCAGGCGGCGGTAGAAATATTCTTCGATAAAGAACCAGGGCGCTTGCAGCCAGTTTTGCCCGGACACATCCTCGATGTACTGCGGCCATCGATCATCCTCCGGCCCAAGTGGGTCATCTACCAGGGGACGGATCAGGGCGTTGGGGATATCGTCGATCAGGTCCTGAATGGCGGCGCGAACGTCCGGCGGGAAGTCGTTTGCTTCCAGGGCTCGGCGGGCGATGTTCGGCAGGCGGATGACGACCGTCGACTCGGCAAAGGTGCCGGTTTCCTGGGCACGCAGCGAATCGGGGATGGGTAGGCGGGGCTTATCACATACTGGCATGGCGGTGTTTAATCCTCAGTTCTCATTGATTTCAGCTAACGAGGGGAAAGGTTACCTGATAATGGCGGGGATGTCGAGGTTGGTGGCTAGCTTGTCTGGATGCGGGTTGCCCTGTCCCGGCATTCCGCGTATGATACCGACATAATCCGGGGCAAAAAAACGGCGTCTCCAGCTATTTTTGGGCGAGCCAATAATTTAATCCATACTGAGAGGAGTTCATAATGTGGCTGCCAGAAGCCCGGAAGATGGCCCTCATATTCAAATCCTCTGGCGGTGATTACCGTCTTCGAGAAGATTATCCCCCCAACAATTAGGGCACAAGTTAATCCCGTTTTCATGTAAACTATAGCAATATGCCTTTTTGCGCCATCATGTTAGAATGAAGCGCAAGAACATCAGACCATACTTTTGTGGATAAGAATTTAGACTTCGGGCAGTTGAATTGGGAAGGTAAGGATGGGCAATCTGACCGGGATTGAGATGATCTTATGGGGGGCTACAGTAATTGGGGGGACCCTCTTTATTCTTCGTACCATCATGCTGTTGGTTGGGGGAGGCTTTGGTGACCACGACCTCCACTCCTCCTTTGACGGCGATTTTGATGGTGACATACATACCGATTTTGACGCAGACGTTCATGATGGTCATGATTTTCATCTTGATGCTGACGACCATGCCGACCACACCGATCACGCAGATAGTGATTCGGACATCAGCTTCAAGCTGTTATCACTGCAAGGTCTGACCGCCTTCCTGATGATGTTTGGGCTGGTTGGACTGGCCTTGCTTAAAGCGAACGCCGATATCATTCTAATACTTGCCGGGGGGGTGGTGGCTGGTTATCTGTCAGTGCGCCTCATTGGCCTGATATTTTCCCAGGCCAGCCGCCTGCAATCTGAAGGAACCCTGGATATTCAAAACGCAGTCGGCCTGACCGGTTTGGTATACCTGACCGTTCCGGCTCAGGGAACCGGCCAGGTACAGATTACTGTCCAGGGGACAAGAAGAATAATCGACGCAAGCTCAAAAGGTGAACAGGTGATTAAAACCGGAGAGAAGATTCGAGTAACCGGGGTGCATGGCAGCAGCACCTTAATAGTTGAAAGAATAGAAGATCGTTAACCCGCCAAGGAGGGTGAAATGAACGCTTTCGGATTTAGTTTATTGGCATTTATTGCTCTTGCAGCCTTAGTTTTTTTCGCGATTCTTTTTCTGGCAAGTCGTTATAAGCGCTGCCCGTCAGACAGGGTGCTGGTGATCTTTGGCCGGGTCGAGAAAGGCCGGGCAAGTAAGACAATGCATGGTGGTGGTGCATTCGTAATCCCCCTGATACAGGATTTTGCCTATCTGGATCTGACACCTATCACCATCAACATTCCGCTGCAAAATGCCCTGTCGTTACAAAATATCCGTATTCATGTACCCAGCACCTTTACCGTTGGTGTGAGTACGGCGCCTGATGTCATGTCCAACGCGGCGGAACGTATCCTTCATCTGAACCAGAAGGCCATAGAAGAGATGGCCAAAGAGATCATCTTTGGTCAGCTGCGTCTGACAGTCGCATCATTGACGATCGAACAGATCAACCAGGATCGCGAGAGTTTCCTGGAGTCGATCAGGCGCAACGTTGAACCAGAGCTGAACAAAATTGGTCTTCACCTGATAAACGTCAATATAACGGATATCACAGACGAGTCAGATTACATCGAAAGCATCGGCAAGAAAGCCGCCGCCGAGGCCATCAATCAGGCCAAAGTTGACGTTGCCGACCAGACCAAGTTGGGCGCGATCGGTGAAGCACGGGCCATGCGAGAGCGAGAGGTCGAAGTTGCTCAAGCGATGGCTGAGGCCGAGATTGGCCGGACAGTTGCTTTGGCAAAACAACGTAAGCAGGTTCAAGAACAAGAGGCGGATGCGGTAAAGGGCGAGAATCTTGCGAATGCAAACATTGCCCAATACAATGCCGAGCTCGAAATAAAACGTGCGGCAGCATTGAAGGATGCAGAAGTCGCCCGGTATGATGCCCAGGTGAAGATCCAGAAAGCACTCTATCAGGCGGAGCAGGAGCGCCTGAGAGCAGAGGAAATCGTCCGCGAAGAGATTGAGAAAAACAAGGTAGAAATCGCTGCCGATGCCGAAGCCGAGCGCATCCGAAGAGAAGCCAGGGGTGTTGCGGATGGCATTCTCGCCAAGTATGAAGCGGAGGCCGAGGGCATAAGAAAGCTGCTGGCCGCCAAGGCTGAAGGCTACAAGGAATTAATCGATAGTGTCGGCGGCGATTCTCAAGCGGCAGCCACCCTGTTGATGATTGAGAAACTGGAAGAATTAGTCTCGCGGCAGGTTGAAGCGATCAGCAACCTGAAGATCGATAAAATCACGGTGTGGGATTCAGGTGGAAACGGTCACGGTTCATCGACATCCAATTTCATCTCCAGCCTTTTTAAGAGCCTCCCGCCCTTGCAAGATATCTCAGATATGGCCGGTCTTGAACTGCCGGAATACTTAGGAAAAGTAGTCGATAAGGACGGCCTGCTTCAGAATGTCGTTGCCGAAGCAGCCGGTGTAACTTACCAGGAACCGATCACCATTGAAGTCGATGACGAAGATATCATCGATGAGTCTGACGAAGGTTAGCCTACCTATTTGTAAATCACTGTTGGGGCGGGTGTCAGACCCGCCCCTGCTGTTGCCCCATGACGCGCAATTCTCCTTCACTTAGCCAACGGGATAAGACGCCCACCTCCGGGATGGAGCCGCGCCTGAGCACCGAACGCACGATTGCCGAGGCGCTTGATCTACTGCGCAAGAAAGAGTCGCAGGAGATGGCTGCTAAAGCTTTCGTCCGACTGGGTGATGCGGCTGTTCCCACCTTAATCAGCCTGCTGCACGACAAGGATCACGAGGTGCGCCGGTCGGCGGCCTGGGCGTTGGGCCGGATCAAAGACCGGCGAGCTGCACAAAAGCTGATCCGGGCTGCGAACTGGACATTTTACGCCGTTCACGATCCGGGGCCGGGCACGCGGTCGGAACTGCTGCATGCGTTGATGGTCGGCAGCCGGGCCACGCGGACGGCGGCTGCGGTGGCGCTCGGTCGGCTGGGTGACCCTTATGTCGTGCCCGAACTGGTCGAAGCGCTGAATCAAGATCACACGCTGGTGCGGCTGGCGGTGGTCTGGGCACTGGGCCAGATCGGCGATCAGCAGGCCATCCCCTATCTATCTGATGCGCTGTACGATTCCGATCCGGCGGTGCGGGTGATCGCAGCGGAGGCAATCGAGGCGATCAAGCAGGTTAAATAGTGCTCAAAATGGGAAAGAACTGTCAGTGACTCGAGTAAGGCATCATGTGCTTTTCAGTATTGCCCTGCTTGCATTATTAGTGGGGGTAGCCACCCTTCTTGCCGTACGGCGAATTGGCTCTCTGCACCCTCTCAAGGAGATATTGTCAGCCCCGGAATGTTCTCGCTCATGCTGGTGGGGAATCGAACCTGATGTCACACAGTATGGAACGGTTCTCAATATCTTGATCGACGCTGACATTCAAGACGTGAATAATGCAGTTGGGGCGTACGGTACACTTTCCGGGATTGTTGAGTGGATGCCTGATAATGATCAGGCAGTAGATAATCATAATGAAAAGGCTTATGTCACTGTAGTTATTAGCAAAGGCATAGTAACACAGATCAATTTACCACTTGATCTATGTGTATCAACTGTCATTGGTGCATATGGACAGCCAACCAAGGCGGAGGAAAACTTTTCTTTAGGCGCATCCCGTCTAATATATTCAAACGAGAAGCTTGGTTTTTTGAGTGATGTTGATGACCCTCGCCGGATTTCCTATGTATTTATCATCTCAAGTGTAGATTTTGATGAGTGGCTCGAAACTAATCCTAATATGAGAAATTGGGAAGACGTATCGCACCTCTTTGCCGGTGAATGTCATGATAACTTTTCAGATTAATCTGTGATATCTGCATGAAACGCAGTACAAAAGTGCTCATTGGCTTCCTGGCAGTCATCTTCCTGTGTCTTTTCCTGATAATTGCGCGGGGAATCTGGCACAATCGCGGGCTGGAAACGATCACGGTCGATGGGCTGGAACGCGGCTACTTCATCCATGTGCCGGAATCATATGATGGTTCACAGGCGGTGCCGCTGTTGCTGGCCTTACATGGCGGCGGCGGGGATGGCCGCAACATGGATCGACTGACCGGCCTCAACGAACTGGCCGATCAGAAGAACCTGATCGTGGTTTACCCGGTTGGCTATGAAAAATCCTGGGCGGATTATCGCGGTATCTCGAAGGCATCGCTGGCCGGGGTTGATGATGTGGCCTATATCCGGGCTTTGATCGACAGCTTATCGGACACCTATAACATTGACGGGGTGTACGGTTTCTTCGCCCAGATGCTTGCCTGTGATCTGTCCGAGCAGATCGACGGGATTGCAGTGGTCGCGGCGACTACCCCGGCAAACCTACCTGATCAATGCAACCCTTCCCGCCCGATCCCGGTGCTGTTCATCTTCGGGACGGACGATCCACTGGTTCCGGTCGAAGGTGGTCAGGTGATGGACAACAGGGGCGAGGTGCTCTCGCTCGGTGAATCGGCTAAGTTGTGGGCGGATTTAAACGGCTGTGATCCGACCCCGGCGATCACCGATCTGCCAGACACCAACGAGGACGGTATGACCGTGAGCTATGAGCTATACGGCAGTTGCAGTCAGGATGCATCGGTTGGGGTATATATCATCGAGGGTGGTGGACATACCTGGCCCGGCGGCTGGCAGTATCTCCCTGAACGCTGGATCGGGAAGACCAGCCGCGATGTCGATGCCAATATGCTGATCTGGACACACTTCTTTGATATGGTGGTCGAGTAAGACTACCCCGGTTGACCGCCCCGATAATCCACCGCCTGTTAAAGTTCTGTTACGCCTTTTTCATAAAATATTCAGTTTGTTACTTGATTCTTTTGTTAAGATGAGTATACAGTTAGTTATTTATAAGGAAATTAATGTTATGCTCAGAAAAATCTGCCCCCCCGAAACGGAGACCATCGGTCGTTCGGTACAAGCTTTCATGGCAAGCATCAATCATGAAAATTTCAGACCCATTCTGGAGAAGTACGGATTCGCCTCCGGTATTGATCCAGATAAATGGTATCCTTTGCAAGATGTGCTGGCGACACTGACCGAGATCGCCGAGCAGCCAGGAGCCATGTTTGATCTGGTCAGTATCGGGACGGCTGCGGCTGGTGCCAGTCAGCTAACACCAGAATTGCAGCAGTTATCATTCGGTGAGTTTTTAGCGTTATATGGCAAGGCGTTATATCCCAGCCGCCACCGGAACGGGGATGCCGGGACAATCAGCGCCGAACCGGTTGGGGAAAATCACGTTAAGATGGTGTTGGATATATATTATCCCGACGATTTGATGTATGGGATATTCTACGGCCTGGCCCGGCTTTTCCTACCCGAAGAGTCTCGATTCACCGTTGCGTATGATGAAGACCAGATTCGCAAGGATAAAGGCGGCGATAACACAGTCATTCATGTGATGTGGGACTGAGGTTTATTATTTGGGTGGCAGGCTAGAGGCAAAGTCTACGCCGATCTGCACCCATTTCTCTAAGTCGTCATCCTCACTTACACCGTCAGGCTCGACCATCACCCAGCCGGTCATCGTGCGCCCGGTTGGCCCAAAGGGTTTGACGTGCGGTTTATCGAGCGCCTCGTCGTACTTTTCCGGGCCGACACGGACGATCAGGTCATCGCCCGATATACCAACGGCCATATTCCCGTTCAGGATATAGCCCACCCCGCCGAACATCGTCTTGGCTTTCATACCATCCATATCGCCGACCAACTCCCGCACCCGGTGGGCCAGTCCCTCATCATAAGTCATCCTGTTCTCCAATAAAAACTAATTCAATCGCGCCGGAATATCTGTTCTATTATCTTTAAAGGCGAGGTGGGTGTCAAGTCGCCTGAT
>JBNKDD010000268.1:0-7938 GCA_050288085.1 Anaerolineae bacterium
CTTTATAATATCGCGAAATTACAGATAGCAAACGAACGTAAGAAAGAAGCCGTTGCCCGGTTAGAGGAAGCTTTAAATATTATGGAGCAGAGTAACTTGAAGTATGATGGAGCTAATCAGCATATTGATCAGTATCGAGTAACTCTGTCACAAGTATTGTCATGGAGACGTTTAAGCAATGAACAGGTTAATCGAATCCTAAGCACCACTGCTAATGTTGTGTTGGATACTACATTAGAACGAAGGTTAGAATGGCTGAGAAAACTCGACTGTTCTGTAAAAGAAGCTCGAAGTAATGAAGATGTTGATGAGGAAGGTCTTTTCATCGCGTTAATACGCCTAATTAGGGAGGGGAATAGTGCTACAGAGTCAATCACACCATCCGTACCGAAAGTATATCGTGATGCCTGGGATGCCTTTGTAGCACAGCTTCAGTCGGGGCGTAACTTGAACAATGAACAGATCAACCAGTTGCTCAACAACACTGCTGCTGTTCTCATCTCGGCAGTCGATCAGCAAGAAGCGTGGTTGGAGACTTTGGACGATCTGGCAAAACAGGCCAGCACCGCGAATGACCCGGACACGGCGGGTTTCGCCGAAGCACTGAGCCGCCTGGTCAGGGAAGGGGCGGGCGCTGCTGATACCATCACCTCGGATGTCCCCGCCCCCTATCGCGCCGCCTGGGATTCTCTGCTGGAACGCTTGCGATCAGATAACGAGGAATAAATCGAACAACCACCTGACCATCCGTAGGGACACGGCATGCTGTGTCCTTTTTGGCCGCTTGACCGGCTTCCGGGCCGGGGGGAGGTGCTCCCATTTGTGTTAACTTAAGGCCCACACCAATGAAAACCTTGATCTGGTAAGGGTTGAAGCTGGTCATCCTCGAACCTGACTCCCCTTCTCCCGAATCAGCGAAGCTGATCATCAGCGAAGCTGATCATCAGCGAAGGTCGGGGGTGAGGTTCTTTCGTTAGAATTTCCCAACCCGTGTGATCAGATGATCACTTGACACACCCATATTTCATGCTACAATTGTTCTATAGAACATAGAATCTAAAGATAAGTTATGCGCCTGCGACCCACGGTGTGTGGGCCTACTGTCGCCACCAATGGTCGCTCTGCGCAGAAAGGATTTTTATTAATCTATCAGGCATGCTGTTGTTGCGCTGCCGCAGTCGTGTGGTCACGGTCGTGTCGTGACGGGTGTGGGCCTACTGTCGCCCCGTATCACTGCTTGCGAAGCAAGTAGTCCGGCATCTGACCACCCACCTGGCTGTTGCGAGTGTGGGCCTACTGTCGCCTCGTCCGCTGGGTTGGTCTCATGCCAACAAAAGGTCTGTAGGGGCGAGATACATCTCGCCCTGGATACGGCATTGCCGTGTCTCTACACCATCCTAACCCCCAACCCCGCGCGGGCATCGCATCAGCAGCAGTTGAACAGGTTCGACCATCCCTGCACAGGGTCCCCTGTTCCCTGATGAGTACAATCCAGGCAAATTACGCCACCTCGCAGGGTCAACTGAATAAGCATCTTACCAATCTCTCACATTGGCGCAGTTCTCACCACCGGGTAAAATACGGGCATTATGGGATTGGAAGCAAGTATCAAACGGGCGGCTGAGGCGCTCAATCAGGCAAACACTGTTGCAGTTTTAAGCGGGGCGGGGATCTCTAAAGAAAGTGGTCTCCCAACCTTCCGTGAAGCACAAACCGGCCTCTGGGCCAGGTATAATCCGGAAGTCCTCGCAACGCCATCAGCTTTCCGCCAGAACCCGGACTTGGTCTGGTCGTGGTATATGTATCGCCTCGGCCTGGTCAAGTCATCCGCCCCCAACCCCGGTCACCATGCCATCACCGAACTCGAAACCCTGGTTGATCAGGTCATTGTCCTGACCCAGAACATAGATGGTTTTCACGCCGAATCCGGAAGCACTAATGTTATAGAACTACATGGCAACATCCGCCGTCATAAATGTTTCGGTAACTGCCAGGGCAATCCAACCATCGTCGATTTGGATACTCTAGATTACACCTCGGATCATGCCCCACTATGTCCTCATTGCCACCGGCATAAAGTCCGACCTGATGTAGTCTGGTTTGGTGAAACCCTCAATGAGGGCAACTTGCAGCGTGCTTTTAATGTTGCTTCGACCTGTGATGTAATGCTCGTCGTTGGTACTACCGGAATTGTACATCCCGCTGCCCGTCTGCCCGATATAGCCTGTCAGTCAGGTGCCACCGTGATCGAAGTCAACCCAGCTGAAAGCCTGATCACACGAATTGCTGACATTTTCTTGCAAGGGCCATCCGGCGAAGTCCTTCCGATGCTGGTATCTGCCCTTAGAGCCTATAGGGAGAACTGATGAGACAATCGGAACGTTATATCCTACTTATCGGCCTGGCACTGGCAATGATTGCCTGTGCACTTCCCGCTAATCTCAGTGCATTTCAGCAGCAGTCTGAAGAAACACTGGAGGAAACTAAGGAAGAAGCAGTTGCAGAGGTCGCTGAGGAACTGGAGCCGACGGTTGAGAACACTTCAACTCCGGCCATTATCCCGACGGAAACGCCGGTTGAACAGCAGCCGATTTCAACGCCAAGCCTGACTCCGCTTCCTTCGCCGACGCCCCTGGATGGTGAGACCGTTGATCAGCCGATAGAGGTGACCCCGCTGCCGGTTACGCCAGTTGAGATTGCTGCGGATACCCCACCTATCGAAGGCTCGTTTGATGTCTATCTTGGTGCTCCAGGGCCAGATGGTCTACAGCTTTTGCGTTGGGTCGATACAGTCACGGGCCAGAAAGTCACAGAGATCGAAATCAGGACCGATAATGGCTACGCGGTTCGGGCTGGACAATTTGTCTATTACATGGCACCCGATACGCACCAACCATACCGCGTGAATACTGCTGGCGCTGTGGAGGAATTGACTTTTGCGGCCCCAGAGCCTGGTGCATCGTTTTACCAATTCTTACCAAGTGCTACTGGTCACTATCTGGCATGGATGAATGTGGACGTCAGCGGCCAATTCACGATCAATACCTCATGGTGGACGGGTGATGATGCACAGATGGTAGGGAGAGGTACGATTCATGCAGGCACAACTATTGGGATGATCCGGTTGACTAACGATGGGCACTATGTGTTCATCAACCGGCATCCGGCAGAGATTGCGGATAGTACCTTGTTCAATGCCCGTTATTCGATTTCGCAGTTGGATACTACGACCGGGATTGATCTGCCGTTAGTTGGTGAACCGGCTTGCGGCGGGGCTACTGTATGTGATGCGCATATCTCGCCAGATGGTACTTCCCTGATCCGTACCCGGAATTCATCTTTTGAATATCCGGTGGTTGTGACTAACCTGAGCAACAGCATTGTAACCGCTCAATTTGGGCCATATGATATTCCTACCGGGGCGGCCTATGAAATCGGATATCCATATTTTACGCCGGTCGGCGATATCGTTATTATTGAGGCGTATGGTGCGCCTGGCCTGGAGAAATATCTGCTGGTCTGGTCCAGCCTTAAGACGAGTGAACAACGCTTAGTCGTCGATCTGGGTGAGGATAAACATCGTCCGTTGGGTTGGGCCGGTGGTAGTGGTACGAAACTGCTAACCACCCGTGAACCGGCTGTCTACGATACCTGGCAGATCGATGTTGAAACCGGGTCAATGCGTCAGATTGCGGGGATGTTGTTCCTCGGTCACATCGAGGAGCCTCCGCTTACCCCCTGATAGTGTTAGTTGAATGATGGCGATCTTATTCAGTTGACCCTGCGAGGCGGTGGGTAACCGCGGCACAAACTGGTAAGAGGTTCATCCGCAGAGAGATGGCTATCCTCTTAAAAGGCCATCCACCGTGTGAGGGATGGTCTTTTTGGTTTAAAACGCCGCTGCTGGCGAAAACCCTTCCCGCCCTGGCCTCTCTTCAATCAGCATTGCAAATGATCTTCGGGAGAAGGGCATTTTGGGGCGGTGGGTTTTTCACCGCAATCTTGCGGCGATCACACTTATACCAACAATACAGAAGCCCAGCTTGTGCGTTAATCAATCCTTTCTGCCTACTGCCGTTTCCTGAACGTCTCTCCACGACAGCCCAGTTCCCGGTAGTGGGCGCAGACATGAGGGTAATTGTGATGAGAACGAGGGTCACGACTCTCCACGTCAGCAACCCTTTGGCCGCTCCCGGACGCAACTAACCATAGCATATCTGCGGTAAATTTTGGGAACATGGCCTACCATGTTCCTTTGCATAGATGTAAAAAGCTGCATCTATGCTAACGTTTGCGATGAAACGTATGTTCTAATGATAAACAAAGAGCAAGGGCTTGTCAAGTGATCATCTGATCACATGGGTTGGAAAATTCTAACCTTCCTCCGCTTAACAACGGGCTAAAGTCCACTGTCTGCCAGGAGTGTACGGATAGAACATGTGTTTGTGTTGGATGCAAAGATAACGTATAATTGCTTCTAAATTGAACAACTGTGCTAATTGGACGAGGAGCAAAAGATGCGTGTGATCAGTGCCAGCCGCCGGACGGATATCCCTGCTTTTTACTCTGAATGGTTCATGAACCGGATTCGGGGCGGGTATTGTCATTGGATGAATCCCTACACGTCGCAGGTTTTTAAGATGTCGCTCAAACCGGAAGATGTGATCGCTATCGCCTTCTGGACTCGGAATGCCGCGCCAATGCTGCCGCATCTCGACGAACTCAACGAGCGAGGCTATCGCTACTATTTTATGGTGACTGTACTGGGATATTCACGCCCGCTTGAATCGCATAATCCCGGCCTTGACACGGCGCTGCGAACCTTTCAGGAATTGTCCAAACGGGTGGGCCCTGACCGGGTATTCTGGCGCTACGATCCGATTGTGATCAGCGATGTCACCCCACCGGAATATCACTTGCAGCGCTTTCAGACGATTGCCCAACGGCTGAAGGGGTACACCAACCGGTGCATTTACTCGTTCCTGGATATGTACGGGAAAACCAGCCGGAATCTATCCGCGATAAACAATGTGAATGTCTATACCCTGGAAGATGAAGCGCGTTACAGTCTGGTGAAACAGATGCTGGATATTGCTTATATGCAGGATATGCAGCTTCAAACGTGCTGTGAGGAAGATTATCAGGCGGTTCCGGAATTGGTGCGAGGACGGTGTGTGGATATCGACGTGCTGCGCAAGCTGACCGGTGACTCGGAATTGGGGCTTCCTGACCGGCCCACCCGCAAATTATGCGGCTGCGTGGCTTCGACCGACATCGGGATGTATGACACCTGCCTGTTTGGCTGCCGCTATTGTTACGCGACCAACAGCCGGGACAATGCGCGGCAGCGTCACCTACAGCATGATCCCCAGGATTCGATTTTGTGCAGGCCGGAGCATCTGGTTGGGGTCAATCTGGATGAAGAAGAAGCTGTGCCGGAGCCAGATAAATAGTGTGGGGTTAGAACAACTTTATGATTCTCAGTTGGGTTTCAGACTTCCCATTACAGCTACATCCGTTCCACTCTTGGTGATAATGTCACCTGTACATGCCTCTGATGGGTAACTCCTAAGGGAGTCTTAGCTACTTCAATGTCAGGCAAAACGATTTCTGCTCAGCCAGGGCGGGCAAATCCTCTAGGTTCTCTTGAATATAATCGGTAAGTGGCTTGGAAGGAAGACTGGGTGTCTGAAAATCGATGTACTCAATGGCGAGGGCACTATCCAGAAAGCGATATGACGTAAAAGCATCTATGTCACCAAGCCCTAAACATAGTTTGTTTTCCTGAACTGGGCCCCATATTACATACAGGAATGCTTCTTCTTCGTACAGGAAAGAAATTGAGAAAACGGTTTTATCTGGCGCAACATTTATGTAAACGTTATCGGGAATATCAAAATATGTGATGATCCCGGCAGGGGATACAGCCTCAAGCTGATATATATTTACAGCTTCAGATGCACGAACACGAACATCAATATAACCTATTCCACTTTCACCCTCTCGAAAACCGCTTAGTGAGCTTGAGCCAATGCTCAATCCGCTTGTATAAAGCCCTTTTAGGGGCAAGGTAGAGTCCTGGGCATACATTTCGAGAGTAACAGGAAACACATCAATCAAAAACTGTCTAAACTCTTCAAAAGAGGTTTCCTCCAAAGGAATATTCCAGAAGCACTTCCCTTCACAATCATCCGGTAGACTGAATAGGGCTTTCTGAACTAGATTTTCCTCATACGAAATACTGAACTCTGGTGTAGCACCTGGTTCTAATGCCGTCTGACATGTATCTCGCTGGCAACTCACTAATATGCTGGAGATTACCGACACGGCCATAGCCCGAAATAATGTGTGATATCTCATTAAACCTATGCTCCTGCCGGGTTGAATAAGCAGACTGCGGTGAGATAGTCAGGGGGTGACTCCCCAAAGTTTTACCGAACCATTGATATTCCCGGAAGCAAGTATTGTGCCACCAGGACTGAAGGCTGCCGCCATTGTTTCTTGAAGGCCAAGTATGGTCAGTTCTTCCCATGTCTCAGTGTTCCACAAGTGTAAACTTCCTGGTGAAAAGTATCTCTCGGAGGTCACAATTGCTAAAATGGTGCTATCTGGATTAAATACGACATCAGGTACATGTTGACCTTCAACCTCAAAAGAGTTCATCTCAGTATAAGTCTGAGTGTCCCAACATTGGACAAGTATATTTTCCAGGCCATATCTCACACTGGCAGTGACGAGTAAATCGCCGTCAGGATTAAATGCAAGGTTTGATACTATAGGGGTGTCGAGGGTAACTACCTCCTGATATGTTCTTGTGTCCCATATTTGTGTGATAATCGGCCCAGGTCGATCAAAGACAGTAGCCGCGAGAAGCGAACCATCCGGGCTGAAGATAACATCTTTCGGAAACCAACCCTCAATATCCAATACCCTGTCGATGGATTCAGCTTGAATATCCCATAAATTCACCCCAGCCTGGTTATATGCAAGAAATGTGCCATCCGGGCTAAAAGCAAGACTCTTTGCCGAGCTTGTGATTCCTGGCAAGATCATCAGTTCTTCGGCAGTTTCGACATCCCATAGACGCACTGCGTCATCATCTGCGCCGCCGTCAGGATGACCGGCTCCTGAGGCCAACAAGGTGCCGTCGGGACTGAATTCGACATCGGTGACCGGCAGGATGTGTCCCGGCAGGGTTGCCTTCAATTCGAGATTTTCAACGTCCCACAACTCGATGATGTTATTAGTGGTATGTGAATCGTCATAGCCACCCTTGCCAACAGCCAGCAGGGTGCCTTCGGGGTTGAAGGCTAAAGCATTTACCTGGCTATCATTTTTTCCTGGGAGGGTTGCAAAGGATTCTAGTTGGGCTGCGTTGTCTGTCGTTATTGGAGGACGTTCTTCCGATACGGCCTTGCAGGATACGAACCCAAGCGCCAGGAAAAGTAAAACAATACTCCACATGGTTTTTGTAGAACGCATGGCATCAACCTTGAAAAAGGAAGTAATGGAAAATAATCAAGTCTTTGGTATAGGGTTGTGATCGGTGTAAATAGATGGTGATCCAATGGGTGGTCAAAATCCCAATATATGCTCCCCAAGTGCCTGGTCTGTATAGAGTCAGTATGCCGGGTTTTAGGGTCAGGAGTCAAGAGGGGAGGGGGATGAAAAAGGGGCGACTGACCAGTCGCCCCTACAACCGGGTTGTTTTGATGGACAGGACTATTCGTAGAAAAAGAGGGATGAAACGCTGTACTAGTCCATGAACAGGATATCAAGGAAGGTGCCCAGGTTGTCCTTGCCTTCGAGGGTGTTCAGATTGAACACCTCGGTGTAGCCGCAGTTATTGCAGGATACGAAAGCGTAGCGGTGCGGCTGGATTTCCAGCAGCCGGGAAAGGCCCGTCCCTGACATTGCCAAGCGTTCGACGTGAGCGCC
>JBNKDD010000269.1:0-4019 GCA_050288085.1 Anaerolineae bacterium
AACAGTTTCTTATTCATTATTTTGTACTCCTCCGATTACAAGTTATTTTCTTTATGGTTAAGGTTCTGCACGGACTCTTCTTGAATTTGATGTTTATCCGTTTAAGTTGGGTCAGGCATAAATCTTTAAATGGCCCAACTGTATAGTAAATAGCTTTAGCTATTTACTCCTTAACCACCTGGCTCCGAACTTAATCCATTCACACCTCCTGCTAGAATGCTTTTTTATCTGGGCATTCGTTATGCCCATTTTGAAACTCGTTTCAGGATTTCCAGTTCTTCGTCTTCAGTTTCAGAAGCAATCCACAAAAACAATCCTTCGGGATCGGTAGCTTGCATAAAATCGTCAAGGTCTTCTTTGTCCAGGTCGACAATCACCGGCATTTTCTCTGCTTGCAGCTTCTTAATAAACGGCAGCCACTGCATAATCGGATAGTCATCGCCCACGCCCTGAACCCACTGTATGGCATGAACCTCCGGCACGCTCAGGATCGCATCGATATGGCGGGCGACGCCCTTGCCATCGACATGATAAATGTTGTGAGTCATGCCTTTTACTTCTTCTTCAAGAATCGGTAAGCCAAATTCCTGGTAGAAAGCAGGGGAGATCAGCGTAATAAAGTCATCGCTGGGGACATGCATTTTCCCAAACGACGGGATACCCATCCAGCACGCAGACAATTGATTATGAGCTTTGAGCATCGCGTCGAAATGATCGAATATCTGGTGGAAATCGGCGACGGCCAGTTCCGACAACTGCTTAACCTTATCCGGGTTCTTGATCATGTCGATGCATAACTGCTGCGGATCGCGCCAGGCCGCCACGCAGTCCAACCCCGGATGCAGGTCGGTATACCCGACCATAAATTTACCCTCACAGCGTTCAAGAGCGTGCAGGGTCAGTTCCTCCAGCTTTGTGAAGTACTCGTTTTCCATATCAAGCTGGAGCTTTTCGATATCGTCCCACTCTTTCACCAACGGGATCGACCAGGATGTCACATCCCCATAGACCAGTTCCGAGCCATAGAAGGCTGAATACACCTCCGGCCCCAGGTTCGGTGCAAAGATGGGGAAGGTTTCACCGTGAAATCGCTTCCCTTCAATCGACCGGATGTATAAATCAACCTGCCGCTCGACATCAAACCACCATGTTTTCTTCTGTTCTTTGGAGAGCCTGGTAACTTCTTCCTCGGCGGCCTCTAATGTGGCATTGTGGGCCTGGAAACGAACCGGCGGGCGATCAATGATCTCATTCTCATACCATGCATAGATGCGCTGCATGGCCTCATCAAACTGAGGCATCCCCTCAAGTTCAAGCGTCCAGAATTCCTGTTTGTCTGGCATAATCAAGTTTCTCTCAGATGCTATGCTGTGAGCGTCTTTGCCAGTGCAGCCGCCCGGCTGGCATCGGCGGCATGACCGTCTGCACCGATTTGCTGGGCATATTCGGGGGTGGTCGGCGCACCGCCGATCATGATCTTTACCCGGTCACGCAGGCCAGCTTCTTCAATGGCGTTAATGGTGTTCTGCATGTTGGGCAGGGTGGTTGTCAATAAAGCGGACAGCCCAACCAGGGTAGCATTGTTCTCACGAACAGCCTCGACAAACGCTTCAGGGGCAACATCAGTACCGAGATCAACGATCTCAAAACCGGCCCCTTCAACCATCATAGCGACCAGGTTCTTGCCGATATCGTGTAAGTCACCCTGTACCGTACCAACCACCATCGTGCCGAGCGGCTGAACGTCCGCCTCAACCAGTTGAGGCCGCAAAATATCCAACGCGGCTTGCATGGCCCTGGCCGCGATCAGCATCTCCGGCACGAAGTACTCACCGGCTTCAAAGAGCCTGCCGACTTCATCCATCGCAGGGATCAATCCCTCATTTAATAAGGCCCCTGCATCCGCACCATCTTTAAGTGCGGCCTTCGCCACTTCGGCGGCCTCGTCCTGATCTCCATTTAATATGGCTTGAGAGATTCTTTCTATGTGGTCAGCCATGATGCACTCCTATCTAAAGAGAAGAATACGGTGTATTGACGATGGTATTGATCATTGCCCAGAAGTTTTCGAGAGGGGTATCCAACTGCACATGATGGGTAGGAGACAGCACCAACCCGCCGCCTTTGCCCAGCGTTTCTAAACGCTGAAGCACCTCGTTTTTGACATCCTCAGATGAGCCAAAAGGCAGCGTGCTCTGAACATCTATCGATCCCCAGAAGCAGAGCCGATCACCAAATGCCTCTTTTAGCTCTGCCGGGTCCATGCTGCCCGGTTGGATCGGGTTCAGGACATCAAGGCCAATGTCGATCAGGTCGGGGATAATCGGGATGATATTCCCATCTGAGTGATAAGCCACCTTGACTTCAGGGTTGATCCCCTTAAGTTCGGCAATAAAGTTTGCCATCCGGGGTTTGAAGTATTGTCGCCACATCTCCGGCGAGATCAGCATCCGGTGCTGTGATCCCACGTCATCGCCGGTCCAGACCATGTCTACGCCCAATTCAACTAATCGTTTAGCGGCAGTGAGGTGATAATGGTAAGGAATATCGAGGATGCGGTTTGCCAGGTCAGGCTTGATCGCCAGGTCCATCAGCATCTGGGTGAGTCCGCGAAGTGCCCAGGCCGTCTCAAAGATAGTCGTGACCGTTACGCCGACGATCCAGTACTCATCTTTGAAAGCCTGGATCATCGTTTCTGAATCCTGGTATAACTCCGGGCGATTGGGGTCCGGGGGTTGGTACGATTCTATAGCCGCATCATCAGCCAGGGGATGCCCGGCGATCTCGGTGTAATGCCCCGTCCCGAAAGGGGTCTGATAAGCCTGGATATCCCAGCCGATGCCCCATTCATCCGTATAAGGCTTGGTATCCTGGTAATAGGAATTCGCCCACCCAACAGATGTGAGCAGCATATCCTCGCCAAGCGTTCTCTCCAATAGATAGGTATTGCCACCGCCATGGGGATTGTGTACGTTCTTACCTTGAATCTCCATATCGGCCCGCAGGCGGACGGCAAACTCAGGGGTAAAGCTGGCTTGCATCGGGCAGCGATCAGGTACTTCATGGTTAAGCGCCATCTGGACGCGTTCTCTCGGCTTCATGCCTCGACCCTCACTGTCATTCTCGTTGGGTGCTGTGGTTAATGCAGGACAAAGGGGGTACCACTACAACTCTCAATGTGATGAGCAGTCCTCAAAACATCTGGTTCCTGTTGCCATATTAATAGAGTAAAGGCAACTCGAAGAAGATGTACCTATCTCTTGGGATAGGTAGGACGAAAACCAAGAGAACATGAAAATGCTTTACCAACTCAAGAAATGGGATATTGACAATGCTGGTTATAGCCTTCATAGAAGGCTATCAGGTTTTCGACCGGTGTGCCGGGTTGGATGTTATGCATCGAGTTGAATATAAATCCGCCACCTGGAGCCAGATCTTTGATGCGTGCAACAACTTCCGCTGTGACCTGTTCCGGTTTTCCGAAGGGGAAGGTCTGCTGGGAATCGACGGTTCCACCCCAGAAAACAAGCTGTTGGCCGAACTGCTCTTTAATCTGCCGGGCATCCATATCTTTGGCCGTCCACTGAAGCGGATTCAGGATATCAAACCCCGCATCGACGAATTCCGGGATCAGGGGCAAGATCGCCCCATCGGTATGGATGAAGGTCTTCCAGTTTGTGTTAGCGTGTACCCAGTCATTCAACATTTTGTGGAACGGCTTGAACAAGTCCTGGTAGGTCTTAACCGACATGAACGGTCGATCCTGCGCCCCGAAATCCGTACCGGTCAGAAATACGACCTGCACTTTGTTGCCCACAACCTCAAAAACGCGTTTCAAATTTTGTAAAGATATCTCCGTCTGGCGCTCGAAGATTTTATAAACATAATCGCGACGCTTGAGCGTGCTGATGTACCATTCCGTGATATCGCGGATACCTTTGGGATGCTTCAGCCAGGGGGCCGGAACGAGTGCGATATCACCGATGGCTGTTCCCCCAAAATTAGCATAGATTCCCCGG
>JBNKDD010000269.1:4029-7868 GCA_050288085.1 Anaerolineae bacterium
ATGTAAGCGGTTGACTTCCCGCCCGAAGAAGGCCAGATCATCATCGGAGATGAGGCCGAACTCTTCCAGGTTGTCTTCAACGTTGAGTCCGGCCTCGATGATCGGTTCCTGGCGGATGATGGAGTCGAAATAGTAGCCACCGGCTGGCATCCGGCCACTGGGTGGAACCGACTTATCCCCTTCCGGGTACATAAGCAATTCGCCGCTGGATTCAAGTTCGGTGTTGAAATGTTCAGACACTAATACCGGCGTGCCATCGAAGGTTGTCCAGGGCTTCCAGTTCTCGTTCTTGAAGCCAAACATGGTACTGGGTGGGTTCACGCCGACGAAGTCTGCTTCGAAATAGTCCAGTAAATCCGTCTTGATTTCGCCCAGCATCTGATAGGGTTCTATAACCTTTACGGGTGTACCAGGACTATCTAACCCCAGTGCCTGGCGTAAGGCATAGACAATGCTGACATGTATACCTGTTTGAAAACCGGCCCCAATATCCAGGGGGATACGATCTGGCTCTTGATGGTTAAGCGCACAGGCAACTCGTTCTCGCGAATTCATGCTGACTCCTTAGGCTCATCTAATGATCATTATGAGAGGTTCGGCAGTGCTTGCCAATGGGCTAATTTGCCAAATGATGGATTATCTTGCGATCAGCGAGGAATTATCTTTGAGTTGGGCCAGACAAATGATTTTGAATCCTGCCTAATACATCGAGTTGGTGTGCGATATAAATCAGCTTCCCTTCGTCGATCTGCCGGTGGCGCATCTCGACCCAGGCTGCAAATTGACCGGCGGATAAGTCAGGGTGAGCCTTGAGTGCGCCCTCAATCGTATCGACGATGAAATGTAGAAATGCCGCTTCATCGGCAGGGTAGCCGCCAGCCGTCGGCGTGACGATCCAGTCGGATGGGCCAACGGCCAGCACCTCCGTCTTCGATTCAAACAGGTGACGCAGCAGCCGCCGCCCGGCCTGGCTGCCTCCGGTGGGTAGATTTTCCCAGCGGCGTTTCTCCATATCGGCATGATAAAGCGCCTCAATTTGAGAATCCAGTTCGCTGTTGATCTGTGGTTCAAAGGCAGTGACACCGTCAAAGGTGATCGTGAAGTAAAACAGCCCTCCCGGTTTGAGCACCGAGAACAATCGGGGTAGGGCGCTTAGGATGTCAACCAGGTCGATGAAAGCATTGGCGATCAGCAGGTCATATGATGCTTCTTTGCTCTCGATAAAGGAAAATGCATCGGCAGTGTGGAATTCGGTGTGGATGGTGTCGTTAAAATCCAGGCTTGCGGCTGCGCTCTCCGTGATCTCAATACCCGGCTGATTGTCAGCCCACGAGGCGAGATATCGACAGGCTTCGGTTATGTTCGCCGCCTGTTCATCGACCGCCGTGTAATAGACCTCTGACTGGAACAATCCTCGCTCAAGCGCGCGGGCGATCATGGTTCCGATCCCGGCTCCGACTTCCAGTACATGCAGCGGTGATGCTCGTTGGGCCAGTTGACCGGCCAGCGAATCCCAGACATGCCGGTTCAGTGACCGGTCATCAACAGATTTTTTCGCGGATAGGTAACGGGTAAAGGAATTACTTAAAGGCATATCGGTTAGTATTCAGATAATTTTGATGAAACATATCATAAAAATCGCTATAGTTAATTGTACGTGTTTTATAGGCAGCAATTCAAGGGTATCCGTTGAGCGTAGAGGAATCCAAACTAAAATCCGAAGACAAACGTCAACGCCTCTGGTTACAGGTGCTCTTGTGGATCGTGGTTTTAGTCCTGGTCGGATGGACTGTTACTCAGGTTCCGCTGGCCGATACCTGGCAGGCGCTCCGCCGGTTGACGGCGGCACAGATCGCGCTGCTGCTGGGGATCAATGCCCTGATGATGCTTGCCTTCAGTGCCCGCTGGTGGATTCTGCTGGACACGATGGGGCATCGCGTTCCTTATGTGCTGCTGTCCCTGCACCGGCTGGCCGGTTTTAGTATCAGCTATTTCACACCGGGGCCGCAGGTTGGTGGAGAACCGCTGCAAGTCCTGCTGCTGAGAAAACATCACCGGGTTCCGCTGGTGACGGCCACAACATCGATTGGCGTTGACCGGCTGATCGAGATTGCCATCAACCTGTCGATCTTGATGGCCGGGGTGATCGTTGCTTTGCAAAGCCAACTGCTCGGAAACCTGACCAACCCGGTGTCGGTGGCGTTGTTTAGCGGATTGACCCTGCTGCCGCTGGTCTATATCGTGCAGTTGGTCAGAGGCCGCCAGCCGTTAAGTTGGCTGTTGAACCGGTTCCCGGAGCGGATCAGCGACAGGCCGGTGTTCCGGCAGGTGCTTGAGGCCACGCAGGAGAGCGAACAGAAGGCCGCAGCTGTCTTCCGGGAAAAACCGGGCAGGGTGCTGGTGGCGGTGGTCGTCTCGTTGTTGAGCTGGGCAGCCATTATCGGCGAGTACGGATTGGTGCTGTATTTCATCGGCGTGGAACTGACACCTTTACGTTTGATCATCCTTTTGTTGGTGACTCGTATCGCGTTTCTGGCTCCACTGCCCAGTGGATTGGGCGCTTTGGAGGCCAGCCAGGTATTGGCCTTCGGCGCGTTGGGATTGGAACCTGCCGCCGGATTAACAACCAGCCTGTTAATCCGACTGCGGGATATTATTTTTGGTCTGATTGGATTATGGTGGGCTGGAGTGGAGTGGTCGAAGTATGAAAGATAATCAAAATAATGTGACGGTCGAGCGGAAGGTGAAAACCCGCATCCCGACCGCTTATGGCGATTTTGGCCTGGTGCTGTATACCAGTAACCAGGATAGCAAAGAGCATCTTGCGTTGGTGATGGGCGATCCAAGCAAGGCCGCCGCTCCCCTGGTCAGGCTGCATTCGGAATGCTTTACCGGTGACGTGATCGGATCACTGCGCTGTGACTGTGGCGATCAGCTTGATCTCGCCATGCAGCGTGTTGCCGAGGAGGGTGTCGGGGCTATCCTCTACTTGCGGCAGGAAGGGCGCGGTATAGGCCTGCTGGATAAGCTGCGTGCTTACAACTTACAGGATGATGGCTACGATACGGTCGATGCTAATGTTGTACTTGGCCACGAACCCGATGAGCGCGATTACTCGGTTGGTGCCCAGATTCTACGCGACCTGGGCATCAACAATGTCCGCCTGATGACCAACAACCCGGAAAAAATCCAGGCATTGACCCGGCTGGGAATCGGTGTGGCAGAGCGAATTCCCTTGCAGCCGCATGCCCACCCGGAAAATACCCATTACCTGCTGACTAAAGCCCATCGAATGGATCATATGCTGAATCTCTCGCCGCTGCTTGAGAAGTCAAATGGGGCCGCACATGCCAATGGTAACGGTCACTGAGGATTACCTGCCTCATGGGGCAGCGGAACACCGGCTTCAAACGGGCCGCCCGCTGGTCACGGTCAGTTATGCGCAGAGTCTCGACGGCTGCCTGACGCTTAACCAGGGCCAGCCGTCGCCGGTCAGTGGCGAACCGTCCAAGTGGATCACCCACCAGCTGCGGGCTGCCCATGATGCGATCCTGGTTGGCGTGGGGACGGTGTTAGCTGATAATCCCCGGCTGACTGCTCGTCTGGTTCCAGGGGATGATCCCCAACCGGTGATCATCGACAGCTGGTTAAGGACACCACCTGCTGCCAGGCTGTTGAAAAATCCCTGTCACCCGATCATCGCCACAACGGAGCAGGCCGATCAACATCGCCGCGCTGAACTTGAAGCCGCCGGAGGGACTGTATGGACACTGCCTGCTGATGACAATGGCCGAGTCAGTTTATCAGCCTTGCTCGATGAACTGGGGGATGCAAAATTC
>JBNKDD010000270.1:0-7836 GCA_050288085.1 Anaerolineae bacterium
GATATCAAAATTAACCCACATCAGGCCAAACTTACGGAGATACAATTCAGCAGTATGCAACGGTTCCGCTTTGATATCGTGCTGAGTGGCGATTTCCCAATCCTGCAAAGCGATATCGACAGCATAATAAGCCTGACTGTTCTCACACGTCCCATCTGCATCACGATTATTGCCCCGATACATGGCAATATCGCCGCCGGTTGACGAGGAAAAGGTAAGCTTTCCATACCGGGTAGTGTTCCACCAGGAGGCCGGGGCCATAGCAGCTACACCAACCAGCGTCACGACTGCCGCCAGCATGATCCGGCGCTTCCAGGTCGTTGAAGCAGCCCATGCTGCCACCCAACCAACCGGCAAAAGCACTACCAGCGTCGAACGGAACATGGCAGCCGCGCCAATGATCAACCCCGAAACTATCGCCCACCCTATACTTTTATGGTGGGCCATTAACAGCAGCGTGGTTAAACCGGCAAAGGTAAAGAGTGTCGCCGCCGGGGCGATCAACAGCGTGGTATCGTAGAAAGCCGTGATCGGATACAGCACATACAACACGGCTGCCACCAATCCGCCCCGCGTGGATTCCAGCGCCAATTTCCCGCTGATAAACACCAGCAGCGTGCTTAATGAACCGAGAATCATCGTCACAATTTGCACGGCTAACAGGCTGTCATTGAGCAAACCCAACCATAGTCCCAGCCAGAATGAATTTCCCGGTTGGTAAAAGAAGTTTTTGGTCGGCCATTCACCTTTCAACAACAACCGGGCATTGGTGATATAGACCGCTTGATCGCCACCCCGCATTACATTGTCAAACAGCAAGGGGCGATAATCCGGCTCAGCCCGAAGGCGAACCTGGAAGATCAGAAAGCGAACAGCCAGGGCGGTTAACACCAACAGGGCCAACCGCGCAATCAGTCTCCAATTGAATTTACGAGTAATCTTCGATGCCATAGGGAAGAATGTTACCCTATGGAGTTAGTTTCGGGTAGGAAAACAGCAGGGGTAAGCAAGGAAACACAACGTTAATTTGCGGTCACGCCTTTGTGTGACCACTCTCTGCATTCGGCGATCCGGTCAGCAAATCAAGGGCATGGGGTAAAACCGGGATCAGTACATCCATGTTTTCTGAGACGGCCTTCGGGCTGCCCGGCAGATTGATAATCAACGCCTGACCACGAAGTCCGCACACCCCACGCGACAGCATCGCATGGGGTGTGATCTTTATACTTTCAGCACGCATGGCTTCAGCCAGGCCGGGGGCTTCCCGCTCGATGATATCGCGGGTAGCTTCCGGCGTGATATCTCGTGGGGAAAAACCCGTCCCCCCGGTGGTTAGAATCAAATTCAAATGCAGGTCGTCAACCCACCGGATCAGTTCGCTTTTGATATACTCACGCTCGTCCGGGACAATGCCGGTTTGAGCGACCTTCCAACCCAGCCGGTCCTCGATCATCGACTGGATGATCGGGCCGGATTGGTCGTCATATTTTTTGGTATAAGCCCGGTCACTGACGGTTAGAATGCCAACCTGCATCATGATCAATCCTCGTCCGTAATCCCTAGCAAATCGCGCCACGCACTGTGATGGATACTGTCCTGCACCCCATCCTCGGTGACACCGTAGTAAATGCGAGTCTTGCCATTGCCGCGTTGGGCCAGATCGTAACGTTTCTTTCCGGCACGGGTGTAGCTCTGGATCAGCGCGACATCACCCTGCCACTTGACCTTCTTGAGATTGACGGCTTTTTCTTCCACCTGGAGAATGGCATAATGCCACAACTTCCGGGCCGATTTTCGGGTCACATTGCGTACCACATTGCCGTTTCGCAAGTCTCGTACATGATGGTAGAAGGTATCATTACGCTTCTCAGTGGCGATCACCTCAACACCGGTATGAGGTGGGCGTATCCCCTGCGGTTCGGCCTCTTCTTCATGATGCTCCGGCAGTGTGCCATCAGGAGCCGGTTCGACCGGTGCAGGCTGAACACCCCGGTGGCTGCGCAGCACCATTTGAACGATCTCATCCCGCACGGCCAGACTGGTTTCGTTGTCATCCCTCACATAGATTTTGTTGTCGTCTATGGCATAGGGAGGTTCTTCACCCAGTGGAACCTGCACCCGGATCACCGGGACACCCTCGGTCTGGATCACGTCAACTGATGCGTTTATCGGCGGTGTAATCTTACGCTCGATCTCGCGCTTGAGCTGATCGACATCCTGGTTGATGGACTTGACTCCAACCGGTTTAACCTTGGGATCCTCCGATACCCCGACATACAGGGTTCCACCGTTGGTATTGGCAAAGCCGCAGATATCGGCAATGACATCGTATAACCGCCCGCCTCGCCTGGACATGCTCTCATGGAAAGCCTGTACGATAGACGAACCTTCCTGGCGGGCTGCCAATACATGATCATATGGGGTAGTACTTCCCCGGTAGGGACGGGTCCGGGCGAAGTCGTTGCCGCTAAACACCTCGTACATGGCATTAAAACTCAACTCAGGCAACAAGACTTCCGTTATCCGTCCACCGACACCAAGACTTTTTCCATTCCGGTTGTCACGTTCCAGCCGGTGCGCGTCCGACCCCTGAATACACCGCATCGGGCGGGGGTATTCGGGTTTGGAGCCATCAAAGAAATTCATCGTGCTGCGGCGTCCACGCCGGTCAAGGTCGGTAACCTCCAACGCGTGGAGGTTGGAGTCCTGGGTATAAGCGATCCGGGTTTGCCCACCAAAAGTAAGGCCGCGCATCGCTACGCCATGATTGGAATTGGCATGGGCGGCAATCACAAGCCCCCCGGCCCGGCGGATGGCGGCATAAGCGGTCAATACATCCGCTGAAGCACCTACCTGAGTTTCTCCCACATCCAACACATCAGAAGGGATATTCAAATCCAGCAACAAATGTTCAAGATGCCGAACTTCGACCTCCGGCGAAAAGACCCCTAGAATATGAAAACCAAAAGTGGCAGTGAATTCAAAACCGGGTAGTACTAATATTTTTTCATATAGGCGGCGGTACTCGTCAAGCCGGAAGCGTTCCTCAGGATTAATACGGTCCAGGTTGGCAAGCCACTCCAACCGTTCAATTTCCTCAATCATCTCACGGTAACCTCGTACCGTGTTGTGGTCGGTAAAAGCAATAATGTCCAGACCACGTCGCTCGGCTTGCTGTAATATATCTAAATAAGTTACATCCTGCTGTTGGTAATCGGATGAAGCCGGTGTATGCAAATGCAGGTCCATCCGGTACCAGTGCATACCTGAAGATTTACGTCCTTTTGCGCTCACAAATCACTCTCATCTCCTTTTCAAAAATCTATCCCGTTCCCAACAATTGACCAATGAGATCTACCAGATCACCCGGATCAAACGGTTTAATCAAAAAGCTGTTTGCACCGGAGGCATTCGCCTCATCTTCCCGGTTCAAACCAGAAGTCATGATCACTGGTGTGCTGGCAAACACACTATCAGCCCGGAGTTGTTTCACAAACTCAGTGCCTTCAAAATCCGACAGATGATAATCGACTAAAAATATATCAGGCCCTAATTCCTGTGCTCGCTGGAAAGCAATCTCGCCATCGGGTACGGCGAAAACCTCAAAGCCGTCAAGTTCGAGCAAGGTTTTTAACAGATCAACCGTTGTCCGATCATCATCTACTATCATGATTTTCGCCATAGGTTATTCTCCTGTTCGCGTGCAGTGAAGCTGCTCATTTGTAAAAATTCCCTGTCTGAGCCGGTTATGCCCCCTGCCCCCATAACAACGAGCTACTCCGGCGCGCACAGAGCCTCCTCCAATACCTGTTCTACATGCTCAACTAACTTAAACTGAATAGCGTCTCTCACCTCCTCCGGGATATCATCCAGATCGTTTTCATTTCGCCGGGGCAAAATAATCGTCTGGATACCAAATCGATGGGCGGCCAATGCCTTCTCTTTGATACCGCCAACCGGCAGAACCTGCCCCCTCAATGTGATCTCGCCGGTCATGGCAACCTCCCGGCGCACGGATCGACCGGTCAGAAGAGAGGCCAACGCCGTCGCCATCGTGATGCCAGCCGAGGGACCATCTTTGGGAACAGCCCCGGCAGGGACATGAAGATGCAGGTCGTTTGATTCAAACCAATTCCCCTCAACGCTCAGCGCTTCTGCATGTGACCGGACATAGCTTAACGCGGCCCGTGCGCTTTCCTGCATGACATCCCCTAGCTGGCCGGTCAGGACAAAGCCCTTGTTACCGGGCATTCGGGTTGCTTCGATGAAGACTACATCGCCGCCAACCGGTGTCCACACCAGGCCGGTAGCAACACCGGGGATAGTCGTCCGCTCCTCGATTTCGGCCAGGTAATGATATCTTGGCTTACCCAGATATTCCCTGACCCGTTTCGAGGTGATGATCACCCGTTGGTCAACGTCACCCTCCGCGATCTCGGTGACCACTTTACGGCATACCCGGCCAATTTCTCGTTCCAGATTTCGGACACCCGCCTCACGGGTATAGTCTTGAATGCTGGTCAGGAGAGCCTCACGCCGGAATGAGATTTCTTTTGCCAGCAAACCATTTTCGCGAATCTGGCGTGGGATCAGATAGCCCTTAGCAATCTCCAGCTTTTCGTTCTCCGTATAACCGGGAAGCTGCAAAATTTCCATCCGATCCCGCAGGGGGCCGGGGATTGGCTCTAACATATTGGCCGTTGTAATAAACATCACCTGAGAAAGGTCAAACGGCACATCAAGGTAATGATCGCGGAATTCAACATTCTGCTCCGGGTCAAGCACTTCTAACAGCGCCGACGACGGATCACCCCGGAAATCCCGTCCGAGCTTATCGATCTCATCCAGCATAATGACCGGATTCTTGCTGCCTACCCGGCGCATTGCCTGAAGGATACGACCTGGCATCGCCCCGACATAGGTCCGGCGGTGGCCGCGTATTTCAGCTTCATCCCGCACACCACCCAGGCTCATCCGCATAAACTTGCGATCCATTGCCCTTGCAATCGATGCCCCTAATGAAGTCTTACCAACCCCTGGCGGCCCGACAAAGCACAGGATCACACCCTCCCGCTCACGGCGAATGGTGTCGGTGAACTTCTTTTCTTCCAGCAGTTCAGCCCGTTCAACACGCAGTTTTCGCACCGCCAGAAATTCGAGGATACGCTCTTTGATATCTCCCAACCCGAAATGATCCTGGTCAAGGACTTTGCGGGCATGGGCAATATCGAGATTATCGTCCGTCAATACGCTCCAGGGCAGTTCGACCAACCAGGTTAGATAAGTGCGAATCACGCCGTATTCAGCAGCCGCAGTCGGCAGCTTAGCCAATCGATCCAACTCCCGGAGCGCTTCCTTCTCGGCTTCGGGCGGCATCATGGCCTGTTCGATCTTCTGCCGGAGTTCTTCCATCTCGGCTTGCTGCTGATCGACCTCGCCTAACTCGCGTTGGATAGCCTTTAACTGCTCACGCAGATAATACTCACGTTGAACTTTTTCGATCTCAGATTGGGCATCTGCCTGAATTTTGCGTCCGAGTTCGAGGAGTTCGATCTCCTGCCCTAACACCCCGGTCAGACGGCGCAGCTTATCCTGGACAGAATCCATTTCCAGGACAGCCTGGGCATCTGACAGCGAAACATGCGCATAGGTGGCAATGTTATAGGCAAACTGCAAGGGGTCATCTAACCCCAATACAGAATTTACGATCTCTGGAGAAAGATAGGTTAGTAGTTCGGCCAGGGTTCGAAACTGTTCGGTGATGTTGCGCTTCAAAGCGTCAACTTCGAGCCCACCCCCAACCGTTTCCGGCAGGGTCGTGACACGAGCCTTCAGAAAGGGATCGACAGCCGTATATTCCTCAATGCGGATTCGCGAAATACCTTGAACCAACACCCGGATAGTACCATCCGGGGCACGGAATAAGCGGTGAAAAGCAGCTACCGTACCTACCCTGTGAATCTGATCTGGCTCAGGGGCTTCTATTTCTGGGTCGAGGCTGGCCGCCAATCCAACCAGCCGTTCATTAGTAACTACATCATCCACCAACCGGATCGAACGTGGCTGCCCGATCAGCAGTGGAACAACCGTATGAGGGTACACGACCAATCCGCGTAAGGGCAAAATCGGCAAATCTTCCGGTATTTGTAATTCATCACTATTTACACTGAACGGAAGAATACCCGCTTCGTCGTGTGCCTCTCCGAGTTTTTCTATGGCACGATTTATATCCATCATTAGTTGATTTTACCACAGGGGTTGGGAGAATGTTAAACCGGGTAATACGAGATTACCCATCAGTGTTGAGGTTGAGATATTGTTCTGCCTCAGCACATAAGGAACGGCCACCGGCAGCAACCCAGGCCAGCAGCGTTGGACTGCTATCCCATCCGGCTGAAGCCTCGCGATAGATGCCGCTCCCCCAACGATAATATCGCTGGGTTTCATTGTTCCAATTGTTGTAACTGTTTGAAATAACCGTGTGTCCGCCGTTGTAACCTGCCAGGGCCAGGCCAGCATGCCCACCTGACACCTCAAGCCCCCCTGAAAGATAGGCCATTCCCCGGAGGGCGTTGGTATCCGGGTCATAGGGGTCTTCGCCAGCGGCAAAGTGAAAAGGCATCACCTGAAATAAGCCCATCGCATTGGCACGCGATGTCGCCGACGGATTACCACAAGATTCGATCTGCATGACGGTGGCGATCAAATTGGGGTCCAGATCATATTCTGCTGCCCATTTGAGGATATCACCTCTCCAATATTGGACGGAAGGCATAAAAATGGGGGATAAGGTAAGCTCAGGGACCGGGCGTTGGCTGGGAGCACCATAAAGTATAAGAACGGGTTCTTCAGTAGCCTCTAGCTGTTCCGCTCCCGGTTCAGCATGAACACCCAGGATTGGCCTATTCAGGCCGATAATCGCCTCATTACCAGGCCGTATCATGGCTACCAATCCAAAGCCCAACACAGCCATCCCAATAAAGAAAAATATCTCTACCCACAGTGGAATTCGGCGTGGGCGAGTTGGCTTCTTCGATTTCAGTTTGTTCTTCAACCTATTACTCACACTGATGAAAGATAACGAAACAACCGTTAGAAGTTTACTACAGCAGTTCCCTATTAGCTATTGATTGATCATACCCTCGCGTGGTTGCCTTGTCACGTCCCAATTATTAGAATGCTATTATATCGGGGAAATTGATTCTTGCCCCCCCCCTACAAGGGAGTACAATAAGAGCATAGACGGCTCTCCAAACCTGCAACGCAGTCAGGCTAGAAGAAAGGCGAGGTCAAATCGTGGAGCTAACAAAAGTACTCCGAACCGTTGAGATGTTTGCAGGGCTGACTCCGCAGCAACTGGAAAAAGTCGCCAACATCTTTACGCAGAGCGAACTGATGCAAGATGAAGTACTGTTCTCGCAGGGCGATGAGGCAAATCATCTCTACCTGGTATGTGACGGCTTTGTTGAAGTCATCGTTGGTGGAGATGAAGATACCCTGGGGCGAACTGTAGTCAATCTGGGGCCGGGCCAATCCGTTGGAGAAATGGCCTTAATCGACAGTGGCAGACGTTCCGCCACCGTCCGCTCAGCCATTGACTATACCCTGATCGCTTCAGTCTCACGCGAGGAATTTGAATACCTGTGTGAAAACGACACCGATATAGGTTACCGCGTGATGCGCAACATCGCGGCAGACCTCTCCTTCAGATTGCGCCGCCAAACCGGGTAAGAAGAGAGGACAACAATGATCTATAAAGTCAGCTACGTAATTCGTGGGGGCGAGCATCCCGGTGCAATCATGAACGTTGAATCCCCCCCCCAGGTCGGCGACCGG
>JBNKDD010000271.1:0-7833 GCA_050288085.1 Anaerolineae bacterium
GGCAATCGCGTTCAACGCAGCCAATGAGGCGCTCTGCGCCATAAGCTCGTTTTGAGAAGCGAGAAGCACCTCCTCCGTTCGCCTTCGCTCGGTGATTACCCTCAGGGTGAGTAAAATCTGTGCAGGTAAGCCGTCGGCAGTATGGTCTAGAATTGTCGTCCGCTGGTCAATCCACTCCCATTCACCATCTTTTCGTTTTAACCGGAACTCAATGCCGAGTTCGATGTCCTCTTTTCCTTCAAGAACCTCTTCCCTATGTCTCGTCACCAGGTTGAGATCGTCAGGGTGAACAACATCTGGGATGGCATCCAGGACGGCACTCTGCCCGATTTCCTCCCGCGAGTACCCCAGAAAAGTATCACGATTCAAGAAAATAATCCGGCTGGTTGGGACATCCATAATACAAATCGCGTTAGGAGAATGATAAGCCAGGCGGCTGAAACGCCGCTCACTTTCTAGCAGTGCATCTTGAATGCGCCGCTGCTCGCTGATATCTTCACTCATCGTCAGGACATGATCATCCTGTCCGTTACTGCCCTTGATCAAAGATACAGCCAGCCGTACCCAGATCACCTCGCCATCTTTGCGGATAAATCGTTTCTCTAGTTGATAGCGCTCGGTTTTACCGGCAAGCAGCTCCCGGAAAAATGTCAGGTTCTGTTTAACATCATCGGGATGTGTATAAGTTGAGAATGGCATCTCGCGCAGTTCATCCGCGCTGTAGCCCACCATTTTCTGAAATGCCGGGTTGGCCTCCAACGCGCGGCCTTGCTCATCCGTCAAAACAACCCCGAAGGCAGCTCGTTCAAATATCTCGCGAAAATGAGCTTCGCTTCTTTTTAACAACTGCTGGATAGGAGTACCATCATCTAACCGCCGTATAGACAGTTCATAGCTGCCTTCACTTTCGATCTCGATATGGAACGATCCCCGATGATCGACCTGGAAATCAGAGACCTTAGCCCCAACCAGAGCCGGGTCTGCGGTAGCCATTACCTTGATGGATTCCTCAAAAAGTTTGCGATATCTATATCTCTCTTCAAGCGGATAGGCAAGAACCAGAACACCTATACCCACTTCAAAGACGTCAATTAATACCAGGAAGGGGAGCATCTCCGGCAGGCTGGCACGGGTTTCTGGAAAAATCCACCGCCCGCCAATTTCAACGAGGAGTAAAAACAGGCCAAAGAGCAAGAAGCGAATTGGGCCGAACTGGTGCACCTGCCCTCGCCAGCGCGCCAGCATCCCAATTACCGCTGCGATCAAGACCAGGCCGATCTCAAACAAGCCGCCGGTGATGGGTGTTGTTATTGGCACCAGGGTTGGTAAGATGGCAAAACCCGCTGCTACCAGGCCGGGCAGCCAGCCGCCAAACATCCCGGCGGCAGCGACCAGTACCACCCGGCTGTCGATCACCAGTTCCGGTGAGAGCCTGTAAGGCAGCAGTACGCTTGCCATAGCAAAAACACCAAACAGGCAGCCGGTGAGAAGTTGCCCGATAACGGGCGAAACACGCTGTAAATTTCTCCTGGCGTGATGGTATACCAGGGCGAAAGCCAGGATCAGGGCTGTATTTTGAATTATTTCCTGCAACAGAGTGCCCACGGTAAACCTCTTGGCCTACAGCATATGAACCACAGAGACCTCCCACCTGCGCGCTTGTCGAGCGCGCTTTCCTCCCCCGGCAAACCGGGTTTTGAGGTTTGCCCTTTACAGGGGACGTCTCATTCGTGCGCCCGCCGCACTGTAGGACACCTGATTGCAGTATAACACAGCGAGAGCGATCTGGATCAGGAAGCGGTTCCCGGAGCCTCTCCTTGCACAGCAGGATGTTCCCGGTAGACACCTCGATAATCGTCAGGCAGCAGCTTTGCCAGGGCAACCATGATCTGCTCGGTATATTGTTCCAGTTCTTTGGAACGGGCACGTTGCTCACCGGATGGCAGCACAATCGGTTCCCCGAAGCGCACGATCACATCGGCACGCCGGAAGTGCAGCAAACTGGATAGAATCTCCTCCGTACCGGAAAGAGCCACCGGCAAGACAGGGGAGTTAGTCCGCGTCGCGAGGTAAGCTACTCCGGTTTTTCCTTCGGCCAGGCCGCCGGTTTTGCTGCGTGTTCCCTCAATGGCAATCGCCAGGCTTTTATCAGCTTCTAAAACAGCAATCGACTGCTTCAACGCCTTCCGATCCACTTCACCACGTTGAATATAGATCGCCCCGGTTGTATCCACAATCAGGCCAAAAGGATGGTGCTTGTATTTATCAGCAACCATGCACCACATCTCGCGGGGAACAAGCATCCCCAATACCGGTGAATCAAAATAGTGGATGTGGTTGAGCACGATGATCAACCGGCCTTCCTTGGGGATATTCTCCAATCCCTCAACCGTCAGACGGCGGATCAAGATAGAAGCCAAAAAACGTATAGTTCCCACAACCACCTTGAACCAGAAGGGATAACGACGTGGGTAGTCTTGTTCGTTCAAGTGATTTTTCCTCCATTCAACATTCGCTACATGAGTTATAACACGCTTGCCCATAAATTTACACGATCTTTTTCCAAAAATATTCTTCGGTCGCTATACTCATGGATACAAACCTGATGGGGGAAACATGACCGGACTACAATTTTCTGATAACGAAATCCGCGTGGTAGCACTGAGCGGCAGTCTCCGCGAACAGAGTTATACCCGCATGGCTTTAAACATTGCTTTAGAAGGGGCCGAGTCGGTCGGTGCGCAAACCCGGATGCTCGACCTGCGCGAATACGATCTCCCCATGTGCAACCCCGATATCCCCTACCCCGAATCTGTCCACCGGCTGCGGGGGGAGCTGCGTGCCGCCCAGGGGATCATCCTCGGCACACCAGAGTATCACGGCAGCTACAGCGGCGTGCTGAAAAACGCTCTCGACCTGATGGGCTTCGAAGAGTTCGAGGGCCGGATCGTGGGGTTGGTCGGGGTAGCCGGTGGCCGGATGGGTGCCGCCAATTCCCTGAACGCGCTGCAAATGATCGGTAGGGCGCTGCACGCCTGGGTGCTTCCACAGCAAGTTTCGATCCCGCAAGCCTGGAAGCTGTTCAACGACGACGGCCACCTGAACCACGAAGAACTTCACCAGCGCCTGTTTGAACTGGGGCATCAGGTCGCCCGCTTTGCCTATCTGCACACCTCAAAGCAAACGCTCGATTTCCTCAAAGCCTGGGAGGTTGCCCCGGAGAATCCCGGCGGAGATCATAGCTGACTTAAGCGTGCCAGATCAGGCTTGACCTTCTCGTAGACCGTATTAAACAGACCGCATAAGTCTTCATAGACAGCAGCAGCCCGCCCATCCGGTTCAAAAGCAGAGCCATACTTGACAAAGACCCGGCAGGCTGATTGCACATCGGGGAAAGCCCCAATACCCAATCCGGCCAGGATCGCCGCACCGAGCGCCGATTGTTCGGCAACCGCCAGGGGCATGACCGGGGCCTGGAAAATATCGGCGATCATCTGGCACCACAACGGGCTGCGAGCCCCCCCGCCCATCGCCACCACCTGAACCGGCTCGACGCCCAGCTCATCGAAAACACCCAGCATCCGCCGCATCGAAAAGACGATCCCTTCCATCACCGCCCGGATCAGATGGGCCTGTCCATGTTCCGGCGTAAGCCCAAAGAACAATCCGCGCGTTGGGATATCAACCGTCCGTTCACCGAGCAGGTAAGGGAAGAACAACAGTCCCCCTGCCCCAACCGGCACATCGACCGCCTGAGCCGTCATGCGCTGATAGCCACCCTGACCGGCCTCCTCGCCGATCACCGAATCCCGCAGCCAGCGAAAAGCCAACCCGGCAGACAGCGTCGCACCGAGCAGATACCACGTTTGCGGCAGGGCATGGCAAAAAGTATGGATGCGCAGTTGATCATCGATCTGGGGAGTACGCACCGCCGTGACAAGCTGACCACCGGTCCCAACCGTAGCCGAGATAATCCCCGCCTCGATCACCCCACTGCCCAACGCCCCGCTGGCCTGATCGGCAGCCCCGGCGATCACCGGAGTCCCGGCAGCCAGGCCGGTGACCTGAGCAGCCTCAGCCGTGATCTGACCCGCAATCTCCCGTGATTCGTGGAGCGGCGGCAGCACTTCCGACGGGATACCCAACTCGACGCTCAAAGCCTGCGACCAATCCCGCCGGTGAATATCGAGCAGCAGCCCCCCCGACGCATCGGTGACCTCCGTGGCGGCTTCACCGGTCAGGCGTAAGCGCAGATAATCCTTGGGGAACAGCACCGTCCTGACTTGATCCCAGACCTGCGGCTCCTGCTCCTTGACCCACAGCAGCGAGGCCAGCATAAACCCGGTGAACACTCCGCTTCCCGCGATCCGGGCCAGACGATCCGCCCCCACCTGATCATAAACCTGTTGGCACTGCGCACTGCTGCGTTGATCCGGCCAGATGATCGCCGGGCGGATCGGGCGCTGATCCGCACCGAGCAAAACCGCCCCGTGCATCTGACCGGATAACCCGACCGCCTGAACCTCCCCGCCCCTGATCCCCGCCCGCCTGATCACCTCGCGGATAGCATCGACAGCTTGACTCCACCACGTATCGGGATCTTGTTCGGCCTGTCCCGGAGTCGGGTAATTGATCGGGTATTCGCGCTCGCTGACGGCCACCACCCGCCCATCGACCTGGGCCAGCAGGCATTTCAGGCTGGAGGTGCCGAGATCGAGGCCAAGTAGATACGACATCCTACGCGATTGACCACAGCCGGATCGCATTCTGCGCGGCAGCGATCAACGTCCCATCCGCCGACCATGCCACCGACTTGACGGCCTCGTGGGGCATCGTCAACCCGGCGACCGCTTCCCGGCTGGCCGCATCCCAGATGCGGATCGACCCATCCCCGCTGGCCGAAGCCAACAGCTTCCCGTCCGCCGACCACGCCAGGTCGTGAACCGCCTCGCTGTGACCCTTCAACGTAGCGACTAGTTGGCCGCCGGGTCTGACCTGCGGAACCGTCCACAACTTGACCGTCTGATCCGACGAGGCCGAGGCCAGCAGATCGCCGCCGGGCTCATAAGCCACCGAGCGAACCGCCTCACCGTGCCCGCGGATCGTGCCGGACTCAGTATCGCCATCCCACACGCGGATCGTCCCCCCGGCTAACGCGGCGGCGATATACGAGCCATCGGCGGAGAACGCCAGCCCGAACACCAATTGCCCGTGCCCCAACCGGAGCGTGCCGATCTGTCCGGCGGTCGGCAGATCCCACAGCGTGATGTGGCCGAAACTCCACATATTCCAGCCGACCGCGACCGTTGCCCCATCGGGCGAGTAAGCGACCGCTTCGGCGGGGCCATGATGCGCCCCCAGCAGGTTGATGGCTTCGCCATCGGGGATCGACCACATTTTAGCGTGCGTATCCCCGGAGACGGACACCAATTGTGTGCCGTCGGGTGAGAAGGCCAGGTCATTGACCGGGCCCCGATGCCCTTCAAGGGTGGCGATTTCCTCGCCTGCCGTTGACCACAGTTTGATGCTGCGGTCGCGGGAAGCGGAGGCGAACCGGCTGCCGGTGCAGTCCGGGGCGAGTGCCAGCACCTCGCTGCTGTGAGCGGTCAGGGTCGTGATTTCGTTGATATCTAAAGTCACAGGGCTTTGGCTCCTGGGTATGGTTAGGATTGCTGTGATTCAGTATGCCGGATTTAGGGGTATGGAGTCAAGAGGAGAATAGCTGGGGGTGTACGAACGACCTGTCACACCAGGTACATCCGCGAACAAACTTCGCGGTTCCGTACCTGACTTAGCCGCGAAGTTTATTCGCGGCGGCTATCTTCGACAACTTGTTCGTGCACCCATAGCTGGTTGCCCTAGAGCAAATCGAGGAACTCCTCGCGGGTCAGACCGGCCTGCCGGAGAATGGCCCCCAACGTGCCGCGCGGAAGTGATTTCTTGCCGCTGGGAACGGGAACGGTTCGCGCCGGGGGAGGTTCCTCGCGGCGCATTTGGACATGGCTGCCACGCTGCCTGCTGATCGTAAAGCCTGCCTTTTGCAAAGCTTTGATCACCTGGTCTCCGCTGAGAGCAGGCAGCTTGCTCATACTTCGATAACCAGTTCTTGCATCAGGGGAAACTCTGGAATGTCACCGGGCGGGATCGGATCGCCGTTCTCGGCCAGGTCTTCAAGGTGTAAGGCAATCGCTTCGTGGATCATACTGATGGCTTCCTCGACCGTATCGCCCATACTGGCAATCCCCAGGCTGGGACATTCCACCCAGTAGGCAACTTCCTCATCGGGATCGCTTTTGTGAATGATAATCTTCCGCATCAAGCACCTCTGCAAACCATACACATTGTTTCTTTATCCGGTCAACTGCCCGGATCATACCACGAACAGAGATTTTTCCCCGCCTATAGCCTGCCTGTAGATGATGGGTTTCCGCTCATGCCGATCAGGGGATGTCGTCCTGATCGACTGCTGCGGCTGCGCTGCCCGCGCCGGGGTTGGGGTTGGGTGTAGAGTAACGGTGGTGTAGGGGCGCAATATATTGCGCCCTTCTTGTGCCTCGAACGCTTGTGCGAAAACGTCGAAGAATGTATAATTTCTGATAGTGTGTAATATGTATTGATTCATTATCTGTGAGAGTGTCATGAAGCAAACTTTTCCGGGTTATTATCGCCCAACGGACGAAGAATTTTCTCAATTATGGGATGATTGTGTATTTACCCTTGATGCAAATGTCCTCCTCAATTTGTATCGGTACACTCCAGACACACAAGAAGAGTTGCTGGAAATACTAGATCATCTGGCTGATCGCTTGTGGGTTTCACACCAAGCCGCATCTGAATACCATGAAAACCGCTTGAAGGTGATCGCCGACCAAAGGAGGCAATACAGGGCAATTCGCGAAGCAGTTGAAGAATCTAAAAACACGTTCCAAAACAAGCTTGAACAATTGCAACGTCCTTTTATCGAAGCTGAGATAGCAAGTGCGCTTCAATTAATAACAGAAACACTCGAAAGAATTGACACACAATTTGATCAGCTTGAGCAAGAACACCCGGACTTAACTATAGACGATGAAATTCTAAACCACGTGACCGACTTGTTGGAGGACAGAATAGGCGAACCGTTTTCTCTTGACGAGTTGGAAAAGATCTATGAACAGGGTGAACAACGTTACAGACACGCTGTTCCACCAGGCTATAAAGACCAACAAAAGGGCGAGAAGAAATATGGGGATTTGGTTATTTGGATGCAAATAATCGCCTTTGCAAGAGAAACTCAAAAGCCTATTGTGCTTGTTACTGACGACAACAAAGAAGATTGGTGGCGCAAACTCGATGGTCAAACAATTGGCCCAAGGCCAGAACTGATCCAAGAAATGGCGCAGGAAGCTGGTGTATCGTTTTATATGTATCGGGCTAATCAATTTATGGAACATGCTCGCGAAAGACTCGACCTGTATGTTACACCTGAATCTATTGATGAAGTGCGAGTTATTGGAGCACAGGAGCTCACGCAACCAGAGACATCTTCTCCTTCAGGTTGGTATTTGCCTGAGTTATATACAACTCCCGATCCCTTTTTATCTGCAACCGCCCATCAATTAAATGAACAAATATCTGGGGTATCACAACCCTTCCTGAAACAATTCAATGAGCAATTAACTGGCTTGACACGCCCAACCCAAGAGTTAATGCAACAGCTGAATGTCACTGCAGGTGAAGAATTGAGAAGGCAGTTAATGGCGGATATGAAAGTATTGCGACAATATGCAACTGGGGTAGCAAATAGCACTGGGGTAATTATGGCTAGATTAAGCGGTACATCGAAATCTGAAA
>JBNKDD010000272.1:0-7821 GCA_050288085.1 Anaerolineae bacterium
GGCAGCGAAGACGTTTTAGCCGCCAACACCGGCACGCCGCTCGCCATCGCTTCGAGTGGGGGCAGTCCGAACCCCTCGTACAGCGCCGGGTAAGCGAACACCGCCGACGCCGCATACAGGGCAGGCAGGTCATCGTCATCGACAAACCCGGTAAACACCACCCGCTTGCCCAATCGCGCCGCCTCCGCCTCGACCACCTCGTAATCCCAACCTTTCCCCCCGGCGATCACCAGCACCGCCCGCTCCTTGATCCGCCCGAACGCCTGCACCAGCCGCCGGTGATTCTTGCGGGGCTGCATCGTCCCGACCGTCAGCACCAGCGGGGCATCCGGCAGGCCGTATTTTTTCCGCACGGCAGCGATTGCCTCTGCCGGGTGATCGGGCCGGAAGCGCGGATCGACCCCGTGTGCCACCACGCTGATCTTCTCCGGGGGCGTGCCGTACAGGTCGATCAGGTCGGCCTTCGTTGCCTCCGAGACGGCGATCACGTGATCCGCCCGTTGCACCGACCGGGGCACAGCCGTTGTCAGGAAGCCATGCATCCCCGGCATCGTTTCATGGGGAAAGCGCTCGAACGCCAGGTCGTGGATCGTCAAGACCGTGCGGGTGTGGGATCGAGTCGGCGGCAGGGTAAAGTCGGTCGCGTGGAACAGGTCAAGCGGCCCCGTCCAGGTTTCGACCGGCACCGGCAGCCGCAGTCGATGCCACACCCGGTTGTGATTGCGCTCCGACAGCGCCGACGGGTGAAGCTCACACCGGCCCGGCGGCACCGGCAGATCGACCCGGCGGCCATCGGCCACGAATAATCGGAAGGGTACATCTGGCTGGAGATCGGCTAACGCGTCGGTCAGGTCACGGACGTATCGCCCGATCCCGGCTTGCTGGTGGATGGCGGCGGTGTAATCAATGCCAATGTTCATGAATTGCTCTTCAAGTAGTCTTCAAATTTGTCAGGCGGGGCAATCACATTGATGCCGTACAACTTCCACTCGTTCTCTTCGAGTATGACGGTAGCGTTAAATGTGCCTGTATACCCGCCACTATAGTTTACCTTACCGCTGACCTTGGCGTTTAGACCTTTAGGTGCATTCGGGTTGGTGTTCACAGAATTACGCGGGTTAAACTGGGTGACCTCAATGCTCTGGTACCCGTCGAACAGAACATAATTCGAGCCTTCGACAAGTTCTTCTAACTTGCTGATCGGAAGTTGCTCCTGAACAACCTCGGCATTCAGAGCATATGCCCTTTCTACATCCTGATCGGCCATCGCTTCCATAAATGTATCGATCACCCCAATGATTTCATCTTGATCCCGCACGCCGCGAAGCGAGGGCAGGGTGAGTATCCCACAGCATAAGATCAGGCTGATAAAAATGGCACCGGCGACGATCAGAATCGTTTTGACCGGGCGGCGCTTTGGGGGAACGGCTTCTAGGGGACTGTCAGGTATTTGTTCTTCTGGTGGTGTATCGATTTCCATGAATGTTTTGCTCCCTTACGATGATGTTATTCGCAGTATATAACACGGAAGCACAATGAACAAAGCCCCGTTTATTGGGAGGTGGATTTTAAGTTGGTGGTAGACCTCTAAATCATTACCCTCCAATTCTCGCCGCTGCTCGAATTTTGCCCCAAAGCAAACGGCCATGCCATTTGATCTACATGAGGGGGCGGATGATGCGAACACCGAAGGTGGCGCATTACAGGGGGGGACTTCGCTACCAAGGTAAAACACACCTATTTAATATGTCACTATTGACATATAAGTATCTACATGTTATGATTAAGTTATGTTGATGTATATTTTGCTGGGTCTAATTAACTACAACTCCAGGTCAGGGTACGATCTAAAGCAGATGATCGACCGCTCGACAGGGTACTTCTGGCATGCTCACCACAGCCAGATATATACCACGCTGCGCCGTATGGAAGACAAGGGATTGGTCATCTCTACCTTAGAAGAGAGCGATGGGCGTGAGCGTCGCATTTACGATATCACCGAAACGGGGCGCTCAGCCTTTAAGGCATGGTTAGATTCACCGTTGACCACTATCGACCAATACAAGGAAGAACTCCTGGTCAGATTATTCTTTTCTGGCTCACGGGATATTGAGGATGTGCTGGCCGAGCTTCAGATGCAGCGAGCACTGCGCACCCAGCGGGTGGAAGAATATAAAAGCGAAACAGCCCGGCGGTTACAAGAGACCCATGCACAGCATGCATCAAATGAACTGGATGTCGAACTGTGGCAGGCCACACTGGACTTCGGGATCAGGCATGAGACAATGTATCTGGAATGGCTGGACGAACTGATCGCCCGGCTGCAAGCAAAACGTCCTGATTAACCCGATCTTATATGTCAATTTTTACATGTTATTAATTAAAGGTAGTAGATTATGGAAATTGTTGTATTAAACGGCAGCCCAAAAGGTGAAGTAAGCGTCACCATGCAATACGTAAAGTACCTGGAGAAGCGCTTCCCACAACACACATTTGTTTTCCTCCATATTGCCCAGCGCCTCAAGCGCCTGGAACACAACGAGGAAGCCTTTGCTGAAGTTATCCAGACGATACAAGCCGCCGATCTGGTGCTATGGGCTTTCCCGGTGTATATCATGTGTGTCCATGCACACTATAAGCGCTTTATAGAACTCATCTTTGAGAGAAACGCTCAGGCAGCTTTTGCCGGTAAATACGCGGCAGCGCTGGTAACTTCGATGCACTTCTTTGACCACACAGCCCTCAACTACATCAGAGCCATCAGTGATGACCTGGACATGATCTTCATTGATTCGTACTCCGCCAATTCGACCGATCTGATCAGTGAGGCCGAACGCGACCGGCTGAACACCTTCGCTGCACTGTTGTTTGATTCGGTTCAATCAGGTGTACATCCGCCAAAGACGTACAACCCGGTCAACAACACCGTACCGGTATACACACCCACCACACCGGTTATTCCGGTAGAGACGGGCGGTAAGCGTGTGATGATCGTTCATGACGCCAGCGACCCCCAAAGCAACCTGGGCAAGATGGTGGAGCGCTTGCAGCAGCAGTTCACGGGACCGGTGACAAGCATCAACTTGCATGAGGTCGGCATCAAAGGGAGCTGCCAGGGCTGCATCAGGTGTGGGGCGACCTATATCTGCGCTTATGAGGGCCGTGACAACTATGTCGATATGCTGCGGGATCAGGTGATGACAGCGGATATCCTGATCTTCGCGGGGGCCATCACAGACCGCTATCTGTCGTCGCTTTGGAAGACATTCTTTGACCGGGCATTTGTTAATACGCATACCCCGTTTCTGGTCGGCCAACAAATTGCCTATGTGTTCAGTGGCCCCCTGAGCGCCCACAGCAATCTACGTGAGATGCTCTCCGCGTACTCGGAAACCCAGATGGCAAACCTGGTCGGATTTGTGAGCGACGAGTTGCAGGATTCACAGGACGTGGACGAGGCACTGGCCTGGCTGGCCCATCAAGCGGTTAGCAGTGCCCATAAAGCATATATTGCCCCCCAAACCTTCCTGGGAGAAGGTGGCCGAAAAATATTCCGTGACGGCATATGGGGACGCATGCGCGTCACGTTCATTGCCGACCATCGCGCCTATAAGCGTATGGGTTTCTACAAGGATTTTCCGCAGCGTGACTTGCGGATGCGCCTCAGGAATCTGTTCATTGTCCCCTTACTTGATATCCCGGCAGCACGTGCGGTGTTCAATAAGCATATCAAGGAAGGGATGATCACCCATCTGCGCGAGGTGGTTGAACAAACACCGGTGGGGTAATAGCAAACACAATGGACGAACGCTGGCCCAGCAGTAAGTTTCAAACCTACCCGGCTTTGGCCGGGTTTTTGCTTATCAGAATCGCGATTCTATTCGCAATAAAGGGGAGCTTTGACTTGCTGCCGGGGAGTAGCAAGGCTGTCTGATCGATGGGGGCGATTGATTGTCAATCGCCCCTGTTGGATTGGTCGGAAAATTTTCTCGGTGAGGACAGAATAAGGGGAGGTGGATCGTCTAAACCTGTTTACGGGTTATCCCCAGGTCACGTCGTAAATTGCGCCGCCCGAATCCAGGTCATCTGGATTCATAAAAGTGCGGACCACCTTAAAACTCGCTCCCTCTGGCTTGAATCGCTTTGCCATACCGTATATATAGCCATACATGATGTCATGTGGATAGGGGCAGTGCTCATAAACACGAATGTGATGCGCATCAATTTGCTCGATGGTGTATCCCTCATCTTCTGGATAATTCCGGATTCCCATCTTATAGCCATCATTGAGCATATTTAATGCCTTGGGGATTGAATCAATATCTTCGGGATAAGGTGCAGTTTCGACGAATTTCATCCCGATAGCTACCAGGTCAGACACAGCTGATCCATACAGGGTGATCTTTTTGTACAGATCGAGGGCCATCTGCGAAGGGTACCATGTATCGGGATCAAGGGCATTTAACCCATATTCAGCAAGCACTTCCTGGATCAAGGGCTCTACCGCAGGGCTTGCCAGTCCGCTGAAGAAAGCCTGCATTGCACCGCCGTGCATCTCTGCATTTTCGGTGGTGACGAATTTCCGAATATTGGTCGGTATAGACAGATTGGTTTGGATTGCCATGATGTAATCTCCTTTGAGTGGGCAAATAGATAGTATTCAGTATAAGGGATTTTTATTGATTCCATACTTACAGATTATTAACAACTCAGGAGACACGATTACATAGAGGGAAAAGGCGGTTGAGCCGTTCTTACAAAGACGTTATAGGAGCGCTTCGTAGCAATTTCTCATCGCCGCGCTCTCTCCGACTTACAACACCCACCATCCCCGCATTTTTCCTGGCAATGGAATCAATCCCCTACACCAAAACATGACCGCGTAGGGGCGCATGGCTTTGCGCCCTCCCTTATGAAAAACTATATTCAGAAAAGGAATCCGATGGGAGATATGGTGTCCTCCATCAGTTGCTTGGTCGATGTACTCTATTCTGTCTTATCGCGCTTATGCCCCCATAGTTTCTCAGCATCACCCCTGTGAACTAATACGGCTTTTCCTGACTTTCGCGATCTAAGCCTGCCACGTCGGACGGCCTGATAGACTGAGGACTCTGAGATGTCATACTCAGCCGCCACCTCACTGGGTGTCATAACCAGGCTCAACGTACCATCCAACAAAGCCTGTCCGTCGATTGCGCCTTCACTCGGTTTTAGACTATCTTCAATTTCAAGATCGATTTCGCTTTTGTGGTCGTAGTAGTACGCCAATGCTGCATGTATTTGGGCCAATGTCAGGCGGAATTGTTCGGCAATTTTTGCGGTGCTCCACCCATAATGATCGTAGTATTCAGCAATATGATGCACCGTGATCCGCCGACCAGCGATTCGCGGTTTGTAGCCCTCCTCAATCAGAACATGGCTGTCCTTTAGTTGCGTTGCCATATTTACCTCTCTAGAAAAGTAACTCACAGATCGATCAGTTGCCCATGCAGCCAATCAGCCCACCCTTCATACTTGTCAGCCATCCGGTACAACCGAGAGGCCAATTGTTCGGGGTAATCACGATAGGTGCGGGATTTCACAATCACCAGGCCAGCATGGGTCAATCCTTCCAGCCCCATAATCCGCTCGTGAACATCCTCAACTCCCTTATCGTTTGTTACAAAAATACAGGTTAGTTCCAATGCCTTTTTTAGCAGATAGGTATCAGCATCTACACCAGCCTGGCCTTGTTCATAAACCGTTGTTACTCGAATACCCTTTTCCTGCAGCCATTCCACAATATCAACAGATATGTTTTCATCCAGATAATAGGCCACGGTCTCATGGTGGGCAATCTTGCCGCTGAATAACTCTATTAGCTCACTATCGGGAATTTCCTTGTCTGCTGGATTCACGATTTGTTCCCAATTTCCTTTCGCGATGCTCCTACATAGATATCTGTACATATTATACAGGTATCTATGTGGATTATCGAGAGATATTTGTGTATCAAACCCGGCTATGCAGCTTGGTCTGTCTATGAGCCATATCGGGCAGCGGGGTATGTGAGCGAGCAATTTTTATACCCGGTTTTGGCAGGTTTTCTTCTTATTAGAATGGGGATTCCCAAAACAATTCGCGCGTAGGAGCGCTTCGTAGCAATGTCTCATCGCCTTGCCCTCTTTGCCACTCATTCCACCACCACCGACGGACCGCGTAGGGGCGAATGGCCATTCGCCCTCTTTTACACCCTCTTGCCTCCTCCCCCCTGACGTGGCATACTGATCCGCAATCAATTGGGCACACAAAGGGAGCATCACATGAAACGATTCCTGATCCTCATCACCTTGCTGACCAGCCTGCTGACACTCACCGCCTGCGCCGCCGCTGCCGAATCGCCGACACCCACCGCCTCGCCAAGTCCGACGGCGACTGCCACCGTCACACCCTCGCCGACTGCAACTGCCACTTCGCCTACACCTTCAAATACGCCTGAAGCTGCCGACATCTCGCTCACCGATACCATACCGGATGCGCCGATCTTCAATGGCTACCTGTTTGCGCCGTATGACGATCCTGAATGTCAATTGCCATGCTGGCAGGGATTGGTGATCGGGGAGTCGGGGCGGGATGACGTTCAAGAGGTGTTCGCCCGGTTGACGGGGATTGAAGACTACGATTTCTTTGAGGACTACGAGGTAGAGGACCAACTGGATTTGGGGATTCTCGAGCCTATTTCCTTAGATAGGGCTGCCGGTTATGAATGGCTTCGAGAGCCAGGTGACGGGCTGCATGCCCTGAGTCTCATAGCAATTATGGATGAAAATCAAGAGAGGCTAGAAGGTCTATGGATTGACACGGGAGGTGATTCGCTTACCCCTCAATATGTCCTCATGAATCTTGGTGCACCGTCTAATATCTATGTGTCAATGAATTGGTACTATGATGATGTGCGTTTTCCGATGATATTCGTTTATTCTGACAAAGGATTGGCTATCTTTTTTTACCCGATTGTAATTTTGCCACTTGAAGAGAAGGATGGCATTTCATATGCCACCTACTGCTTGAATGATGTGCATATTGGTTCATCAAGTTATATCGTTGAGCCGTTTGAGAACTGGGATTTGACTGACGTTGAAACTTTACCGATAGTCTTTAAGAATTGGATTGGCTACAGAATCAGCAGTGAATATGTAAGAACAATTGAGTCTGTAACAGACCTGACTATTCCAGAAATTGTAGATCTAGCAAATTCAGAAGAAAATGCCTGTATAGATATCCAAGCCTTTGACTAATCTGAACCGAAAAACGGTCTTCATACTGCTCGCTGATAGTAGTCACGGGTAATGCCACCACACATGCACTTCTAATCACTTGGTTTGAATTTACCAACCCATGTGATCAGATAATCACTTGACACCCCATCCTTTTCCTATCATACACACCGTAGCCCGATGGCAAATTACCCGGCTTTTTGGGGTGTGTAGATTTAGATTGCACTGTCAATATCATCGTATTGAATCTGCCCAATCTGGGGACATAGATGAAGATGAGCAGAGCACCTGAACTTGTACGCTTGCCTGATGGATGGACTGAAAAATATATTTACCTGCCAAAATACTATGATTCTCTTGTAAAAATGACCTACATATGGGGACTGATTGTCGCAATATTCCTATGTTTGTTTTCAATATTTATTATTATAGGTGCAATTGACACCTTTATTTCAGAAGTAATCGTCGGTAAAAATCTTCTTGATATAGAAATTGTGATGTTAATAATTGGGCTGTTGGGACTCATCTTATATATCTTGTATATGGCGGGTGTGGCTTATAGTGG
>JBNKDD010000273.1:0-7800 GCA_050288085.1 Anaerolineae bacterium
AATTAGCGGCGGGGGCATCAGCCAGCCCTTTGATGAAGGCATTGACATAGGCATTAGCAGCCTGAGTCAATTCGCCGCGCTTGTCTTCGTCCGGCTGCAACTGCCGGGCGACGGCTTCCAACTGCTTGATCCGGTCTAACATTGTCAACTCGTCCTTTACCGTGAAGTGATATAGATCATATTCTCGCCTGAACGGTTCAACGTTATACTGGCGTAGAATTCTTTCCGATTCGCAGCATCACTGGAGAAAACGTCCGTGAGGTCACATTATACTCTGTTTACAGTCTGTACCTCTATTTTATTAGTTTCATGTATCTCATCCGCCAGAAGAACTATCGAAGAAACTGCCTTAGCCCGGAACCTTAACGAGATTCGCGTACTCGGAACACAGTCGGCAGAATCAACCGCGACCGTCCAGGCTATAACAACCCTCACCCCCGACTCGCCGGGCCAAATCTCCCTACCTACTGAGTATTATGACGCCGATCATGATCAGCTGTCATATGTCAATGAGGCTATCGCCGGAACCGACCCGGATAAAGCAGACACTGACGGCGATACGCTCTCCGATTATGATGAAACCACCAAGTATTTTACCGATCCGCTCAAGGCCGATTCAGATGGCGACGGGATACCGGACAGCGATCCCGGGGAACGGCGGGAATATACCCGCACCCTGGTAGCGGTGATGAGCATCCGCCCACCTTTCGACATCAATATGATGACCGACCACTATCAGGACGTGGAAGTCATAGAAGAGGCGTACACCTTAACTTTTCAGGTCACGTTCTACAAGGATGCCTATCACATTATAGAAGAAGCAAGGCTTGGGAATCGCACCGATTGGTATGGTGGACTAGATGCGTATCTTGCCCCCGATCCCCTTATGAACTTTGATGAGCAGATGTCATCAGATGCCTGGGACCTGTTATCACCGGGGGCACATACCGATCTCGACCTGGTTGAGAACCTGTATGCCTGGGAACGTGAGAATGTGGAAGTCTGCCCTGGCTCTGAAGATGCGTCATGCAGCTATTATACCGAACCATTTCTCGATTATTATGTCAGTTCGGATGGGGAGATCAAATCGGTATTGGGCACCGGGGAGGACTTCACCCCACCCGGTTTTCCTTACGATGAAGCCTGGAAAATGGAACATATTATTCTGGGGAAAGAAATGTTTTATAACCAGACTCGCGGGAACAGCGGTTCAACGGCCAATTTCTATTCGACCATCCTGAGGAGTATCGGCATACCGACCAGGATTACCCAGAGCATACCGGCCTTCAATGCCGACCATCCTAACGAGATGCTGATGCTCGAAAGTCTCTCGTCGCAAACCCAGATTGAACTGCTGAACCGGGCAGGCTACAACCAGTTTATCTGCGAGGCTTTCATCGGCAACCGGTGGGTTCGGCTCAACAGTTCAGGGTATGAAATCGGGCCCGAACTGGGCGGGACCTTCATCAAGATACATACTTTCCCAACCTGGCAGGGGGTCGATTTTGCCCATTCATGGGGGATGGGTGGCCGTCCTTATGAATTGATCTCCATTGAAGAACACGAACCCATTCGCGATCCACTTCGCCTGGATTTTGAGTAGGCGGCAAATGGTTCAAAACTATTAGACGACTGGGGGCATACATTGTGCCTCCAGTTGTTTTGATTCGGTCAAATATATCCCCAGCCTATTACCCCAATAACTGGGCTGCAATACATTCCCGAATCAGTTTAGAATAGGAAAAACCATCCCACCCTGAGGCCGCTTGCATGGAAAAGATTTATCGCGTCCCTTCCGAATATCACCACCGTGTCATCACAGGTAAACCAAAATGGAAGCTGTGGTTGAGATTCTTTTTAGCGACCATCCCGCCAGGGCTGATAACTTACTTCCTTTCACATCATATCCCGGATAGATGGGAGCCCTGGGGATCAGTCTCATTTATCATTATCTGGATGTTCTTCATCCTGATGCTCCCTGTTTTCAAAGATCTGATTCGCTGGAACCGCCATGTCGGGATGGCCGACTCTGGTACCTATTGGATTCTCAGCGATGATACGCTAACGGTGGTTGATGAGGAGACAGATAAATCTTCACGGGTTATTCATCGCAGCGAGGTTTTTGGTATTGCGGCAGATGTGAAACAACTGACAGTAGTTACAAATAAGGGCGATATTGTATTCATCCCCCATGTTGTAGAGGGATTTGATGAGCTATACGATATCCTCGATACATGGAAGATCATTGAGTCTCAGGCTGATCGCCACAATAACCGGACTCCAAAGCAGCGGCTTGGTTCATGGATTGGGATCGGTATATTCGTTTTAGTTCCGGTATCGGGTATTGCTAATCTCTTAACCGTGAAACTACTTCCAACAATCATTTTTAGTTCCATAACATTGATAAGCTCGTCGTCTTTAATTGCCGCAAGCCTCATAGTAAATCGGTTGACCGACAAGGGTGAGTTCTGGGAAGAGAGTGGTGAGTTTATTTTGATAATGCTCATCACTCTCGCAAAACTCGCATTGGTCATCTACGTTGAACTGTAACTACACTGCCCCGACCCGCTCCGCAAACTGCCGGATAGCCACACCTGCATCCGTTGTAATCGGTGGGCCATGCCCGAAGCAGGCTACCTCAACATCGAGTTCGGCCAACTTTTTAATCGAGCGTTTGGCCTCGTCCATATCCGGGGTGAAGGCGGCAAACGGCAGCGATAAGCGCCCTAAAAAGTGCATCATCGCATCCCCGGTGATCAACAGCCGTTTATCCGGCTGCCAGAAGGCGATATGCCCGTAAGAATGCCCCGGCGTGAATATCACCTGCAAGCCATCCATCACGTCTTCGATCACCTCGCCGTCTGTCAGGGTGCGATCAACCGGCGTGCCGGGTAAGATTCCGGCTGACTTCCCACCGGCACGGATCGATGGGGTTTCGCCCTGGACGACCGGCTTTTCGATCTCGTGAGCGATCACTTCTGCGCCGGTCAGCTTTTGTAATTCCGGCAGCCCGCCAACGTGATCCATGTGGGCGTGGGTGATCAGGATGCGTTTAACATCGGCGGCGGTGTGCCCCAACGCTTCAATCTGCCCGATGATCTTTTGGGCGCTGCCGTCCAGGCTGGCATCGATCACCGTCAGGCCATCTGAATCGACGATCACGTAAACCCGGCCAGCCCTCAACCCGGTGACGTTATAAAATCCAGGGACGATTTCCTTCACCTTTTACCCCCTTGTATCTGCTAAGCCTGGATTATTGTAGCACAGGCCAGGGTGAAATATCGTATAATGGAATCACATCCCTATCTGATCTGACCATGGACAATCAATGGCTAATCGGCTTGTGAAAACATATCACCTGCTCACAGCGGCAGGCAGTGTGCGCCGGTATGTCCAGTTTACGCCGCCGGGGGATCGGATCAGGCCATTGGTAATCAGCTTACACGGGATTGACTCAAATGCGGATGAGCACGAGCGATTAACGGGGTTGTCTCACCGGGCAGCAGAGTCAGGATTTGTGCTGGTTTACCCGGAAGCATTGGGCCAGCCTGCCATGTGGAATATCCGCGATTGTGCGTTTGCCCCCGATGACATCACTTTCCTCTGCTGCCTGATCGAGCATCTATGCGGGCGCTTAAACATCGACCGGGCGCGGATTTATGTTTGTGGGTTTTCGAACGGCGGCGGGATGGCTAACCGGGTGGCATGCAGCCTGTCACAACTGGTGGCGGGGGTGGCATCGGTGAGCGGCGCTTATCCGTTCTGGAATGGCTGCTGCCCGGCGCAACCCGTCCCACTGCTGGCCGTGCACGGAACGGCAGATCAAATCGTACCCTATGCCGGGCTGGGAGATTCGCTGCCACCGGTCTATGATTGGATCAGGGAGTGGGCACGGCGGAATAGGTGCAGCCCACATCCCAAAGTTGAACGCCCAGCCCCACAGATCATCACCTATAGCTGGTTGGAGCGTAACCCGGTTAAGTTGGTGGTCATTGAAGGGGGCGGTCATGATTGGCCGGGGTGGGCCAGCAGGCTGATCTGGGATTTCTTCAGCACGTTGATAGACGATGACGATTTGAGCGACCAGGCGGCCTGAGAGGGTTGAACACAAACACTTCAGCATCTGATACATCGAAGAAGGGATTTTAAGCAATGCCATCCACCGAGCAAAAAACTATTGTTGGGCTGATCGGAGCAAGCGCCCCCGGCGGTGTCAGGCAAAGCAACCTCGAACAGTGGTTCCTGGTTATTCATTTTGCGGCATGGCGTTATGCCGGTTCGCCCGTGACAGAGTCAAAACTACGCCTTGAAATGCCCGTCAGCCAGACTCAACTCGATGATTACATGGCAGCGCTCAAGCCCTACCAGATTATCGAAGTAGAAGTACAGGAAGATAATCAACCCGATTGCAAACGGATCGCGGCGATCAAACAGACCGACATCAATGATCCTGAACTCTCCACCATTGCCGAACGGCTGCAAGTGCCGGTTGAATTCGAACATCCCGTGTTTGGTAAACTGGTCTACGAACGGCAGTTTTACTGTTATACAGGGCGTGCCAACTGGGGCGATCAGGCCGTTGATCTCATGTTCAACTGCGAAAACCCCGATCCGCCCTATCGTGCGTTTGAAACAGCGGAGGTACTGTTCCGTAAACAGGCTGATTGGGAGCAGCGCATAAACGAATACGCCGCCGATCAACTCTTAGCACTGAAAAACGAAAATTGGCTCGAAGATGATGAGGAACCGCTAACCCCGGCAGCATTTATCAGCCATATGACATTGGAATCCATCTCCATCGAAGAAGATGGCGGGTTCACCTTCTGGCATGACGACGGCGATTTGTTCTGGGGGCATACCATCCAGATCAGTGGCAGCCTGGAGGAAGGGCTAAAGTTCGCGGATATTCCGGGGTGAGATCAACAGGCAGCTATCACAACAGGAGAAACTGACATGCAGCTTACGGGGCGTACTTTTCTGATCACCGGGGGAAGTTCCGGCTTAGGGGCGGGCTGTGCCCAGCTCTTTGTTGATGCGGGTGCCAATGTCGTAATCGCCGATGTGGACGCCGAGGCGGGCCGGGAATTTGTCGAGCAGATTGGAGGGCAGATACGTTTTGCCTATACCGATGTCACCGATCAGGACAGCGTTCAGGCGACCGTCGATCTGGCCGTTAAGGGATTTGGCGGGCTGCACGGATTGGTCAACTGTGCAGGGATCGCCATCGCTGCGACCACCGTTCGCAAGGGCGTCCCCCATGATCTCGATGCTTTCAGCCGGGTGATTCAAGTCAACCTGATCGGAACTTTCAACGCGATCCGGTTGGCAGCGGCAGCGATGATCAATAATGAACCTAATGGTGGCGGTGAGCGTGGGGTGATCATCAACACGGCCTCGGTCGCCGCTTTTGACGGGCAGATCGGCCAACCGGCTTACGCTGCCTCGAAAGGCGGGGTGGTCAGCATGACGCTGCCGATTGCGCGGGAGATGGCCCGCTACGGGATCCGGGTGGTGACGATTGCGCCCGGCTTGTTCGATACGCCGATGATGGCCGGATTACCTGAAAAGGCCAGGGAATCGCTGGCGGGGCAGGTTCCTTTCCCGTCGCGCTTCGGCCAGCCGATCGAGTATGCGGCCCTGGCCCAGCACATTATCGAGAACCCGATGCTGAACGGCGAGGTGATCCGCCTGGATGGGGCGATCAGGATGGCCCCGCGGTGAGACATGTCAGCACCGGTTAACTCTGTGCATCATCGAGGGCGTGGAGCCGGTTCAATGCCGTTCCGCCGCTTTCGAATGACGACAGCACCAGAACGGTGTCTGTTGTACCCAGGTGCGTGAACTTTCTAATTACCCGCTCAAGATGCTCAATTGAGGTGGTACTCACCCGCATCTTGAATGATGCGTCCCCGGTGACGTGTTCGCATGTCTCGATCTCAACCGACTCCCGGACAATGTCACGTACCGCCTCATAATGGCTTGGCTCGGTCGTCAGGGTGACAATCGCCGATACATTGTAACCAAGCAGGGCAGGATTCAACTGCGCGTGATAACCAACAATAAGACCGGCGGTTTCCATTTTTTCGATGCGCTCAATAACGGCGGGGGTGGAAAGATGAACGGTGCGCCCGATCTCCGCGTAGCTGATCCGTGCATCGGCACACAGCAGGCGCAGAATTTTACGCCCGGTATCATCGAGCAGTTTCTCAATCGCTGGATCCATAGTTTCCTTACAATTTATGGCAAATTTCCCCATATACCTGACAAATCATATGTGGCCCGGCCCCATAAAAGGTTATCCTGTGGCGGTATAAAGCACAACTCACAGGAGCACATCATGACCAGGGTATTTTTCGAGACGGTGGCGATTGGGTTTGCGATTGCTGCACCGGTTGGGCCAATCGGCATTCTGTGTATTCGCCGGACGTTGGCGGGCGGAATCTGGCACGGGATTGCATCGGGGCTGGGAGCGGCGACAGCTGATGGCTGTTATGGCAGTATCATTGCGTTTGGACTGACGGCATTATCCACGATGCTGCTGGATGCAGGCAGCATTTTAAACGTGGTTGGCGGCCTCTTCCTGCTTTATATCGGCATAAAGACTATGCTAACACCGGTTGAAACGGACGCCTCGGACACCACAGGCATTTCATCCAACAGTTTGCTGGTTGACTACGGCTCTACCTTTGCGCTCACCATCACCAATCCCCTCACCATCCTGGCATTCATCGGGATTTTCGCCGGGTTAGGCGAGTCTGCGACCGGGCAATCTACCGCCCCGTTGATTATCGTTCTGGGGGTGTTTACCGGCAGCACGCTGTGGTGGCTGTTACTCAGCTCTGGCGTGTCACTGTTAAGAAGCCGGATCACACCGGGCATGATGTTGTGGATCAACCGGGTTTCGGGCGTCGTGATCAGTCTCTTTGCCCTGCGGATTCTGCTTGGCCTCTTCCGATAACGACAGGAGCAGAGCACCACAATGCGTGTCACGGAGGGAAATTCCCATGCGCTCGATCCCCAACCAAGGTATTTGAGCGCAGCCTGCATATACCAAGCGATTCTATATTGGGGAGTCTATGGGAGGATAACCAGATGGCCTTTTCCCAAAAGTTAACCACTCCTCATTAAATATTGTCATAAAAATCTATCTCCCCCAGAGTCAAGTGTATTCATTAATTCCACAAAATATATAACGAATATATTATTAATCTCATCACTATTTGTCATTATATTAGTTACTAACTATCAAAAATCACTAATTTAGTGTATATTACTAATGCGTTGTAGAGTTATTGTTCACCTCCTTTCATTCAATTGAATAATTTCTTCAGTGTGTGTTTTTCCTCATTTAAATAAAGGAGGTCTATAAGTTACACCTACCTACTACCATCAAATGAGAGATTTGCATTCCTGATCCGGTAAATTTTTAACCTTTTATAGCGCTTAAGGATATAGAAAAGGCAAGTTTTTCCTATGTCCACCGCCAAGAGAGTTGAGTTCATGCGGTAAGGATTCGCAGCCCACTTTTCAATTCATGCACATCTATCTGTTGTATAGATAAGGGGAAAAAAATGGAAGGGCAAAACCCTATAAATAGAGAATATGATTTCTTTTACAATGATAAAGACAGAAACTTAGAGCGTCGATTCACACCAAAGCAAGATGAAATAGTGGTCTCGTTTCGACCATCTTCTAGAGAGGAAACAGACGAGGTTATAAGACCACTTGCTTATCTAGAGACGCGGTCAGATGTAATAACTGTCAATCCTATCCGAGGCTTTGCTGTCATCCAGGTTCAAC
>JBNKDD010000274.1:0-7798 GCA_050288085.1 Anaerolineae bacterium
TGGCTGTTCTCAGTTCTGAGTTTTCTGGCGCTGTTTCTGTTCAATTTACTCCCGGCCTTTTTGCTGGTCTGGGCGGTCCTGGCCGGTAATCAACCGGCAACCCTGATATTGAGCGTGGCCGTCAGCTTCCAACTGCTGTTCCATGCCTTTATGCGGATGGCCGGTTTTCGCATCCCGCCCTGGTCCAGTGTAGCGTCCCCATTTGGCGGCGTGGTCGTGACAGCTATCCTACTTGATGGTATGATCCGGGTAGCCAGCGGCGGTGAGATCAAATGGAAAGGTCGCGATTTGTTAGGCCGCCCTGATCTGGACAAATTGCAGCGTTGAGTTGATATTACAGGATAACGGGCTGTGTGGAATATCCGAGTAGCTCGCATTGGCGGGATTGCCGTTGATGTTCATCTGACCTTTGGCCTGGTTATCCTGTGGGGAGCCTGGCAGGGGTGGGAACAATACGGCGGACTCTTTGGGGTTGTTTATGGTACGACCGGGATTCTGCTGTTATTTGTATGTGTTTTACTGCATGAACTGGCTCATGGACTACAGGCGCGTCGGCTCGGATTGGTCGTCAGGCGGATCACCCTGCTGCCGATTGGCGGATTAGCCCAGCTTGAATCACCGCCATCGTACCCCCTTCATGAGCTCTTGATCGCCATCGCCGGGCCGCTGGTCAATTTGGGGCTTGGCGTGGTCTTTGGCCTGATGGCCTTGTTCGCCCAACCGGCTAACGCCGGGATTTGGATGGACAGTTTGTGGCAAAGCCTGTTCTTTGCCACACCAACCCTGGTTGGTATGCTGTTTTATCTGACAGCTACCAATTTAATGCTGTTTGTGTTTAACATGCTGCCTGCTTTCCCTATGGATGGGGGACGGGTGCTGCGGGCAGCATTGGCCCTGGTCATCGATTATGAACAGGCGACCCGGATGGCTTCCTGGTTAGGACAGTTTATTGCACTGGGCCTGGGAGTCCTGGGATCGATTGGGTGGGTTGGGGTTAATATTCCACCTAACCCGGCCTTAATCGTTTTGGCCGTGATTATTTATGCGGGCGCGCGCCACGAAGAACTCTATGTCCGTCGGCAGCGTGCCCTGGTGCGAGTTGAGGTAGGGAAAATACTTTATCAGCCTCCTCAAATCTTAGGCCCCTGGGATACGGTTACCCACAACCTGATCGCTCAGTTGTTTAAAAACGAGAGTGCGCTGCCCGTGGTTGTGGATAACCGGGTGGTCGGTCTGCTGACTTACCAGGATGTAGAGAAGCGTTTACGTGGGCCCAACCGTTCTGTAACGGTAGCCCATGTTATGCGGACGGATTTCCCGACGCTCAGGCTGCGGGATACGTTGTGGATTGCCCACCAGGAAATGAATAACGAACAACTGGCTGCACTGCCCGTTGTCGAAAACGGCCATTTCCGGGGTGTGATAAGCCTCGACGACATCGACCAGGCCTGGAAATTATCGTCACACCATCGGCGTGACAAACCTTCAACGATTTCAGGAGATACAGAACTAGATGACAACAATTACGCAAGCTACAGCGAAGACGCGGCCCGGCCCACGCGGTAAGGCCATTATTGCTCGCGACAAGCAGGTGATGTCTCCATCCCTGCCTCGTTCCTACCCGCTGATCATCGATCACGCAAAAGGGGCAGAGGTATGGGACATTGATGATAATCGCTATATTGATTTTATGACCGGCATTGCGGTGACTTCTACCGGTCATGCCCACCCGGAGGTGGTAGCGGCAATTAAGGAACAGGCGGAGAAATTTTTACACATCTGTCTGGCCGATTTTTATTATGAGGTTGCGGTCGAACTGGCCGAGGCCCTTGACCGGATTGCGCCTTTTAAAGAGGATGCCCAGATTTATTTCACCAACTCCGGTGCAGAGGCCCTCGAAGCAGCAATTAAATTGTCCCGCTATGTGACCAAACGCACCGAATTTATTGCTTTCCAGGGGGCGTTTCATGGACGTACAATTGGGGCCTTATCATTAACTGCCAGCAAATACCGCCAGCGTGAAGGCTTCTTCCCCTTGATGCCAGGGGTAACCCATGTGCCTTATCCCGATCCCTACCGGCCCAGCCTGTCACAGGGGCATTTTGACGATTATGGCGAGGCAGTGGTTGATTACATCGAGCACACCGTCCTGAAGCGGTTCATCCCGGCTGAGAATGTGGCCGGAATCTTCATCGAACCGATCTTAGGTGAGGGTGGCTATGTCGTCCCGCCGCCGGGCTTCTTCCCGGCCCTGCGTGATCTATGTGATCGCCATGGGTTCCTGTTGATCGCTGACGAGGTTCAGAGCGGTATGGGACGCACCGGCAAATGGTGGGCCATCGAGCACTTTGGCGTTGAGCCAGACATTGTCACGACGGCTAAAGGCATTGCCAGTGGGATGCCACTCGGCGCGTTGATTTCCCGCAGGAGCCTGATGACCTGGGAACCGGGCGCACACGGCAGCACCTTTGGTGGAAACCCGGTTGCCTGTGCCGCTGCGCTGGCGACCGTCCGCCTGATCGAGAACGGCTTTATGGAAAATGCTGCCGAGATGGGCGAGTATCTCCTGGGGCGGCTGGAGGAAATGCAGACACGGCATCCCCTGATCGGGAATGTACGGGGCAAGGGCTTGATGATCGGGATCGATCTGGTTACGGATCAGGAATCTCGCTCACCTGCCATCGAAGCGCGTGACCAGATAGTCGAGGTTGCCTTTGAGCACGGTTTGTTGCTGCTGGGTGCAGGCGAGAGTGTAATCCGCTTGATGCCGCCCTTAATGGTTGACAAAGCCATCGCTGACGAAGCGCTGGATATCCTCGATGAATGTCTGACCATAGTGGAAAAGGGTGCCGAGGAATAGAGGCGTCTCCCCTTTTTATTATTTATAAACCTTATCTAAAACGGGGCGGCTGAACAGCCGCCCCGTTAGGTATTAAGCACCTTTCCTAAATCGACTTTCATTTGAATTTAAAAGCAAATTGTGCTTCATACGGATCAAGTTTTCAGGTCGATAAAAACCCGGATCGCGCCTATCTTCTAGCGTTTCGTTTCCCTGGCAAGTAAACTCATAAGCGTTTAGCGACCTCGCCTGTATTACGTTCCAGGAGAAGAAAATGACAGGTAATAAAGATACGCTCCCCATGAAGGAAAAAACCAGCCAGCCAGCCAAGCGGGAACTGGATACAACTCCCTCCGCCCCAACCAGGAAGAATCGCCCCGATACCCAACGAATACGCACCTTGCAGGGTCCAGGCACCATCTTTGTGATCAGCCATGTACTGCTGTGGGTCATCGTCCTGATCTCCCTGTTGTTGAACTTGACCCTTCTGCGCCAACTGGCAGCAGCACAGGCGAAAGCCCGGCAGGCGGTACTCAGTGCCATTGAAGTCCTGGACGATTTCCAGGGGCAGCGATTTGCCTACACGGTCACCATTGATGAGAACCTGGCCGTCAACACCGACATGCCCGTTGATGAGACGATCCCGGTGTCCATCGACGAAACTCTGCCGATCAACACCATCGTAACAGTACCGGTCAAATTGGGGCCATTTGGCACCACCAATATCGACATCCCGATTGCCACCGTCATTCCGGTTGACTTGGACTTTAACGTAGAGATCGACCAGACTTTCCAGGTCAACACGGCAGTTCCCATCAACCTGGAGGTACCGATTGAAATTGCCGTTGAGGATACCCCGCTGCACGGTACGCTCAGTGATGTACAGGCCCAACTCTATCAACTCGCAGATGAACTGGCCCAACCCATATCACTCTTTCCCAGCCTGAAAGCTGAACCCACCATTGAGGGTGTGGAATGACCGTTCGCATTCGCCCCGCTGTTGATACCGACCAACCGCTCATCCGCCAGATGGTGCAGAAGGCCCACCTTGATCCTACCGGGCTGCACTGGTCACATTTTATTGTCGCGGAAAATGACGGGAAGATAGTCGGGATCGGGCAGATGCGCCCTAAAGGCCCGGAACTCGGCAGCCTGGTTGTGCGTAAAGACTATCGGAGGTGCGGCATCGGCGGGCAGATTATCAAGGCGCTGGTGGACACTCAGCCCGGTGATGTATACCTCGAATGCCAGAGCGGTTTAGCCGATTACTACCGCCGGTTTGGCTTCGAAGAGATCCACTGGCGGGAAGCGCCCTGGCCGCTTAAACTCAAGGCGGGTCTGGGAAAGTTGCTCGGATTCCGCCTATCAGTGATGAGATACACACGCCAATAACAATGAAAACCATTTTGTTGACCGCTTACCGTGAGGCCGCAACCGTCGGCACAGCACTCGAAGCGTTGTGCGCCCAGTCAAACGCTGCCACCGAGATCATCGTCATTTGTCCCGATGACGACACAGCCCAGGCGGCCCTGAGCTATCCCGGTGTCCGGGTATTACGCGATCCCGGCGAAGGCAAACCGGCAGCCCTGAACCTCGGATTGAAGCAAGCAGCCGGTGAGATCATCGTCATGACAGATGGCGATGTCTACATCGGAGACCATGCACTTGATGCCTTGATCGAACCTTTCTCCGATCCGCAGACGGGCGCAGCTAGCGGCAGGCCAATTTCCTTAAGCCCCAGAAATACCATGCTGGGATACTGGTCCCACCTCCTGACCGATGCCGGTGCTCACGCCGAACGCCTCAAACGCGACCAGAACGGCGATTTTTTGATCTGCTCCGGCTATCTATACGCGATCCGCGCCGGGCTGATCGACCATATCCCGGAAGACGCTCTGGCCGAAGACGCCGTCGTCTCCCATCTGATCGGGCAGCAGGGACTCCAGACTCGCTATGCCCCGGAGGCCAAGGTCTACGTCCGCTACCCAACCACCTACCAGGATTGGCTCAAACAGCGGGTGCGCAGTGCAGGTGGTTATGCCCAACCCATCATCCGAAACTCACCCCTGCGGATGCGTTCTTTTCGCCATGAGGCCATCAACGGGACACGGCGGGCGCTTCAATACGCCAGAAACGTCCGGGAGTTCATCTGGACGCTGATCCTGTTCGCCGCCCGGATACACCTGTGGCTGTTAGTATTCTGGCGAGTGCGGGTACGGCGTATTCCTTTAACCCGCTTGTGGCAGCGCGTTGAAAGCACCAAGTAAAAATACCGCATGTCCAGGCGACTTGCGCAGCAGCTTATTTGCGTATAGGGTATCAGTTAGATTCAGTACGAACTACGAGGAGAGTAATCTCAATGGAAGAATCACGTTTTGATTGGGGCGCTATCGGACGCGTCTCCTTGATCATTATCGGGGTAACGGTTGTTTTTGGTTTTGCGGTGCCGGTGCTGGGAGCAGTGGCCGTTGCGGGATGGGACACCCTCAAAGTTTCCGGCAACGAGATTTACCGGTGGGCTTATTGGGCAATTGCCTGGGCGTTGACCATCTGGCAGGGATCGTGGATGCTCCGCGAGGTACACGAACGAATCATTGACGACATGCTGGTCACCTCAGTGATTGCTGCCGTTGTTTTGGTGATTTTCAAAGTCATTATATGGTTCGTCTACGAACCGATAGGGTCAGAAGGACAGCCGCTTTTTCCTATCACAGGCATTGACGCCGGTGGTGCGTTAATGTTGATCGTCGTCGCGATGATCGGTGCACGGGCAAACAGGTATTAAGTTATTCAGATTTAGGTTTAGGTTCCGATTCAGATTCCGATTTAGCTTCCGGTTTAGCTTCCGATTCAGCTTCGGATTTAGATTCCGATTTAGCTTCGGATTCGGGTTTAGATTTATCTGTGCCGTTCGGATTTTTCGGATCTTCGCTGAGTGCCTCAGCTACGATCATCACCATCCGTCCTATATCCAACTCACCCTTATTGAGCACGCCGACCACCGGCCACTTAGACAGTTTTTCCTGCTCAGCATCCTCAATGACTTTAGCCGTTGCGACTAAGACCCGCAACGGCTCATCTTTCCTCTCAGTACGAACTGCCTCAAGGAACTCAAAGCCATTCACACGGGGCATCATCAGGTCTAACAGAATCAAATCGGGGAGTTCCACGGATAGAGCTTCTAATGCTTCCTGCCCGTCCTGGACGGTATTGGTCATGTGACCGGCCATTTTAAGCGTGATATTGAAAAGCTCCCGAACATCGGGTTCGTCGTCCACAACCAAGATACTTGCCATTCACGCCTTCCTTGTTACAGTATGAAGGGATATCAATCATCCCCACGAGTCTTTTTATCTTTATCTCTATCTTTATTTGATGTACAAAAATGTAGGAGAATATATTTTAACACCTACACACATAAATTCGAATATTTTCCTACAAAAAGGGGCGGCTTAATCATCAGTAAAAACTGGCAGATGCCCCAATGCTACGATATTTTGCCACTTCGCGCGATCCCCTTCGGTAAAGACCGCCGCCTGCGCTACCACTTCACCACCGGCTTTCTCCACCAACAGTTGCATACTCTGTAAAGTGCTGCCGGTTGAGATCACATCATCGATCAGAATCACGCGATTGCTACTAATCAACTCTCGATCTTTCTCATCCAGGACGAGGGTCTGGGGCTTACCCGTTGTGATCGACATGGTTTCGGCCTGCAAAGCATCTCCCATATAGGGTTTATAGCTTTTCCGAAGCACGATCCAATCGCTGTCCATCTCAACTGCCAGTGCATATAAAAGGGGAATGCTCTTTGCTTCGGCAGTTACCAGCACATTGCTGTTAAAAACTTTAAGCTCTTTAGCTAAAGCTTTTGCCGCAGCCTGCACCAGTTCGGTGTCGCCTAAGATATTCAACACAGCTATCCGAACACCAGGGGCAACTTCAAAAAGCCGTAAATTGCGTTTTACCCCGGCAATCTCCACCGGATAAGACTCACGTGTTTCCTCTGACAAAAGAAAAACTCCTTGCTGGATCAGGATATTGAGCCGATTCTACTACAAAGTCGCGTTTCTCGGTAACCTTCTATAACACAAAAATATATCAAATACATAAAGAACTGCGCCGGAGCGAATCTTCTCCGGCGCAGTAGTCCTTTTGCTCCTTAAAATTTTAAACCGCGGAGCAGCGGACGGATGGTTGGTGTACGGCTGTACTTTTTCGTAGCTGGTTTATTTATTGCTTGATCGTCTTATCTAAGACACCGGCAAAATCGGACACATCGAGCATGTCATTTAAAGACATCAGGTGCTGCATCACTTTATTCGATAGGACATAACTGCTCAGGACACTATGACGGGTGTCCTGCTTGAGTAAATCCTGCCTGATCTTTTCGTCCAGCATGGCCCGTCCGACTATATCATCCAATGCCTGGCGCTCAGAGCGCGTTACGTTAATAGCTGCCATTACCTTAACCTCCCTGTATGCGTTTGTTAGCCGCGAAACTTCAAGCTAGAAACCCGCAGCGAAGCCCGAATGTGATCCATCCATACTATTTATCTGGGATTCAAGGTAAAAATCTGCCTCAAGAGGCTGTAAATTGGTGAATTCCTCCTTATATTTCAGGAGGATTGGCTAACTCCTCGCCCTGCCCCGGTGCTGGTTCGATGCGAGGCCGCCCCGCCTTATCCCACGCCTCGAAGGGTGTACGCCAGTTGGGTTCAGGTTCGCCTTTTTCGCGCTCCTCATATGATCTTCCAGGCAACTTTGTCCCATCTGGCAGGGTTGCACCCTCGAAGTTGGCATTTTCCAGGTTAGCATCTTTGAGATCAACCCCTATTAGTCGAGCATGGTTCAAATTTGCGTCCGTGAGATTGGCTTCCCTTAAATTCGCACCGGTAAAATCTGCATCTCTTAGGTATGCTCTAATGAAATTCGTTCTCCAACAGCCAGCCCCTTTAA
>JBNKDD010000275.1:0-7787 GCA_050288085.1 Anaerolineae bacterium
TAGGCCAGTGTCCCGCCTGCACTTTTGGCTTGCGCCAATGTGGTAGATAGGCCGAAGTCCAGGACACGGACTTTTTCGGCCCTGGTAACCAGGATATTGGCCGGTTTGACATCTCGGTGAATGATGCCCTGACGATGGGCATAATCCAGCGCTGAACAGATCTGTTCCATAATCCGGCCTACATCACCAAAGGTGAGATTTCCCATCGACAACACTTCTTTGAGCGAACTACCATCAAGGCAGCGCATTGCCAGATAGGTGATGCCATTCTCTTCACCGTAGTCATAGACCGGTAGAATGTTTTTATGTTCCAATCGGGCGATGGTGCGCGCCTCTCGTGCGAAGCGCTCGACAAAGCGGGCATCTTTCGCAAAGTGGGCAGGCAGTATCTTAAGCGCAACATCACGATCCATGCTGGGTTGATAGGCTCTGTAGACCGTCGCCATCCCGCCCTCACCGATCTGTTCGATGATCCGGTATGGGCCAAGTGTGGTACCTGCTTTGCCTGAAGCCATTTTCCCCCTCCTGTTAAAAGCAGGCTATGTGGCACCATAATCAATATGATATGCCACGATCCTTAGTTAACTTTTTGCGATATGGGAGGATATATCTGAGAGACGATATATGGAGCGATGATAAGATCATCCCCATTTCAGTATAGTAGTCTTTATCAGGGTGACAAGCCTCACGATCTCAAATGAGGATTTTCACCCGTTGTTTTGAACAAAACTAAGATATATATCTACTATCTTCAAAAGCCGCGGCTCATGACAGCGTCCTGGTTTTATCACTGATCCTGGCGAACCGGCAGCCAGACCATAAACGTTGAGCCTTTGCCGGGGATTCCCTCGCTTTTTACTTCGATTTGCCCATGATGCTGCTCGATGATCTCCTTAGCAATTGCCAGACCCAACCCTGTACCCGGCACGCGAGATTCTTCACCGATTGTGCCCCGGAAAAAACGCTCGAATAAGCGCGGTATCTCATCCGAGGGAATGCCCAGCCCGGTATCGCTCACACTGAATCCCACCTGTGTTTGCTCGCCAGATTGCAAGGTTTGCGTTTGCACCTTGATCTGACCACCGGCTGGCGTGTAATTCAGGGCATTGGTCAACAGTACCCCAAGCACCTGACCGAACAGACCCGGATCAGCCCTAACCGGCGGTAAATCCACTGTCGGGGTAAAGGATAATTCTAATTGACGCTCCTTTGCAATGGGGAAGCGGTCAGCCACGTACACGCTAACCAATGCATTTAGATCGACCGACTTTAAGTTAAGTGTGTTTTTCCCTTGATCCAGGCGCGATAGTTCCAATAATTCCTCAACAATCCGCTGTAACCGCTCGGTTTCCCGCCGCATGACCTCCAGGTGTTCGGGCTTGTCAGTATGTTTTTCGAGCAGGTGGATACGCAGTTTAAGGCTGGTGATCGGCGTCCGCAGTTCGTGGGAGACATTAGAGACGAATTCATCTTTTAGATGGTCGAGGGATTTCAGATGTTTATTGGCGGCCTCGAGTTCAGCCGTGCGCTCGGCTACCCGCTGTTCTAATTCTTCTGCGTGACTCGTAATCTGCTCATATAAGCGGGCATTGTGGATCGCAACAGCCAGTTGATCGGCGATAGTTTGTAGGGTTGACACATCGGCCTGTGTAAATGCGCCAACCTCCTCACTTTCTACGTTGAGGACACCGATCACCTGATCACGCAGCTTGATGGGTACAGCCAGTTCAGACCGGGTTACGGCTTCGGCGGGAGTGCTGAGAATATAACGAGAATCACGGCGAACATCATCCACCAGGAGCGGTTCTCCATGATGAGCTACCCAGCCTGTGATCCCTTGTTCGCCGATCTTCAGGCGGATTCGCCGGATGAGGGGCTGCATTTCCGGCAGAGTCGCCACACTGAGCACCAATTCATCCCCCTCAGCCAACAGGATATTGGTGTAGAAGTAGCCAAAGGTATCATTAATCAACCTGACGGCCTGCTGCAACAGGTCATCTAAGGCGAGGATAGACGATGCCTGCCGCCCTACCTGCCCGACGAGTTCCAGGCGGGCAGCTCGTTCCAGGGTGATCTGGTGCAGGGATGCATTCTCAATGGCAACCGCCGCCTGACTTGCGAAGGCGGAAACCAGATCAACATCTTCCTGGGTGTAAGGGCGCACCGTGGTGCGATCCAGGGTGATCATCCCGATCAGCCGCTCCTTAACCAGCAGTGGAACCCCTAACCACGACCGGATATGCCCTGATTCAAAAAGGGATGACTCATTCTTAAAGTGTGGATATTCCTGGGCAGCATCCACCAGGGCCAGCGGCTTTTTTAATTCCACCACCCGCTTGTTGGGGTATTTGTCATCCATTGGAAAGCGAAGGCCGATTACCTTTCCCGGCCTTTTGAAACCCGCACAGGACAAAACCAGAAGGTGACCGTTCTCGATTCGTTGAAACGTAGCAGTATCGTAATCGATGACCGTCCGCAGCTGCCGGAGAAAGAGATCGAGCACTTCATCCAACTCAAGGGTTGCATTAAGGGCGGTGGCGGCCTGCTGGAGTGTTTCCGCGATCCGGCGGCGTTTTTGCTCGGCTTCATATAGCTGGGCATTCCGAATTGCGACAGCTGCCTGATCGGCAAAAACTTGCAGCCGCTCGGCGTGACCCTGGTTGTAACAACCCGGTGTGGAATTATCCAGGTTCAGGAAGCCGATCACCCGGTTTTCCAATTGAATTGGAGCTCCGATATAGCCGCGTATCCAGCGATTCGGAAGACTCTCCACCCAGCCGGGATATTCCCTTGCATCGGGGATAATCAATATGCTGCCGGTGTCGATCATCTCGCGAAGATTAGGCGTATCATCAACCGAATAGCGTATTGCCAGGATGGTTTCATCCAGACCGCGCTCAAAATATCCGCGCCGCCCTACGATCCGCGCCACCCCACCCTCAACCAACATAATATTGGCGGCATCATGAGGGACAACCCGGCCCAGATTATCCAGGATACGATCCAGGACTTCACCCAGGTCAAGCGTACCGGTCAATAAAGCAATCGAATTACGCAAAGCCTCGGCCATCTCGCGCTGGGCCTTTTCAGCCTCAAGCAGTTTTGTCTCTTTGATGGCAATCGCCAACTGATCGGCCACTTCCCGGCAGATTTCGATCCGCTCTGCCTGGAACATATCAGGGGTAGGAGCAGCCAGACTGAGCAGGCCAACCAGCTCATCCTGGGAGATCATGGGGATTATCAAGATCGACCGCATATTCGCAGCCGCCAGCTTATCAGCATAGGAGTGGATGATGTTGGATACACTCATGATATCCTCGATCAGGCAGTTCTCCCCCCGGTTAAGCAGCGCGGCAATCGGGATGGTATGTTCCGGGTCGGCAGCGAATCGGGTACCGACCGGCACCCCCGTCAGTTCACCGGTTTCCGTAAGAAACGTCACTACTTCGATCACATCCCGGTCAACGAGCGAGATACCCGCCCCCGTCCAGGGAACAAACTGTCTGAGCTGACGCAGGGCAACTTCTGTTGTTTCGGTCAGGGACTGCGCAGCAATGATCGCTTTTTCGATCTTACGCAGGTTAGACAAGCGCTCTGTCGAGTCACGTAGAGCCTGTTCTATTTTTTGGTGGCGAGCCCGGTTGGCCCGGAGAAAAAAGAATAAGCCAACAGCAGCTGCCAGCCCAATCCAGATAATTTGTTTGTAGCGAGCCCAAAATGTGTCGATATCATCGGGAGTCTGGTCGCCTGGGGAAGAGATGTTGTAGGATGCAGTCGTCATGCCTGTGACGGCCCAAGCTGATGAACTATCAGCCCCCGCGTGGACCCTGGGCATCAGACACAGTACAGACAAGACTATATAGAGATGTTTTAAGCGAACCATCCAAAGTCCTCAATCCGGCTGGATGGACACGGGCAGCCGGACGCTAAATGTTGTTCCCTCGCCTGCATTCCCTTCACTCGCTACTTCAACCGTCCCCTGATGCTGCTGGATGATCTCTTTGACGATTGCCAACCCCAGTCCGGTTCCCGGCATACCAGACTCACGACCCGCCTTCCCCCGGAAAAACCGGTCAAACAGATATCTTTGCTCACTAAGTGGAATACCAGGGCCGGAATCGATCACATGAAGACCGGCCCAGCGTTTACCATCCGATTCTAACACCTCTGAACGAACGGTGATGCTGCCGCCCTCCGGCGTGTAGTTGATCGCATTGGTCAACAGGATGCTCAACACCTGCCCGATCAACCCCCTGTCGGCCACAGTGAGGGGTAGATCAGGCTCACACTCCATAGTCAGGGCTAACTGCCGGTTACTCGCCATTGATTCCCGGTCGGAAACATATTCCTCGATCAACTGGTTCAGATCAAAGGGCTGCTTATCTAACTGCGTCTTGCCCCGATCAAGCCGGGAAAGCATTAACAGGTCTTCGATAATATGCTCCAGGCGGGCTGTCTCGCGCTGGATGACAACCATGTATCGATCCTTATCTTTGGGGCGAGTCATCAGCAGCCTATGGTACAGTTTAAGATTGGTGATCGGCGTGCGCAACTCATGCGAAACATTAGCGACAAAATCATCCTTGACCTGAGCCAGCCGCTTCACATTTTCATAAGCCTTTTCGAGCTCGATTGTCCGCTCGGCAACCCGCTGTTCCAGTTTTTCCGCTTGAAGTTGGGCCTGTTCGAACAAACTCACCTGCCGGATGGCAATTGCCAGTTGATTGGCTAACTCCTGGGCGATCTCCAGGCTCTCCGGGGGGAAAGCGTTCGGACTGGTTGAACCCAGGTTGAGCGAACCGATCAGATTCCCATCGATAAACAGGGGAACATGGCGAAGGGAATATATCCCTTCGTCCTGAAGCCGCTGGTATAACTGCGAGATACCGATCACCCGGTCAACCGGCAGGATTTGCCTTCTGGACAAGGACTTCACAAACGAGGTTTCCCTTTCCAATGGCAGGTGGGTCCCGGCCTCTAATTGCGTATCGATGGAAGTATGAACAGCCAGAACAACAAGCTTGTCTTGTTTGGTATCGAACAAGGTGACATCAGCCCGGTTGCATAGTGGCATCAATTCCGGGATACGACGCAGTGCAGCCTGGGCAATAGCCTGGGCCGATTCTGCCTCCAGGATTGCCTGGTCAATCTCCCAGAGGGTTTTTAGACGGGCGGCGTAGAGTCTGAATTCCTCTTCGGCTTGAAGACGCTCGGTGATATCAAGCCCCATCCCGACCAGGCCAACCACTTTCCCGCGTCCATCTTTGAGGGGAACTTTGGTTGTCAGGAACCAGCGGTGCTCCCCATCAGCATCAATAACCAGTTCCTCCATCCCGCTCTTTGGGCTACCAGACTGGATGATCTCCTGCTCATCGCGGTAGAACTTGGCGGCAAGTTCAGGCGGATAAAAGTCGAAATCCGTCTTGCCCAGTATTGTCTCAGGCGATGGCTTCCCCACCATTACCTGGGCAATGGTCGCATTAGAAAGAATAAAGCGGCTCTCCGCATCTTTAACATAAATCAACTCCGGGAGGTTATCGACCAGGGTACGGAGTAAATTTCGTTCAGTTTCCAGCGCTTCCTGGACATGACGACGCTCGCTAATATCGCGCATGATCGTGACAATGCGGGTGATTTTCCCCCCCTCGGAGATCGGGATTTTCCGTGTTTCGGTGATGATTTCCCGGTCCTTGAGATGAGTCGTATCCTCGGTGATGATCGTCTGGCCGGTTTCAAGCACCTGACGGTATTCGTCCCAGGTATGCTCCGGCAAGAAGGGGAAAACGTCAGAGATGTGCTGCCCGATAATGTCTGTATCAAAGCCCAGTTCCTCATTCCAGTGGTGGAGCGTGGTATTACAAAGGAGGATCGTCAGGTTAGTATCTACAACATGGATACCATCCCCCATCGCATCCAGGGTGACCCGGTACTGCTGCTCTGATTTGCGCAGTGCTTCCTCGGCTTGCTTACGCTCGGTGAAATCGATAAAGGCTACTGCGACCCAATTGGATGATATGCCGAAGGCACGGATTTCATAAGCCTTAACAACCTGATCATCCTCACTTTTGATCTGCGTGGTACGCCAGTGATCACCGGTGTTGGCTACCCGGCTGTAGTTAGCCGGAAATTCGGTCTCGGCCAGGGAAGGAAAAGCCGTTTCGATAGGTTCGCCAATGAACTGCTCGTGTTTCATGTCAAAAAGCTGATCGGCGGCGGGATTGGCCCCGGTGAAGATCAGCCGCTCATCCGAATCCAGCCGATAGAGATGCATAGCCAATGGAACAGACTCGATCATGCGGCGATAACGAGACTCTGCTTCACGGAGCGCCGCTTCGGATTGATGACGCTGGGTGATATCGCGGGTAATCACCTGGAAGGCCCAGGGGATTTCCTGTCTTTTCAAAAAGGCTATGTAGGCTTCAAGCGAATGGGATCGATTCGCCCTGTCGGTGACCTGAAGCCCAAAGGGTGATCCCGGTCCACTATCCCCAAATTGCTCCAGGTAGTTTGGAAGATTATCCGCATCGACAAAGTTCAGGGCCGCGAACGGCTGCCCGATCAGTTCCTCTTTAGGTATATCGGTCATTCGTGCGGCGGCTGCATTACAATCGATGATCACCCCATCCAGGTCAACAACCATAATAGATTCGGGGGATAACTCAAACAACGTGCGGTATTTTTCTTCACTCTCGCGGAGGGCGTCCGAAGCCTGCTGGGCCTCGGTGATGTCAGTGGTGATAACATAACGGCTGCTTATTTCATCACCTTCACGGTGAATAGAGTAGCGGTTGTGTATATAACGCCGAGAGCCATCCTTACGGATAATCCAGAACTTGCATTCCTCTAAAGAGTCTCTACGCTGCCGCAATTCTTCCTGTAAAGCCTTGAGGCGCTCTCTTTCCTCTGGTACAGCAACATCCAGGCCGGTGAGATTGAGCAGCTCCTCACGCGGGTAGCCAAAAATCTCACAGGCTCCGTCGTTAACGTAGGTTGGCTTGCCATTCTCGATAACCGTAATCCCATCTCGGATGACGTCGGCCATGTGAAGAAATTGAGAATCATTCTGCTGTAACTGCTTTTCCAACTGCCTCTTGAGGCGCATCACGGTGAGCGATAAAACAAAAATCCCACCAATCAGGAGGAGCAGCAGTATCCCGGATAATATCAATACCCAAACCGGAAAGGTTATCATGGGGAACCTCCACGTACTATTATGCCTCATTTTGCTCAAGTAGAAACAGATAATAGTTTCGAAAAACCCATTATCTGATTCCGAGGAAATAGGCCAGGCGGAGCTATTTCCTATGCAGTTGGGCCATTTGATGGGAGGAGAAAGATGGCAAAGCCGCTATACTTGCATAGCGGCCTTATATTCTATGACGGGTGGCAGCGGGAAAAAGAGCTAATTATTTATGTCGATAGGCTGCATATACGCAACCCGAACGTGCAGACGCCCCAGCGTAATCAGGTCACCATCCTGAAGGGCATATGCCCAGCCGACCCCAAGTGGCAGGCCGTTAATCTGTGTGCCATTGGTGCTGCGCAAATCCATAACGAACAATTTGTTCGGCCCAGGTCGAACCATCAGGTGACGGCGGCTCACACCAAGCTCAAAACCTTTCCACTCCGCGAGGTTGATATCTAATGAGTCATCAGCCTCCGGATTGCTACCAATCACAACATCACCGCGAATTTCCAATGCTCTGAACTGCCCACCTGCATTGGTTGCAGGTTGAAGCAGAACATGCCATCGCCTCTGGCCTCTACCATATCCATTGCGACCTGAT
>JBNKDD010000276.1:0-7778 GCA_050288085.1 Anaerolineae bacterium
CAATACCTTGTTCATTATTCGATTTTAACTTAGATATTCCCTCCAAACAGTTACAGAAATGTTCCAATGTCGGGGGCTCACGCCAACCCCTTAGCACGAGCCAATAACACCCCGACCTGCAAAGCCCCATCGACGTGCTGGCCGGAAACCACCTCCGCATACACCTCGTCGAAGGGCCGGAGGTGAATTTCGAGTTCCTCGCCGGGATCAAGATTCTGTTTGCCGGGGGTCAGGTCACGGGCGAAGAAGATGTTCAGATTGACCTTGAGCGATCCGGGAAACGGGTTGAGCACGGTCATCAACTCGATCTGGCCGGGTCGGTAGCCGGTTTCCTCTTCGAGTTCGCGCCGGGCACCGATCAGCGGGTCTTCGCCCGGTTCGGCCCGACCGGCGGGTAGATCATAGATGATCCGCCCGATCGGATGGCGATACTGCCGGGTCAACACGATCTGATGGTCGCCGGTCAGGGCGATAGTCGCAACGGCATCGACCGGGCTTTCGAGGATATAGTAAGGCTTGCTCACCCCATCACGGGCCAGCGTATCGACCACGATCCGCACCCAGGGATGCTCAAACAGGATGTTACGTTCGGTCACTTCCCAGTTATCCACCGCCAGCACCTCCATCAGAGGAAGAGGGGAGACCATGCAGCGGATCGCCTGCCGCATTTTTTAACCGGACAATGTCGGGCGGTTTCCAATCATCCTCGAAAGTTCTGCTCAGTTCCTCCTGAATCTCCCTGGAGAATTCCTCGTATACATCCTGGGAAAGCAGGCCGCGCCGTACCAACACCAGCAAATCACGGCGCTGTTCCTGGGCGATCTGCCGTTCGACAAAGCGTACGTCGCCCTGCGCCAATGAAGACTCCTCCTTAACCAGGTTGTGAAGCTCTGCCCAATGGGTATCAGCTTGTTCGGTATAAAAAGCGCATAAGCGCTCACACACCGGCCCGGTCAAAATATTGTCATCACGCAGCGCCTCAATCGATTTGATCGCCGATTGGGAGATCACCACGCGGGCGCGGTGACGTTCGTATTCGCGGCGGCGTTCGCTCACCTGGGTGATCCCCAGCCAGTTGACCAGCGGGCGGATGGTCAAACCCTGGGCCAGCAGGGAGAAGATCACGTAGCCGAAGGCCATCGTTTTGAGGAGCAGCCGCGACTCAAGTGAGAAGGGCAGGCTCAAGACCAGGGCGATACTGACCGCCCCCCGCAGCCCACCCCAGAATAGGACATGTGCCCACTTGATCGAGATCGGCCTGACAAACCGGTTGGCGACAAAGCCCAGCATGTAGATCACCACCGCCCGCGCCAGCAAGATCGCGCCGATGGCAATCGCGACCGGCTTCAGGTCGGCGTATAAGGTGGCAGGCTGCACGGCAGCCCCAATCAGCAGGAAGATAGCCGAGTTGATCAGAAAGGCTATGAACTCCCAGAACGAGATGATCGTCAGGTGGGTGCTGGCCGAATAATCACCCTGTGAGGCGAAATTCCCTACGTAGATCGCCGCCGTTACCACTGCGATCACCGGGGAGACGGTTTCGTGCAGCACCTCAGCCGCGATGATGTAGGTCCCGTAGGCCAGGATCGTCGTCAGGGCGATATCGATCAGCGTGTCTTCGGTGCGTTTCATGAACTCGCCCACGACAAAGCCAATGAGTAACCCCAGCAAAATCCCGCCGCCAACCGTCACAAAGAAATTGCCGATTGCTCCGGCTAAACTGAAGGTCTGTTCGCCGGTCACGACGCCGACCAGGATGCTGTAGACCACAATCGCGATGCCGTCGTTGAGCAGGCTCTCGCCCTCAACGATGATGCCCAGTCGCCGGGAAACCCCCAGATCTTTGAACAGGCCAACCACCGCTATCGGGTCGGTGGCCGAGATCAGAACACCAAACAACAGTGCCTCGGTCAGCGGGAAGTCAAGCGCCCACTTCAAGACAAACCCGATAATGAACATCGACAGCAGCACACCGGGTATTGCCAGCAGCAAGATCGTTTTTATGTTGGCCCGCAGCATATCGAGGTCCAGGTGATAGGCTGCCTCAAACAACAACCCCGGCAAGAAGATACTCAGGATCAGGTGCGGCTCAAGTTGGACACCGGTCAGCGAGGCAGGATGCAGCAAGCTCACCGCCAGCCCGGTCAGCACCATGGCTATCGTGTAAGGGATGCGCAGCCGCCGGGCAGCTAATGCCACCAGCACGGCGATCATCATCAGGCCGATAAATTGATTTTCAATATTCATAGGCTTTATTCTATGTCAGAGCCAAGACTATCTACAATACCCTGAATCAACACTTCTTTTTCCGCGTTACTTAACCGTGATTCGGGATGGAGGGGTTTATAGAACCACAGCGGCATATCGTTATTCACATGCCAGGCGATATCCTCCGGATCAAGGTAATACTCCTCAGCATCGTAATCGGAGAAGTTCAGCACGGCGCGGCCTTCATTGACATCGTGTGTGGTTAACCACGAGATAGGCGCGACATTTGTATACCAGGGCCAGACAGTTTCGTTACTGTGACAGTCGTAACAGGCTTTCCGGGCAATGGCTTCACTTTCTGCCGAGGTCCACACAACCGGCGAATCGGCGGGCGGATTTGGATCGCGGAGCGCCGAGGAAAAGATCAGGCCAATCGGGAAGACCTGCATCACCAGAAAACCGGCTATCCCTATCCCCAATACAATCAATATAATCTTCCGTGTCTTTGTCATCTCCACCTCCTCCTATATACGTACCTCACTGAATTTAGCGAGTTTGATGGTCGAACGCGACAGTTTTGTGTTTTTTGAGGGTTCAATGTGAACGACGGCACCTGACTCACGCTCTCTCAAACAAGTGGAAATCGGGATGACTACCTACACTAATATCCGGCCTGGAGTGAATAGGCTACGAGATCACCCGGCGCTGCAAAAGTGTGTCAACATCATCCACCAGCAAGGCATGCTGTTCGTTACGTGGATCGATTTTCACATTGACAGTCTGGCCCGCCTCCAACATTCCAAAGACCACCTGAGATAACCGGGCGGTGATTTTACCCTCATAGCTCTCGCTGCCCGGCATTTGAATCAGCGCTTCGACATTCACCCAACCATCTCTGCCTTCGTAGTTGCCTATGCCTTTCAAAATCGCCTGCGGGTCGCCGACGATCTCAGCGGATGCCGGGGTGCCGTTCTTTTCGGTCCGGTTAATCCAGCGGGGGCGCGGCCCGAACAGCAGCTTGATTTTGTCATTCATCGTTCTGATATCCTTTCAACTAAGCGAATATTGAATTAAAGGTACAAAAATCCCGGAGAAGCTACCATTTCGGGTGTAGTGATGGCTGCGGAGCGGTCATCGCTCAGGGATTTTGAGATTCGCTATTATTATACAGTCGCCCACTCAGGCATAAATATCCAATTAGTGCGATACTAGGGGCGATATTCGCATTATACCAACTGCAAAGATGAATCAATTATCCTGATCGCTGACTTTCGTCCGGCACTGGGGGCAATCAGTATAGATAACATTACTGAAGGCGCAAACCTTGCCGCCAGGGGAGAAGCCGCATTCTTCCACCACCCACTGATCGAAGAGATTGTTTTCATCGCCACAACGGGCCTGATGAAACTGGTCGTCAAAGGGTTGCGGAGTAACGTGTTCGGCGGGCTGTCGGTTGAAGTCTTTGAGACCCCTGAAGCCGCCCTGGAGTATTCACGCCAGAAGATCGCTGGTCGATAGACGAGCTAGATGCCTGCCGCCGTTGGCGGCTCTCTCTTTCCCTGCGCTTTCTTGTGCATATTGACTTTCCCTACAAAGCGATATATATTCTGACTGTGAATAATTAGCTCTTAAATAGGAGCGGGCAGCCCCTGGGCCGGAAATAACCCACTCCTTGATATCCTTTTCTATTTCCCACTTGAGGAAGGAAACTTCATGAAGCCCAATCGGAACTTTTTGATACCATTGATCGTGATGGTATTGGCAGTCGCTTGCACGCCTGCACCCGCTGTTACTGGTGAAGAACCTGCTGTCGAAGAGATCCCGGCGGAAGAAACCGAGGTCGAAGCGCCGGAAGCCGAAGCAGCCGAAGTCGAAGCGCCAGCCGAAGAATCGGTGCCGGATGCCCGGATCACCATCCAGGCTGAAGACGAGCTTCAACCGGCTTTGACGGCGCTTTATCAGGCATTCTTTGAGGGTGAGCAGCCTGCTTTTGTCGAAGCCGATGCCGACCTGGTCGCGACCGTGTCGGTCAGTGCCATCGCCGAAGCGCCTGAAAAACCGGTCTACTTCCAGAAGGGTGCCGCCCTGTTCCCCTTGAGCGAATCAACTGATGCGTTGGACTTTATGGCGTTTGCCATCTCCCCTGATGGACAGCAGATCCTGGTTGATGCAGGGTTCCTGCCTGCCAGCGTCACCCTGATCGATCTGGCCGGTAACGAGGTGGAGATCGCCCAGCCGGTCTACCGGGTGATCAGTGCGCATGGCCCGACCACCTTCTTTTTCTACAGTGTCGGAGCCGGGGGGCGGCTGGTGGGTGCCAGTTATCTGGGAGCACGCGACGAGGCAGGCGCAGCCGCTATGGAGCGGATCGATCCCCGCTTCCAGGAAATCCAGTCTGATGATCTGTTCAGCCAGAAAGACTTTGCTGCTGAAGAAGCCGTCGCCCTCGACCCAAACCTGATCGCGGCCAGCACCCGCACGCAGTGGGTCGATGTCGCGGCAGAGCTGGATTTAACCGTTTTCCTGTATGATGCTGAGACACCTGAGCGCCTCAAAGAGGCAATGCTGCTGACCGGCCAGATGTTCGGCCCCAACGCCACCGTCCAGGCTAAAGACTGGGTTGATTACTACGATTACGTCTTTCAGGCCATAGTTGAACAGACCGCTTCCGTCCCCGATGAGGAGCGGATCAGCGTCCTGTTCACCGGCACTGAACCCCTGAGAGTTGCCAGCGGCGAGATGTACCAGACCGCGATGATCGAGGCTGCCGGTGGGATTTCGGCCAGTGCCGAACTGCCCGGTTATTGGAACGATGTGAACCTGGAGCAGATCGCCACCTGGAACCCCGATGTGATCATCGTGCCGCCTTATGGTGGGGCCAGCGTCGAAGCCATCACGGAAAGCCCCGAATGGCAAATCCTGGATGCGGTGCAGGCCGGTCGAGTCTACCGGATGCCTAAACTGGTCGCTCCCTGGGATACGCCCGCACCGGACTCGGTACTGGGGATCATCTGGATGGCCCAGCTCCTTTACCCCGATCTGGTCGAACTGGATTGTGCAACCGAAACCAGCGCCTTCTACAATACCTATTATGGTTATGCTATCTCAGACGACGAAGTCACCGGACTTTGCGCCATTGAGTAATGCCCGGCTCCGGCGGCTTATAACGGACGGGCTGCTGCTGGCGCTGCCCTTTGGATTGTTCGTCCTGGCCCTGATGTTGGGCCGGTATGAAATTGGAGTGGTGGATGTCGGGCGTGTCCTGATGTCCCCACTTTTTCCCGATCTGGCCGCCGACATTCCCGAAACCGCCCAGCGCCTGATCCTGTTGGTGCGGGTGCCGCGTGCTCTTGCGGCACTGCTGATCGGCGCTAGCTTTGGTGGCACCGGTACAGCCTTTCAGGGAATCTTCAAAAATCCCCTGGTCGATTCGAATATCCTGGGGGTTACCTCCGGGGCCGGATTTGGTGCGGCGCTGGCAATCCTGCTGTTGTGGCAGCCCTGGCAGGTTCAACTATCGGCCTTCTTTTTTGGACTGCTGGCCGTTCTGCTGGCATTTTTCGGCAGCCGCCTGTACCGGAGTGCCCCGATCCTGATCCTGACCCTGATGGGCATCCTGATCGGAACGCTGTTTACTTCGCTGACCTCGCTTTTGAAGTACCTCGCCGACCCGCTCGATACGCTCCCGGCGATTACCTTCTGGCTGCTCGGTAGTCTGAACAGTGTCACCTGGGCCAGCATCCCCAGCCTGACGGTGATTACGCTGGCGGGCGTGATCTTCTTCTGGCTGATCCGCTGGCGCTTGAATATCCTGTCACTGGGTGATGATGAGGCGACCGCGCTGGGAATCAACCCCATCCGGCTGAAGCTGGCGATCATCCTATGCGCCACCCTGATGACGTCCATTGCTGTATCGGTCAGTGGTGTGATCGGCTGGGTGGGGCTGGTGATGCCCCACGCCGGGCGGATCATCGTCGGCCCAGATCATAAACGTCTTCTCCCGGCTTCCTTGAGCCTGGGTGCGGCTTTCCTGCTGCTGATCGATAATATCTCCCGCACGCTGCTCCCCGGCGAAGTGCCTCTCGGTGTCTTGACCGGTTTGGTCGGTGTGCCGCTGTTGATCGTCTTGCTGCGCCGCAACCGGACGGGATGGTGACCATGCACTTAGAAGCCCGGCAGATCAATTATGTCTACATTGCCGAACAACCTGTCCTCCAGGATATCTCCCTGAAACTCGAAGCGGGCGAAACCCTGTTTCTACTGGGGCGCAATGGCAGCGGTAAAACCACCCTGCTGTCAATTCTGGCGGGGCTGTACCGGCCTGACAGCGGGCAGGTGCTCCTCGATGGTAAGGACATTCAGCAGTATACACCGGGTGAACGCGCCCGGCGGATCGGTTTGATCCCCCAGCTTCACACCCCGGCCTTTGCCTATACGGTGCGCGAGATGGTCGTCATGGGCCGGACGCCCCACCTGGGGCTGTTTGGATCGCCCTCTCAGGCGGATTACGCCATCGCCGATGAAGCGTTGGAGCAGGTCGGATTATCCGATCTCCAGGAGCGGCCCTACACCGAAGTCAGCGGTGGTGAACGGCAGTTGGTGCTGATCGCCAGGGGGCTGGCCCAGAAATGCGATATCCTGCTGATGGACGAACCGTCCGCCCACCTCGATTTGAGCAACCAGCACCGGGTGTTGGAGGTGGTCGATCAACTGGCGCAGCAGGGCTTATCGTTTATCATTTCTTCCCATGCCCCCAACAACGCCCTGTCCTATGCTGACCGGGTGCTGCTGCTTAAGCAGGGACGCACGATGGCCTACGGCACGCCGGAAGAAACCCTCACCGAGGACTATCTCTCGTCGGCTTACGGCATGCGAACCGAGGTGTTCTACGAGCAGGTCAACGGCAAGAACACCCCGCGTGCCATTCTCCCCCGCCGTCCGCTGATCCTGCTTCCGGAATCGTTGGGACAGCCCGACTCCGAACTGACCGCCCTCTTTGAGAAAAGCCAACACACGCCGCAGCTTCTCTTGATCACCGGGTTGAGTGGCATCGGAAAAACCACCTGGTGTACCCGGCTGGTGAATCAGGCTCGCCAGCAGGGGATGGAGATCAGGGGGGTGCTATCTCCTGCTATCTTTGAGGGAGGGCGCAAAACCGGGATCGGCCTGGTGAACCTGGAAACCGACGAGCGCCGCCAACTGGCAGCACTGCGCGATGGCCGGTCGGCGGAACTGGTAACCACGCAGTGGTTGTTCGATGCCGACGTGATGGCCTGGGGCAATAATATCCTGCGCGACCTGGGCGGCGGTGACCTGCTGATCATCGATGAACTCGGCCCGCTGGAATTTCTGCGCGGTGAGGGTTTCCTGGATGGACTCAGGCTGATCGATGAGGGGCATTACAAGGTGGCCTGTGTCGTCGTGAGGCCGTCCTTGCTGCCCCAGGCCCAGCAAAGATGGCCACATGCACAGGTGGTCAGCGGCGGGGGCGGGGAGTATAAACACGAGGGGGGATAGGGGCCATAAGGGTTGACTAAAGAGTCCCTGTTTTAAACCTCACCCCTGCTCTC
>JBNKDD010000277.1:0-7705 GCA_050288085.1 Anaerolineae bacterium
TGGTATGATGGATCGTAAACGCCAACCACTGCTGCCGAGATTTCTCCTCCATACGCTATTTTCTCTCCATCTGGCGACCAAATAAATGATGGCAGCCAGAGAGATGGCACATTTGTAATTTCCAAAGGGGCTTTGTCAGGCTCAAGCGGATAGTGCAGATAAAGCTTGCCTCCAAAGTCCGCATACTCACGCTCCAGGTATACCAAAGCGTACTCAGTCGGCGACCATTCAGGCGCAAACGCCAACCCACCGGTTGAGGTCAATTGTGTAAGTTGATCATCTCCTGTATCAAAGATGTAGACCTCCGTCTTACCTCTTTCATTCATCGACGGGGTGAAATCAAAGGTGGGTTCACTGCCCGCAAATGCGAGATATCTCCCATCGTATGACCAGCTTACAGAAGCGAGCCCCCCATCCCATTCAAGCAAATCTTCTAGAGAGCCATTCTCAAAGTCAAATATGGACAGATACGCGACATTTTCTTCCGCCTGAACCAACACCGCGATTTGTGACGAGCTGGGTGCCCAGGCATAATCCTTGATTATTCCACCCACCTCGAAGAGTGTTTCTGTCTCTTGTGAATCCAGCCTATATACCATCAGAGATTCTGTGTCTTCACTCTCCCCCCCGACAAAAGCGACCTGAGTGCCATCAGGCGAGAATTGTGGATGTTGATAGTTCTTCCCGACCTCTGTCAGGCGTTGTAGATTCTCTCCGTCTGGCTCCACCAGGTAAATCCCCCAGTTCTCACCCACCAATGGCTCAATATCTGGGGGGAGGGTGGAGGTGGGTTCACGTGTACGTGTCGGCTGAGGTGTTGCGGTTGGTGTTGATGTTATCGTTGGCGGCGGGGTGGGCGAACTGGTCAAAGTCGCCTCCGGTTGGGTGATGGGCTGAGTCGGGGTGGTATTCACTGTCCCCGTTCCCGTGCATGCACTCAATAGGAACACACCGGACAGGGCAAGGTAACATATTCGATATTCTGAGACGTTCATTTCGCTCTCCCGGTCTAATTGATAGGTTTATACCACCAATTCAAACCGGGATGTCGAAACCGTAGGCGATCAGTCAATCTGTAGTGGGATAATCGAGTGTTCAATCCGGATCATCAATGATCCGATCCTCGATCTCCCAGGCATGATCGAGGATATGCCACGCTGACCGCCGGACAAAGTAGCGAGCTGTCCAGCGCCGCCCGCCGCGTGGCCCGTGTGTAGGTAGTTCGCCACGCATTGATGCCGCTAATCCTTCCAGTGTCGCCTGCTGGATGCGGCTCAATTTCTCACCGAGGCCCGCCGTTTCACCCAGCTTGAACTTCCAACCCAGCGTCGCGAGATAGCCCTGATGTGCACCCAACACGTGCTCGATAATTTTCTCAGTCTCCCGCCCCCCTCCGCGTGGCCCTTTTCGAAGTTCTTTACCCGCTGCGGCTTCCACCGCCGCATTGAAGCTTTGCCAGTAGGCTCTCAGCAGGCTTTGAAAATACTCAAGCTCGGCGGCATCAACCGGTTGGTCATCGGATGACGTTGCTCCCGGTATGCCAAAATCGGTGGATGAATCGCCCTCCAACCGTTCGGCCACGCTGAAGTCCCCCAGATCGCCGGGCGGCTCAAACGCGATTGATGCGGAGCGGAGCACTTGTGCATAGCGAGGGCCATAGTCAAACAGCGCTTGCAGGGCGGCCTCCTCGCTGCGACCAATCCGGCTCCAACCCGGCCATTCGACCGCCCCGGCCATGACACGTTTTTTGCCCGTTTCAAAATACACCTTGATCTCTTGCGCCATTTTTTCCGTTTTCCTTTCACACGATGCCACAACACAATCTTCTTGTTATCGACAATGCCTTTTTGTATTTTACCTCCCCAATGCCTGAATCAACTCTGCGGCTTGAGCCGCCCCGCCATAACTTTGCAACTTGTCGTTGATTGTGCTGTTAACTTCATTTGACCGGTGTGTTAACTCAGTTGTCAGAGGTGAGGGAGCTTTGTATACTTTTGCGGAGTAAACCTCAGTGGTTCGGCCAATCCTCTCATCGCTATATGACTTCAAGTAACGGAGTGGCTTAGAAGGAAATGAAAACAAGCGATGTCAATTTCGGGAATGCTCACTAATAAACATAATCCACAATGTATATCAACTGCTCGGTCAGGCTTTCGCAGTGTAATTTACCATTGGTCAGAAAACGGAGAAGCCTGGAGCGCTTATGCATCAGCAAGTGGAACAGCTTTCACAGGCAAAGATGGATACTCCGCTTTTGTTGCACAACCGCCAGGGTTTGCAGCCTCTGGTGTTTTAGCCGGGACAACTGCGCCAAGTAGTCCACAGCCATACTTTGTTATGCTCGGTCAGTCATTGCACGTATTCGGTGCAGATGAAACTTGGGTAAGCGCAAATGTCCCTGCTAGCATATTGAGTAGGCGCTAGGTGAACAGCTAAGAGCATTTTTTTTGTTCATAAATTGCTACCAGAAAGGTAAACTCGTGTCCAGTGTATTGATTTCTCTCCTGTCAACTGTGGTTGGTGCACTGATGGCATTAGTTGGTGTATGGATTACCAATAGATTCGGCTTGAAGATCAAGGAAAAAGAACTTCAAGCATCTAAACGTCAGAATGATTTAGATTATTATCGTAAGACAGTCGAATGGCTTGCTACTGCGCGGGGCGAGTTGCAGTTTCTTCACATTCTAATAGGTGAGGATCGACAGAATACAGAGCTAATACGGCAACGTGAAGAAGCATACGGCAGAGCCTACGGTATGCTTCTTTCACTCGGAAAGGGTTTCTACGGCTATGCAGATCGAATCATGGATGAAAAATCAGAACCGGACGAGAAGTTGAGTAGTCTCGATGACGCAATCAAGGCTCTTGGAGAACTCATCAAAGCTAAGATGTATGAAGAAGGCGTGTAAGCAGAGTTACCCTTTACCCCCAAATTCCTGAATCAACTCTGCGGCCTGAGCCGCCCCGCCATAACTTTGCAGCTTGCGGCTGATAGCCTGGGCGTTCCGCTGATAGGTTTCATCGGTCAGCACTCTGTTAACCTTATCCCATAACTCATTAGCACTGACAAACTTCTTTCCTCTGCGGCCTTCAACCGGCAGCACTAATTCGGCTGCACCTGCCGCCGCCAACCGGCGAGCATTGCTTTCACGCTCGGCAAAGGTCGGAATGATCACCGCCGGAGTGCCCGCATACAATCCCGTCTGGCAGGAACCGTAGCCGCCGTGATGGATCAGCAAATCGCTGCGTGCGGCCATCGCCTGCCCCGGAACGTAGAGTTCGTGGCGGAAATTATCAGGCAGCGGGAGGTACTGCTTCGGCAGCGCATGGTGCCCGGTCGTCAAGACGACTTGCACATCCTTACCGCTCAGTGCCTCAATGCTGGCCTTGATCACCACCTCGGAATTGAAGGCCGACATGCCCATCCCATAACGCGGGTTGCCCGAATAGACCCAGATCACAGGCCGGTCTTGATCCAGGTCATCGACCCAGGCGGGCAGGTGATCGTCTGCCTGCTGCCACAGCAGCGGCCCGATGTAGGTCACGTCCGCCGTCTCCAGCAGCGGATCAACCTCCGGGATGCCGACCACCAGCGTCAGGTCACCGAGGCTGACCTCCTCGAATTTTTCAACGGGGGGAAGATCAAAATCTCCCAGCACCCGGTTGACTGCCGGAACGCAGGTTGGCAGATCATCCGGGGGGTCTTTCCACCAGATGAACCCCCGTCCGGCAGGGTGCTCATCCACCTGGATGACGGCTACCAGGGGTTTGCCCAGCGCTTTGGCAGCAATCGCCGCAAACGGATTCCAGAAATTGATCACCACATCCGCCCCGCAGTCCTCGATCAATGCCATGAAGGATTCGCAAACCGCCCGCACAAACCGGTCATTCATCATCCCGGCGGCAGCGGCGGCATGATCCAGGTTCCAGAACTGTGGCGTTGGGCTGGCAAACCTGGTCGGGATGCCTTCGATAAATTTCTGCCAGAAGGTAAGCCGGTTTCCGCCGGTTCGGCTCTTCCAACCGGCGTACAAATCGGATAAGTGACGGAGCGCATAGCGGCCCCCCAGGTAAATCGATGCCGGGTGTGCGGGCAGCAGGTTTTCAAATCCTGCGTCTCCGATGACCTTGCGCGGCGATTTTCCTGGGCTGTAGAAAACAACCTCGTGCCCGGCCTGAGATAGTTCCCTGGCAATCGGGAGGGAACGAACCAGTAAGCCGAGATCGTTGGAGGGCAGTGTGCAAAAAAGATACTTTGTCATTTTTTTTCTATTCTTTTGTTTTGTTACTTGCAAGAGATCAAATAGATAGCATTTAAGTGACTATCTGCCAATATTTGATGTTGACAGCGTCAACTTGCTGGGTTAGAATGTTGACATGGTCAACATTGACGGATTGATTGTGATTATTATGCAGCATGAGGGGCTGGATATGAGAAAAAATATAGTGAAGTATGCCGGTTATACACTGGCAATCGTGCTCCTGATATGGATGGTTTATGTTGGATATCAGGTGATAACCACCATGTCAACCAAAAACCTTGAGGAAACGGTTGACCTGCCAGATTGCTTAATGGTAACCGGGGTGATTGGTCCGGAAGATTTTGAGTATCTTCCCGATCAGCAGGGTTTTGTGATCACCAGCATTGATCGCAGGGCAGGGGAGGATGCCGTCGGAGCACTCTATTGGCTCGACGTATCGGTTCCGCCATCAGAGCAGGTGCCGGAACTGATCGACATCTCTTACCCTGAGCGCTTCAGGCCGCACGGGGTGACTTTCCAGAATGGGAACTTATACGTCATCTCGCACCGGGAAGAGGGGGAGCACCGCCATACCATTGAGGTCTTCACGCTGGACTCGACGGCGGGTGATTTAGCCTGGGAGCACAGCGGGACGATCACGGGCGATCTGCTGCTCAGCCCGAATGATCTGGTGGCGCTGGATGATGGCTCATTGTTTATCGCCAACGATTTCTCTGACATCGGTGGGATGGATCAACTGATGCTCGATTACGTTTTTTTCCGGAAACGCGCTCCCCTGGTGTATTACGATGGCGAAACGTTCACCGATATGAACGAGAACGTGAGGGGATCAGCCGGGATTACCGCTGTGACTCGTAATGGGCAGCTATTTCTATATCGCTCAGATATGATGAATAAGCTGGATGTGTTTGAGGTGATCCGTGCCGGGGCGGCTGTTCCAACCCTTGATCGTGTGGATCGCATCCGGCTGGATTCAATGCCGGATAACCTGACGGCGGACGATCAGGGGAATGTATATGTTGCGACACATTATTCAGTAGGTTTGCTGCAACAACACATGGTGGATGCCGGTATTTTATCCCCATCGCAAATTCTGAAGGTTGATGCCGACGGCAATACCACGCTGATTTATGCCAACCGGGGCGAAGAAATACCGGCGGCAAGTGTCGGTGCAGTGGTTGATGGGTGGTTGTATATCGGGCAGATTTACAATGATGGTATCCTGGCCTGCCCTTATGAATAACCGGCACTCAGATCGAGTACCGGTTATTCATTCATCTCTTTGTTTAGTTGTTTTCAAATGCCAGGTGAGTACGCATTGTGGACATGACATCCGACAGTTTCTTATAGGTCAGGGTTCCTAAGCATGACAGCACGGTTACGACAACCGTCATGATCATTACCTGAGCGTAGGATAAGGAGTGGAAGGGAATAAACCAGAAAGCCCAGCCGATCAATAGCCATTGGAAGACGTAAATCACGGTGAGGTTTTTGCTTAAAAATCTGAGAAATCCGGTTTTCCAGTTGTCCGGGTACAGCCGGTTGACCCCCATGATCAGAAGGCTCCATAGGATAATGAAGCCTGAAAAAGCCAGCACTGCTCCCCAGGACTGCTGTCCATAGTCGTTGAAGAAACGATCAAAGTTTATAAAAAGTAGAATCCCCCCGGAAGCAAAGAGAAGCGTGCCAGCCAGCAAACTTCGCTTGAGCAATTTTCTAGGGGGGATTTCTCGCTTGTAGTAGATCGCTGCCACCATCCCCAGGATCGGATAGACCATCCAGGGGAAGAAGGGGAAGGTCACCAGGTCGGGATCAGCGCCCCAGATCGGATTGAGGATATGGCCGAGAATTGGCAGGTCTGAGCCGATGCCCCAGAGGAAAGGGGAGATGATGCCGATCAGCGCTGCCGACCCGATCAGAAACAGTGGGCGCTCGGAGATTTGAGAGAGAAGCCCCATACCAATAAAAGCCAGCCCGGCGAAGATCAGGATATCCACGTTCCATAGCAGATAATAGTAGGAATACATCTCTGGAAAAGCAGAGGCGTCCCATCCCATAAATTCCTTCGCCAGAAATACAGGCAGAAACCCTCTTACGAAGTTCAACCCGTAACCGAGCAGAGTCAGCTGCACCCCGCGCTTGATAGCTACGGGGAGGATTGGCTTTTTGATCTGGAAGAAAAAGCCCATGATCGCCATGAAAACCGGTGCAGCCGGTGGTCCTCCCATAAAATCAGTTATTTCGTACCTTATCCCCTGAGAGGCTGCCTGATTTCCATATACATTCAGCACGTGGATAACAATCATAAAAATGACGGCCAGCCCCCGCAGGATATCCGGGAGTTCAAGTCTGTTGTGTTTTTTCATCTAATTACAGTCTCCTTTTATTTATCTGCTAAAACTGTAAGTTGAAGGACACTGTTGGAAAATGAGAAAAAGCCCTTAAGAACAGTCACAAAGCATAGGAAATTGTTCTCATGGGGTAGTTTCTGGTAGATTGTTATGAGATGTTTTGTGAGAGTCTGGACTCTCTGTAGAATGAGATGCTATGATCCACGTTCTGTTCTTTCTCTTAATATTGAGTCTGGTCATCGGCGGCGGGGTGGTCTTTCTGTTCGTCAACCTGAACCGGCGAGTCCGGCAGCCTGTCCTCACGTTTTATGTGGGGGTTCTGGTTTGCCTGGGGATCGCGCTCTTTTCAGACCTGTTTACGATCTATATCTCGCTGGTGTTGGAAGATTCGCCCACCCTGGTTTCTCGATGGATAGTTTTTTCTGCCGTCATCTATCACCTGATGATGGGGGGATTGGTCTACTTTCTGCCGCAGTTTGTCGGGGAGTTACTTGAGCAACCGCTTTCAGCCCGGATGAAGTCTATCTTGCTGGCTCTGATGCTGTTCTATCCCTCCGGGGTGATCGCTTATTTCCTGACTCGCCAGGAGGTCTTTGCAACTATCGGTGATGTTTTGCTGCTCGTGGTGATCTCATATACGCTGTTTAAACTCTACCCCCGCCCACATGAAGATGAGAATCCATCTTTGCGTAAGATTGCCAATCTGATGTTGGTTTTGCTGGCAATCTTCCTGCCGCTGTTTTCTCTGGAGGTCTTTTTCGAACCGGCTTTTTCCCGGCTCAACCGGCTCTTTTTTGATACGTCTGTTTTCCTGCTGATGTTCTACCTGGTCTGGAATCTGGTCAATGCCGGATACCTGTACAAACAATTTGACCGGGCGTTTAGCACCCCGGCTCAAGGCTTATCAATTGATCGTATGGCAGCCTATCAACTTTCGGAACGGCAGCAGCAGATCGCCCGCCTGATCCACGTTACGGACCGTGATCGTGACACTGGTCGAGACACGGTAACTCGGATTACTTTGCGTACCCGGTTCCACCGGACCGTAGCCATAATCCTGCCAGATTGAGAAATTCTCGGTGCGGATATCTT
>JBNKDD010000278.1:0-7699 GCA_050288085.1 Anaerolineae bacterium
AAGCTGCTGACTGTGCCAGATATAGTCGATGCGGAACATAGTCGGCAGCCAGGGGATCACCCCAAAGCGACGCGGGAAGGTCGGCTCCGGCTCCGCTTCAACCTGGTTGAAGACATCCCGCAGGCCATCCGACCCGGAGATGGCATAAACCTGGTTACGCGGCAGTTTGTTAAAGTCACCGAGCATGATGGTTGGCCCGTGAGTGGTCTGGGCTTTGGCCAGCAGATCGGTGATCTCCGCCTGGGCGACTCGTCCATGCCAGGCGGGCCACATCCGCCCATCGAAGATCGGCGGGGGCAGGTGGGTGTTGATCACATGTAGGGAGGTTCCATCAAAATCGACGGTCGCATGCAGGTAGAAGCGCTCCGTGTGGAGTGTAAAAGTCTCTTCTTCGATTATCGGCCAGCGGCTCAGCACGGCCTTCCCGGAAAGTCCATAGCCATGCAGCGATTGATGTGGATAGACATCGCGCAGCTCCCGGTCAAAGGCCGCCGCATCTTCCCCTGATACTTCCTGAATGGCGATCAGATCGACTTTGGATTCGCGCAGGGCAGGCAGGAGGCTGTGATAGGGTGCATACCCATTGCCGATATTGTTGGTCATGATAATAAAACTGGTGTTTTTCATATTGGTTCCGACTGTGTGTTAAGTGGAAACAGATAACTGTTTTTAACAAAACTTATCTGTTTCCTATATAGTTGGGCCACTCTATTAAAAATTAGTGGTCTGGCCCAACTTAATCCTTACGGGATCGCGCTGAGGTCGTTCCCTCGCCCATCTTCGGGCGGTAGTCGCAGCGACAATCCTCACCATAGGAGCAGCCATCCAGGGGCAGACGGGGAACCTCGTCTACCGGGTAGACCCGGCCTTTGATCGCCTGGGCAGCTTCGCAGCAGTCATCATTGACGATGACCTGTACCCCGGCAATCGCCCCCCCGGCCTTATACCCCAGCCTATAAGCATTGAGCTTCTTATCGACCTGGCCGGGTATCTTCTTCCATTGGCGGGCCATATCTTTGAGCCATTCCATTGGCGGCATCATTCGCTCCCCTGTTATTGCTTGACGTTCTACTTCAAATATAACGCCAAAACTACCGGTAAGGCGTTTCAGTTTCCTCACAAACACAGAGCGACCGGTTGGTCGCCCATGATTCCTATCGATGATTCTACCGCGTTTCTACGCTGCCGTCTCTGCCGGTAAGTCTACCACAACCCTATTCTTCCAACTCATGCAGCTCAATTTCATCTTCCCTGGCAACGACCAGCGCTATCGTGATGCCTGAGCTGTCAGAAAACTCAACTTCATAATTCCCATCGCCATATACTTCAATGATATAGCCCACGCTCCCAATCCCTATGCCCTCGTCTCTAAAACGATCGGTCAGCAACATTACTCTAGAGTAATTTTCCATGCTGATCCCTCAGCCGTCTTGCTCGATTCCCAACGCCTCAAGTCCGGGAGGCATCATTCGCTTTTCTTTGATGAGCCGCTCGACATGTTCCTGATTGCGTTTAGATGTCGTGCCCTTTTTTCGCCGGGGTGTGAAGCGCTGCAGGTATGATTTTTCGTCACCTTTACGCCTCATGCTTTCACTCCAGCCGAAGCAAAGACCTTCGTCAAGCACCTCTTCGAAAGTAACGGACTCCACCCCGGAATCCTTCTTATATATCCGCAGCCAGATTCCATCTGATGTCGCGTGATTTTCAATCAACCATTCCCGCAGTGCACTTGCGGAAGTGAATTCGAGAACCGGTAATACTTCGCTGTTTTTTTTCATATCCCATCCTCCAAGTAGATTTTAGCAAGTCTTTCAGCTAATCACCGCTGGGATGACTTCAGGCACAAATCAAGCAACCTGGGTATAAATCGTATATATTCTATTTCGTCTATTCCTCCCAAAAGGTAAGTATGAAGCAAATCTGCAAAAACGGTGACTTTATCACTCGCGGCAAGTACTATCTGTTCAACAATCTCTGGGGTGCCGATACTGGTTCTGGTTCTCAATGTCTTTGGGAATCATCTTTCAACCAGTCGCAGATTGCCTGGGGAACCGGTTGGAATTGGACAGGCCCAAGTGACACGATCAAATCGTTTGCTGCCATCGTCTGGGGCTGGCATTGGGGTTGGAAGGTTGCTCATACCGGCCTGCCTATCCCGCTAACCTCTCTCCGAAGTTTGCGCACTGCCTGGAATTTCAACCTGACCCATAAAACACCAGGCGGCACAAACGTCACTTACGATATGTGGCTTTCTGAGAATCCTTACCCAGGTAACGAAAACCCCATGGGTGAGGTGATGGTCTGGCTGTATAACACCGGAGATATTCGCCCAATTGGCTCCAGGCAAACCGGCATAACGATTGAGGGAACAGAGTGGGATCTTTGGGAAGGTCCCCACCCTGTATCGAGTTGGCCCGTGTATTCCTTCATTCGTACCGTCAACACTAATGCTGAGACTCTTGACCTAGCAACCTTCTTTCACTACCTGATCTTGGCTGGCTTGAGCAGCTCAATGAATCTACTCAGCGTCGAAGCGGGAGCAGAAATCTTCACCGGTGAAGGTAGATTAGACACAACGCTTTATTCTATCGACGCTGAGTGTCAGTAGATAAGACCTTATAGCAGACCCTCGCGGTTTTGGACTAATCGCCGCTGAACCCGGTGAAAAAGATTTCGGTGGGTTGATCGTTCTCATAGACGATCAGGTAGGTTGCCTGCCACCGGCTGCGAAGACCCATAAGCGTATCTTCCTTCTCCTCGACCATCGCCCTGGTGGGTTTCGTTGTGCCGAAAAATTCGAGCAGTTGATCTTCAGATAGAGGAGTTGCCATCATGATGTCCTCGACAGCCGGATCATCGGTAATCCAGGCGATGTCCATGATCGTATGCGTACCTTCTGTCTGGTTCCACTCAAGCAATTCCTCGATGGTGGTTGGCCTTGGTTTAGAGTATCGTTCCTGGTATTCACGATATATTTCCCGATACTCTTCATGATCATCATTGGGGTCGTCATCCGGCGGAGACCACCTTTTGACGAGCTCATCTTCGCTTAAAGGCAAAATGTCCTGCACATCAAGAAGATAGTATCTTCCACGCTCAAATACCTGCTGGCGCAGATCATAAAATGCCTTCTTGATATCTGCCTGATACGGTACGAAATATGACCAGCCTGAAGCACCCATAGCCTTCTCCTTAATTTCCTGATTTCAATCCAGTGTACAAAAAACATGTGGCAGGTACGGACACAAACCGCATTTCAGCGGAATCCAAACAAATAAGTTGTGGTGAAGGTCAACATGATGTAGGATCAATCTGCTCAAGGGATTTTATATTGTGTCGAAGGGAACCTGGGATAGAGTATTATGGGTGATAATCCTCCCATCCGGGTGATGATAGCTGATGACCATCCGATTGTCAGGGAAGGGCTGAAGGCGATCATCGACCGGCAGCCGGGTATGACAACAGAATGTGTCGTTGATAATGGTATAAGTGCCGTCCAGATGTTCCGGGATAAGCAGCCTGACGTAACGTTGATGGATTTGCGGATGCCGGGCATGGACGGTGTCGCTGCTATCCAGGCGATCCGCGATGAATATCCACGCGCACGGGTGATCGTATTGACGGTTGACGACGGCGATGAAGGCGTCTTCCAGGCACTCAGCGCCGGGGCAAAAGCCTATCTGCTCAAAGATACCCCGCCGGATGACCTGGTAGAAACCATCCGAATCGTACACTCCGGGCAGGAACACTTCCCTCCGGCTATCGCCGCGAAGCTGGCCCAGAGAATCTCTACCCCGAACCTGACCGAGCGCGAACTCGAAGTTCTCCAGTTGATCGTTGAGGGGAAAAACAACAAGGAAATCGGCCTCCTCCTTTCGATCACAGAAGGTACGGTCAAAGTCCACGTGAACCATATCTTAAGTAAGTTGGGAGTCCGGGATCGGACCCAGGCCGTGACCACCGCCCTCCAACGTGGTATCGTGCGATTAGACTAGACTAGATTCCCCCTACTCCTTTTGCCTATAAAGAAGATATGTCCTTCGTTATAAGATGATTTCTATCGACCTCTAGATTGATTATCTGCCCCTCTGCTTTACACTAGAAGAAGGTTTTAATGTATCAATGTTTGAGGTGTATTGGTATTGATTTGCTGCACCATCAGAGACGAACAGACGGTTCGTCTCTATTTACGTAAACGGGATAACGCAGGTTGAAGAGGAAGTTACCTATGAAGGCATTATCTATTCATAATCGACGAAAATCATGGTTCTCTATCGGGGCAGCGATTGCCATTGCGTTCATTCTGTTTAGCGTGGCATTCGTGAGCGATCCGATCCACGTGATGGCCCAACAGACGGAACCATATACAAAATACGTCAACGTAGGCGACTGCGGAGGAATCTCCTGGCAGGGCGTTTATTGGGAAGGCGATCAAGCCTATTCACCGGGCGGCTGGGGGCATGTCGGCAGTGACTATAACCCCAGAGACCCAGGTTATGCCTATGTCCGCGATTCCAGTGGACAGGAATACGACGACGACGGGCAATATCTGCATCGCTGCCGGGCCTTTGGGACGGACTTCGGCTACCGGTTTGATGTACCGGACGGCGATTACGTGGTCCGGCTGCGCTTTGTCGAACCGGTCCGCGAAGCCGGTGGGCGCTGGTTTGACGTGATGGTACAGGGCCAGCTTGTCCTGGATAACTTCGATATTGCGGCAACGTCAGGCGATATCGGCATGGCCTACCAACAGACGTTCAACGTCACCGTGACCGGTGGGCAGTTGACGATTGACTTTGCAGGCAATCAGGGATCGGATGATCCGGCGGCCATCGTTCAGGCCATCGCGATTGAAGGACAGAGCGTACCAACGCCGGAGCCGACACCCGTTACGCCCGAACCGACCACCGTTACCCCGGAGCCGACGACCGTCACCCCAGAACCAACAACGGTCACGCCCGAACCGACGACCGTCACTGCCGAGCCAACCACGGTCACGGCGGAACCAACAACCGTTACGGCAGAGCCAACAACAGTCACCCCGGAGCCGACCACTGTCACCCCGGAGCCGACGACCCAGCCTCCCTATGAGCAGTATGTCAATGTCGGGAAATGCGACGATATCACCTGGAACGGGCATACCTGGGAATCGGCCCAACCTTACGAGTCGGGCAGTTGGGGATTTGTGGGAAGTAACTTTGTACAGAGAGCACCCGGCACCTCCCGCATGATCTCGGATCAGACCGGCACCCTATACGGCGATGACGGGCAGTATCTCCATCGCTGCCGGATGTACGGCACGAGTTTTGGGTTCCGGTTTGATGTACCGAATGGCACTTATACGGTAAAGATGCGTTTTGCCGATCCCAGCCGCAGGCCCGGTCAGCGCTGGTTTGACGTGTTGATCGGCGGGCAGCTAGTATTGGATGACTTCGACATCGCCGCCAAAGCCGGTGGCCGAGCAATCGCCATCGAGCGGGCCTTCAGTGTGACGGTAACGGGCGGATCGTTCCAGATCGATTTTGTTGGCAATCAAGGTGCACCGCGCGATAACAAAGCAATTGTCCAGGCGATCAGTGTGGTGAGCGGCAATGGCCCTGTTCCCACACAACCCCCACCAACCGAAACGGTCACGCCCGTACCGACCACTGTCACGGCAGAGCCAACCACGGTTACAGCCGAGCCGACGACCGTCACCGCTGAGCCGACTACGGTCACCGCCGAACCGACGACCGTCACCGCCGAGCCAACCACCGTCACCCCGGTTCCGACCACACCTGCACCGATCCAGTATGAACGGTACATCAACGTGGGGGACTGTGACGAGAGTTCATGGGATGGACACCTCTGGGAACCGGCACAGGCTTATTCATCAGATGACTGGGGCTACATGGGAGACGATTACCGGCTGCGCGATCCCGGCACCTCCCCGGAGATTCGCGACGAGGACGGCGACCTGTACGACGATGACGGGCAGTATCTGCATCGCTGCCGGATGTACGGCACGGACTTCAGCTTCCGGTTTGACGTGACTCCCGGCGAGTATCTCGTCACGCTGCGCTTCGCCGATGCCTTCCGCGAGAAGGGCGAACGCTGGTTTGACGTTGCCATTCTCGACCAGGTGGTGCTGGACGATTTCGACATCGTTGCAGAGGCCGGAGGAAAAGGCCGCGTGATAACACGGAAGTTCAACGTGGTGACCGATGGCCCCTTCCAGATCGATTTTATCGGCAACCAGGGCGCACCGATTGACGAGAAGGCTATCGTCCAGGCAATCAGTGTGGTGGGCGGAACCGGTACCGGCCCTGTGCCGACTGAGGAGCCAGAAGAGACATCCGATCCAGGATCTAATCCGGAGCCAACTGCCGAGCCGACCGAGGTGACTCCGACCCCGCAGCCGACTCCAACCACGCTGCCACCCGGCATCAGGCTGGTGACGGTGAAGCCGACTCCGATCAATAGTTTCCTGACCAATCCGGGTATCGGTTGGCAAGAAGCGCACGACACATCAGACCCGCGCATTCCTGAATCGACGCCCTACCGGCGCTGGAACTGGTCGGACTTCAACCCGGCCCGCGGGGTCTATAAGTGGGACAAGATCGAGGCGCTGTGTGATGATGCCTGGGAAAACGGCGGCCAATGCCACTTCGGGATTGTGATGAGCAGCCGCCCCTATTGGGGGAACACGGTCATCCCGCAGTGGGTGCAGGACGAAGGAGCCTACGTCGCACAACGCAGCTTTGACGGCGAAACCGGCTACGATCCAGACTATGCGAACTGCACCTGGCTGGAAGCGCATGACCTGTTTGTCAATGCCCTACGCGAAAAGTACGACGGCGATCCGCGCATCTATGCGATTGATATCCGCAGCTACGGGCGCTATGGCGAATGGGCCAGCGAAGGTCTGGAGAATTCATACTGGCGGCACGACGAGGAAGCCCGCCACCACATCATCGATACCTGGGTAGGCGGCAGCGGATCGCATATCTGCCACCAGAAGAACGTCTACGGGCCAGATGTGACGATGAGCTATGATAACCCCGGTTTCCAGGAAACACCGGTATTGTTCACCCACTCCTGGCATTCCGATATCGAATGGGTGATGGCGATTGACAATCCGATCCTGGGTGTCCGCCATGACTGCCTGGGGCCGGAGGGCCATAACAACAACGTCCTGAAGTACCTGGACTCGTTCACCGCTCACAAGGATACAGCACCGGTCGCCTTCGAGTTTTGCAGCTACGCTTACAGTCAGCAGGAGCTTAATCAGGCGGCGGAGATCTGCGAGCTGACGGGGTGCTCGGTGGTGCACGATAACTTTGCAGGCGGCGGGAGTACGTCGGCCATCAAGAATATGGTGGAAGGTATCGGCTATCGCCTCCAGCTAGACGAGCTGTCCCACCCGGATCGGATCGCCCGTGGTGATACGGTTTCACTGGGCATGATCTGGGAGAATGTCGGGAATGCCCCGGCCTACCGCGATTACCGGCTCAAGGTGATCCTGACCAACAGCCAGGGCGACCCGGCGGTGACGTGGAGCGTCAACCCGAACGTCCGAACCTGGCAGCCCGGCCAGCAGTTCGATGTGATGATGACGGTCACCGTGCCCGAAACCCTGAAAGCGGGCAGCTACAATATACTGATTGCGCTGGTTGATCCGGACAACGATCAGCCGATCAACCTGGGTATCGCGGGGCAA
>JBNKDD010000279.1:0-7696 GCA_050288085.1 Anaerolineae bacterium
ATATTCGTGAAGAGCATCCGGCTGCCATCTGGTGAAAACACCCCGACTTCGCCCATGTTACTCTCAACGAAAGCGACTTCGCCGGTTTGCAGTTCCAGCACCCGTATCTGGCCCTGATTGGCATCGAAGAATGCCAGCGATCCGCCATCCGGTGACCAGATCGGGCCATAACCGAGCACCTGGTTATCGGCATAAACCGGCCCTGTTTCCCCGCTTGCCAGGTTGAGCACCCACACCCGGGTTGGCCCTAAGCCTCCGTTTGGTGCGATCTCTGCCCGCTCGTAGGCGATCTGCCTGCCATCCGGCGACCAGACCGGCCCGGTGCAGATTCCGGGCGAACAGTCGGTTAACTGCTCTGGTTCCGAGCCGTCCGGGTTGATCAGCCAGATATCACTGCTGCCCTCGGCGGTATACATCATCACGGCGATCTGCTCGCCATCGGGACGCGGGGCGAAATCGAACACCCCATATTCGGATCGGAGGACTTCCTGCGGCGGGCTGTCATCCAGGGGTTGGAACCACAGGCTGCGTATCTGTACATCGGTGGGGGCCAGGTACAGGATGCCCGGATCACGCGGGGTAAATGACCAGTCGAGCGGTTGAAGTTTGCGCCCGCTGGTACTCAATGCGCCCTCGCTGATATTGACCGTATAGGTTTCCCCTGATTGGAACACCTGATCCGGGGTGAAGACCAGGGTGTTATCCTGCCAGTTGAAACTACCGCCGGTATCGGGTTGGAGGGAAAAACTGGCCTCGACACTGTCCGTTTCCATCGGCAGGTCGAAGCTGATCGTGATCGGGCTGGTGATAGCGGGATGGCTATCTGGCCCCGGTGTGTATTCGATCACCTGCACGCCCACCCGGTCGCCGAGGGCCATCACCCCGCCGGTCAGGGCGATCAGCACGGCGGCGATACCCAGCACCAGCCGGTCAAATGCATCCATGTTGTTACACCCTTCCGTCTGAATGATGGTTTGAGTTTAACGTAGGGTGTGGATTGTGGCTATTATGATGTAAGGATCGATCGATAGGTCACCGGCTCACAACCGCTCATGGGCCAGCCGGTATGCTTCCTCAATAGAGTAGACGATGGTCAGCTTACGGATAACTTGAGAAAAGATGTCAGAGGGAATCTTGTTCATGCCCCGCGTGGGCATCGCGATAATGGTGCCGGTGTCGTTGGGATATGATCCAGAAGCATCAATGATTTTGGGGAAGTTTGCCAGCAAATTAGGCGGTAGGTAATCACTGCTGCACATATTGACAATGGTGGCGTAAGGGTGAGAGATTGTCTCGACCAGCTCACGTGCCTGTGCAAGCATATCGAGCATGTCTTGAATGGTCCATTCACCGCTGCGCAGGGTGATCAGTAGGATGTTGTGGTCTTCGTTGTCCCATTCGACCGTGATGACTGTCATTCCCATTTCTCCTTAAGAACCTGAGGAGAGCAGCATCAACACGAAGTTTGTCAGGTTGTCTATGACTTGTGTCAAATCAACCCCTGTCATCAAGTGTATACCAGCGGGGATAGCGGGACAATAAGTCTTCCCCAAAAATCGCTCGTTTGGCTTATACTTAACCGGAAATTAGCATCGATGAAGGAGATTATATAAATGGAGCAGTCTAAGAACAGGGTGCGTATTGCGCTGGGAGTTTTGCAGATAGTTATCGGCATTGGGGCGATCCCTGCCGGGGTGAGCCTGGTCCTAGACCCGACCGGGGCTGGCCTGGGGATGTCGCTGGATTGGTTGGTCGGCTCGCCGTTCTCAGATTTCGCGATCCCGGGGTTGGTGCTGTTATTGGTAAACGGGCAGGGCAGCCTGATCGGGGCGCTGCTGACCTTCATCAGGCACCGGACTGCTCCACTGGTGGCAATGGGATTGGGCCTGTTTCTGATAGGCTGGATCATGGTGCAGTTGATCATGCCTAACCTGACCTTTCACTGGCTGCAACCAACCTATCTGGTATTTGGTGCAGCCGAAATGGCGTTAGGCTGGCTGCTCGATCCCGATGCGGTACGCCGAGTGTTTAGTAAAGGATAATTGATGAAAGAAATGATGTCCCAGGAGAGCTTCTCTAAGGAGCTTTTCGACTTCCTTGAAGAGACTTTCGAGACTCATCACGGTATCTATCTCGACAGGGGTACATCGCTGTTTGAGACTTTAAGCCAGATTAGCGCTGGCGAGGCATCGATCCCGGTCGGGGGGCGCTGTGCGACGGTTGCCGCTCAGGTCGAGCATGTGATCTTTTATCTTGAAGTCCTGGAGCGGTGTATCATCGGGCAAGAAATCGATAAGCCGGATTGGGGAGAAATCTGGAGCCGTGTCAGTGATGTGACCAACGCAGAATGGCATGATCTGCAAGACAGGCTGAAAGCAACCTACAACCGGATCAGCAGCTTATTACGGGGTATTGAGGATTGGGAGGGCAACGATAGCATCGGCTGTTCGATGGCAATCGTGGTGCATACGGCCTATCATCTCGGCGAGATCCGGCAGGCGCTTTGCACGATCAAAAGTTGATGTCTTATCCTGGCGAAAGGATCGCATTCCCCATCTAATAAGCCATATGGCGGGGTGCGACTTGCGCTTATCCTGACGACCATCGGCCCGATCAATGTGTTAAGATCAAGGTACAATAGAGAGAAGCAGTAGTGTTCTTCAGGATAGCTAAAACGATGACCAGACAACGCCGCCTGTGGTGGCTTTACCCGTTACTGGCCGGATTGGGGATCATGGCGCTGACCGGCTTGATCGGATTGGGGGTGCTGCTTTTTAACCGCACCCCGCCTAACACCACCTATCACCCCGATGAGGTTGAATACAACCAACCCATTGAAGTCGTCCACGATATGCGTTCTGGAGACAGTTACCCGACGGTCTTATTATCGACTGAAGGCCCATTACCCGCCCTGGAACTGTCCGACGATTTTTATAATTTGGGGCGCATCTCGGCTCAGAACAGCCGCCAGGATAAACACACATTTGTTTTACGGAATACGGGCGAGGGCGAGTTGGTCGTCCATCGTATTTATTCCACCTGTACCTATGTCACTGCCGACCTGACCGCCTCGATCATTCCGCCGGGGAAGGTTGCCCTGCTGATGGTGTCGATGGATTTGCAGGGGCAGACCGAATTAGTCGGGATGTCGGTGCGGCGGGGGATTATTATTGAGAGCAACGATCCCGTTCAGCCCGAAAGCGAAATCTGGGTGCAAGCGGTGATTGTGCCGTGAGGGGCGTACCCACTGTCCTGATTTGATTATCTTAGACCTCACCCCCGTCTCAATGCTGTCAGCATCTCGACTCCCCCCTCTCCAATTTGGAGAGGGGAAGGAGAACCGCCGTCGGCGGATCGGAAGGGGGTGAGGTTTAAAACAGAGTTTTACTATATGTGCCTAAACGAGGGGAACCATGACGACATCCCAACCGATCCGTGTCATCCTTGCCGACGATCACCAGGTGGTGCGGCGGGGAATCCGTGATTTTCTGGTGGAAAGCGGTAACATCACCGTTGTCGCAGAGGCCGAAAATGGCGATCAGGCCGTCGCGCTGATCGAGCAATATCTGCCGGATGTGGCGGTGCTCGATATTCAGATGCCGGGGCGCAGCGGGATCGAGGTTGTGCGCTGGGTGCGTTCTAAAAATTTGCCGGTGGGCCTGCTGCTGCTGACCGCCTACGACGACGATCCCTATGTGATGGCGGCTGTCGAGGCCGGGGTGAACGGTTATGTCCTCAAGACTGCCGACTCCGAAGAGATTATCCAGGCAGTTCACGCCGTCCGCGAGGGAAAATCGGTGCTCGATCCGGGCATTGTGCAGAAGTTGATGACTGCGGTTGCCACGCCTGCCGGAGAACTGCCCGATTACGATCAGCTAACCGCCCGTGAAATCGATGTGCTGCGCGAAGCGGCTCGCGGCCTGACCAACAAAGCAATCGGCCTGACGTTGGGCATCAGCGACCGAACAGTGCAGGGTCACCTGCGCAATATCTTCGAGAAGCTGCATGTCACCAATCGCACCGAAGCGGTAGTCAAGGCTGTGCAGTATGGGATGTTGGAACTGCCGGGTTGATGTGCGGTGCTACAATCCACAGTAGTGTTAGGCGTTACCAGAACCCCCCATCGCGCTCTTGCGCAAGCGCATTCGCTGCGATTCGCCCCCCTTTGCAAAGGGGGGCAGACACTGCGTCAGCAGTGGCAGGGGGGTAGAGAGGGTTCTTGATGAAACCCCGTCTGAGCAGCTTTCCCCTACAATTGATCACCGTCGTGGGGCTGCCCCTGTTGATTCTGCTGACGGTAGTGGCCTTCGGTGGGGTGACGATCCACCAGCGGATCACCCGTGACACGGTCACCGAGCAGGATGTGCGGGCGGTGCGCGGCGCGGCGGCCAGCCTGTCCGAACAGTTGGCTCAGAAGCGCGATATGCTGGCGGAACTGGCCGGGCGTGTCCAGGCTGGTGAACCCGCCGCCGGGATGCTTGGCACGCTGGGTGATTGGCCGGAACTGCTGTTTGACGGTGGGGTGGCCTTTTACAGTGCCGAAGGTGAACTGCTCGATGCTTCGCCGCAAGCTGAATCCTGGAAAACCGCCCTCGATATAGAAGAACTGTTTCAGGCCACCGAGGAGGGCGGGACGGCGGTCTTTCTCCCCTTGATCCAAAACGGAGTCAATAACACACGGGTGGCGGTTGTCGTATCTGCCCCTGACGCTGAGAGGGCCGGTGTCCGCGCGGTGGGAGTCACCTCGCTAGATAACCTGGGCTTATCCGCCGTGTTGAGCAGTTTACGTGCGCCCGCCGGGGCTTCGGTGTATATGACGACCGACGACGGCCTGATCCTGTATCACAGCGATCCGGCCCAGGTCGGCGGAACGATCCCCTCTGATCCGCATATGATGGCCCCGATGCGGATGGAGAGCGGCGCGGACTTCACCACCGATATGGAAGGCCGCCGGGTGATCGAATCGTTTGCGCCGGTAGCCGCTGCCCATTGGAGCCTGGTGCGCGTTCAGCGGTGGGATAACGTGCTTGCGCCGGTGATGCGTTATACGGCGGTCGCGCCGTTGGTGCTGCTGCCCGGTATCTTGATTGCGGTGGCGGTGGTCTGGTTTGGCCTCCGGGAGATCGTCAAGCCTTTGCAGCAGCTCGGCAAACGGGCCAATGCGCTGTCCTGGGGAGATTTCGGCAGCATCGAGGAGCCGGTGGGCGGCATTGAGGAGATCGAGCAGTTGCAGGAATCGCTGCGCCACATGGCCGACCGGGTGCAGGCGGCCCAGGCTGGGATGCGTCACTACATCGCCGCGATCACCCAGGCGCAGGAAGACGAACGTGCCCGCCTCGCCCGTGAATTACATGATCACATGGTGCAGGCTTTGATCGCCCTCGATCACCGGGCGCAGGTCTTGAAGCGTCACCTGCCCGATGATGATCCGTCAGGCCAGGATCTGCTGTCAGAGCTCCGGGGGATGATCGCCGAGTCGATAAACGACCTGCGGCGGATCATCCGGGGGATGCGCCCGATCTTCCTGGAAGACCTCGGCCTCGCGCCTGCGCTTGAGATGCTGGCCCGCGACCTGAACCTGATCAGCGATATCCCGATCCGGTTTGAGAAGTGCGCTACACCGCGCCGCTTACCTCCTGCTCACGAGATGGCCCTGTACCGGATGGCTCAGGAGGCCATAACCAACGCCCGTAAGCACAGCCAGGCGGCGAATATCTGGCTGACGGTCAGCTTTGAGCCGGACGAGGTGGTGGTCAAAGTGCGGGACGACGGACAGGGGTTCAGTGCTCCTCACCGGATCACCGACCTGTCGGCCAACGGGCACTTCGGGCTGATGGGGATGCACGAGCGGGCCACCCTGATCGGTGCGCATTTGCAGATCGAATCCGGGCCAGGCCAGGGCACGACGATCACCATCCGCGCTCCGACTGCTTCCTCCGACTGACAATAGACTCTCGCTTTTTCCTGTATAATAGGCGGTAAGGTTAAGTGTTTGCAGGGAGCAAACATCATGAAATCTGTTGGTCGGTTCCTAAACAATAAACAAGCTCGTATCCGTGAGCTAAACGATCTGGTAAGTAGGGCGAATAAAGACTCCAGTGCAATACCCATCATTCTATCTGCTCTCAAAGATCGCTCTAAAGAGGTACAACTAGAAGCGGAAAACTGTTTGACACAGGCATTAAAAAACTTGACAGATTTGCCACAGGTGGGGCGAAGTCATTTCTTCGGCAGGGTTGCGGAAGCCCTTGAGGAAGTTGAAGAGTTTGCTCCAAGGGCGATCCCGATATTCATTGATGCTTTAGGCGATGCTCAATACAAGCTTCAACAAGCCCTTCAATCAAGCCTGGTAAGGATCGGGGAACCGGCCTTTCCTGCACTCGAAGAGGCTGTTCGTTCGGACAACGTAAAACTCCGTAGCGCAGCCATCAAGCCGTTGTCCGAAATCGGCAGCAGAGAAAGAGCATTGCCCCTGTTACAGCAATGCTTGAAAGATGAAGACTCTGGCGTAAGATGGGTGGCAATCAACGGAATAGCTGGTTTGGGCAGCGAGGATTTAGGCTATCTTCTGTTGGAAGTGTTGGGGGATAAGGTTGATAGGGTACAAAAGAACGCTGCTAAACAACTGGCAAAGAATATTAGCCAATCAACGCCTGCCCTGGTAGATGCGCTAAACCAGCCCGACCAACGGGTTTATCTGGGGGCTACCAGGGCTTTGGCCTATTGTGAAGACCAGGAAGCGGTGCAGGACTTCCTGGACACATTAGATTCTGATCTACGGCAGAGGGTTGAAGATCAAATCGCTGACTGGCATGACAAGTGGGAACGGGTGTGGTTCCACATTGAAGATGAAATTGGTGCAGCCACGCTCTTAAGAATAATGATTGAACGCAACTGGGAACGAAAAACACGCCACTTCCCAGATGGCATCGAAGCCATGCAGTGGATCGAGGATCTCCGGGAGGGTCGTTATGATGGTCCCATCCCCGAACTCATCATCTCTGGCCATATGATACCCGGCCCAAAAGGGTTGGAAGTGTGCCGTGAGCTGCGGAAGATTCCTGAACTGTCAGATACACCTATTGTAATGCTAGCCGCATATCGGTTTCCTCCCGAAGAGGAACCGATACTTATGGAGACGGTCGACCGCTATATCCAAAAACCTGTTCTTTATAATGATTTTATAACTATCATAGATGAAGTGTTCGAATCCCGACGGCGGAAAATCAGCGGGCAGGTGGGGGGAGGAGATGTGTCATGAAAAACCAGCAGGATGAGACTGATCGGGTGTGGATCATCATGGAAGATGAACCTAATATTCGATTGGTGATGCGTACATTATCTCAGAGGTGGGGGCGAAGCATGCTCGAATTTGAAGATGGTCGCCAGGGCATGCAATGGGTCAATGATGTCCGCGAGGGGCGCTACGGTGGCCCGGTTCCTGAGCTTATCATCTCTAACATCCGGCAGCCCGGCCCACAGGGGCCTGAAGTGTGTGGCGAGATGCGACAAATTCCTGAGTTAGCTGAGATGGCTATCGTAATCGCGTCAGCTTGGCGGTGTACACCTGAAGAGTTTCAATGGGTTATGCAGACATCACAGGCAGATCATTTCATGCGCAAACCCTTGCCCATGCCGGATGAGTTGAGAGCCATTCTTGAGGATGTGATCGATAAGCGGCAGCGGAAAATCAGCG
>JBNKDD010000280.1:0-7694 GCA_050288085.1 Anaerolineae bacterium
CGCTGTGGTTTACTGTTGATGCTGGTACTCGACCCCATGTTAGTGGGATGCAGCAGTGGTGAATGGACAGTAACCATGACACCCGTAGATACCAATGTCCGGGGTTTTTCCCTCTCACCTGATGGAACCCTGATTGCTGCAAGCCATTCTTATGGAACCTACTATGAAGATATTGAAGTACTCATCTTCGGTGTTGAGCAACCTTTAGAGGAAAGTTTTTCCAGCCCTATATTCACCATAGATTACCCTGGTGTTGAACTGACCTGGTCGCCCGATGGGCAATATCTTGCTATAGGCGGCCCGACTGGAGACATAGCGATATGGGATATGGATAGCGAAAGGATAATCCAGGAATACCGGGTTATTCCTAATGGTTTAGACCTCAGTTCTACTAATCCAAGGCAGATTCTATGGCCTGAGCCAGGAGACCGCCTTCTGCCTATCTATCTTATTAACCTGCCATTAGTTGACCCATTCTCAGGCCAGGTTGTCAATACGCTCGAAGAGACTGGTTCTGAATGGTTATGTGGCGCAGCCTGGACATCAGAAGGAAATTTTATTGCGGTAAGTACTATGGCTTTTGATAGCAAACTCAGGATTTGGGATGATGATACGACAGAATTGCTGCATGTATTTGAATATAACCAAGAGATTCTATGTCCATTGGAATGGTCGCCTAGCGGGCAGAAATTGGTCTTTAGACGTGGTGACGCATCAATAATGATGTGGGATGCTCAATCCGGTAATGCCCCCGAAGAACTGCTGCAGCTCGATAGACCAGCCTGGCGCATAGAATGGTCGCCAGATGGCAAACTTATTGCTTTCGGATCATTGGGGGGAGTTCTGGTACTGTGGGATGTTGAACTGAATGAGGTGGTCTTCCAGGAAGATTTGAATTACCACCCTGATCATGCGATAAGCAGCCTTACTTGGCTGCCTGACTCGCGTACACTCATTACTGGCGGCGAGACTGTGGTCATTTGGAATATCACAGAACCCTAAACTCACCGCTTGAATAGTCAGAAAACTTTGCCCCTAACTAATACCCATGACAATCCTACCGGTTAAACCATTACATTAGACCTGATAGCCAAAAATGCAGCTTTGATTCGTGGCGTTTTTCACAATCGATGGTAAACTTCCCGCGGCTTAAAGTTGAGGGGGGCGACATAGCTAGCTAGTCGCCCTTCTTTGTTGGTAACGACTTTCATTGTCTAACGGAAACTAACATTACAAAGGAAAGAATTATGCTGCAGCAAATTGACTATCCCAAAACGGTTCAGTTCGATTTTAGTGAAGGTCGGACCTCTTCCCCTGAGTATATTATTGAGCGACGCATCAGCGATATGGCAACCATGTTCGCAGATCAGGACGCGGCCATGCATGCTATCCAGAATGGTGATCGCGTGATTTATGAAGTTCTCGACAGCCCCTTTGAGACGAGCTGCTCCGATATGGCAATGGGCACTTCTCGCATCTTCCCTGGGTTGATCGGTGATGAATATCATATGACCAGGGGCCATCTCCACGAGGCAACGGATCAACCAGAGATTCTCATATGTATGCAGGGCAGCGGCTACCTGCTGCTTGAGACCCTCGAAGGCGAGTTCATCGCGCAGGAATGGGAACCGGGCACGATCACCCATATACCCCCAATGTGGATGCACCGCGTTGTCAACACCGGCCATGATATATTGGTCTACCTGGCAACCTTCCATACGGCGGCTGGTCGTCTTTACGAACCGGTGCTCGAAAAGGGATTCGCCAAGATTGTGGTTGAGCAGGATGGCAAGCCAGTGCTGGTCGACAATCCGCAGCGAGACAACAAATAGTTAATATCCAGCAACATCTCTTCTTTGTTTCAATCCCGGCTTTAGTGGTCGGGATTGTCTTTTTTTCCCCCATCCCCAAAAAATAAGATAATGACTCAACTGTAGAAAGAGTAAACAACAAAGCCGCCGCGAATAAACTTCGCGGCTCCGAGTCTCAAAAACTAGTAGCTATCTGCTCTTCTCACTCTTTTTTCCCATGAGCCATCATCATTCCAGTGTAGGGACGCAGCATAGCACACTGCGCCCCTCTGTGCCCGATGTTATCAGGCTTTCACCACCGGGATTTGAATCTCGGTTAGATATTCTTCCGGGTTATCGGTGTCACCCGGGCCGCGCAGGTATACCTCGCGAGTAGCCCCATCGAGCCGGTAGTTCTTGTCTTCGATCCACTTCATGACAGCGGTGTACACTTCGCCAAAGCCCTCGTAAGGGCCTTTCATTACGCACGATGCCATCGTCTCTACGCCGGGAACTTCCCGCATGACAACCCCGGCTCCGTCAGGGACATCTGCGGCTATCGGGGCGATCACCTCGACATCCGCGTGCTGCTCTTTAAATTCGGGATCATAGTAGACAATCACCGGCGGGGCGGTCGGCTGCCCACCGTTGGACATCACATGACCGTAGACATCAGAGAACATCTTAGACAAATGACCGTAATCAGGGATGACCTTGCGCAGACAGGCGGCCCGAACCGGTTTCACTTCTTTGAGTACCACATCAAACTTCGACATATTTCCCTCCCGTTCGATCTGTCTCAGCCGTGATTCGATGCGGGCTAACCGGGCTTCACCCTCCTGGATTTGCTGCTCGACTTCGGCCTGACGCAGCCGCAGCATCGCGCGTAGCTGCTCTGCTACCAGACCTTCATCCAGCAAGTGGCCGATCTGATCCAGTGAGAAACCCAGATCACGCAAAGCCAGGATGCGATTAAGACGGGGAAGCTGATCAACCGTATAGTAGCGATAGCCAGTCTCCGCGTCTACATAGTCAGGTTCCAGCAGCCCGATATCGGCATAGTAGCGCAGCTTTTTCACCGTCACATGGCTGAGTTTTGAAAAATCACCAATCTTAAACATCAATTCACTCCGTGCACAGGTCGATTGATATTTTGATTATGCACTCTCCAGTTGTGGGAGAGTCAAGAGGGAAATTCTCTGTCGAAGAATCAGCGGTGGTCACCGCTTCCTTTTAAGCGACCACGGGCTTTGCGCCCGGCCAGTTTTTCGAGGTTGTGGCTGGCGATTTCGTCCAGGCTCAGGCCCAGTTCAGAGGCCAGGGCAGCGCAATACCACAAGACATCTCCAACCTCATCGGCGATCACCGACCGGGTTTCGTCGTCGATCTCTCCGTCCGTATCGCGGAAAATCTTCTTCACCCGGTTGGCGACTTCACCGGCTTCACCGGCTAACCCCAGTGACGGGTACATCAGGCCGGGGCAGGTCTGGCGATAGATAGCGGTCGTTTCAGCTTGTTTTTGGTAGTCGTCAAAGTTCATCATTTCTCCTTGTTCTTAAGAATATGGGCTATTGTAGCTCATGCCTCCAACATCATGCTTATTGATACTTGACACCGTTCCCTGAATCCCCTATATTCAACAGGGTATGCCAGCACGGCATCAATCTTTAGGGTTGGCGATCTACCTGATAATGGATAATGATCATGAGTGTACAAATTCCGGCCTCAGATTCTGTGGTGAGGGTCAAACGTAGTTTCAATGCCCCAGGGCAGAAGGTCTTCCATGTCTGGACAACTCCCGAATATGTCCGGGAGTGGCTAGGTGGGCCGGATATTACGATGCATATTTTCGAAATGAGTGTGCAGGATAATGGTCATTACCGGATCGTGATGTATTCAAAAGATGGATCACCGACGTTATTGAGCGGCACTTACCTGGAAGTACAACGTCCGAAAAAGTTGGTTTACACCTGGAATATGGAAGCCGGTGAGATCAAGACCGGCGAAACACGTGTGACGGTTACATTCGATGAGGCAGGTGATTCTACCGAAGTCGAAGTTCTTCATGAACCATTTGACGATCAGGAGGTACGCAGTCTGCATGCCGCAGGCTGGATGTTGTACCTGAACACTATCTCAGGGATGCTATAACTACTATCTCGCTGCAAAGGGTCTAAGACCCGCCCCACGCACATTAAGCCGCCGCGAATAAATCAGATCTATGCCACCAAGATGAAATATACCCTTCTTTAGTTTTGTCTTTGCCAGATACTAATATGTCCTATAAAATCAACTAATAACCTCTTTAGAAGAGTCGTGGAAGATCCTTATGGCATCTGGTACAAAAACTCAAGAACAACGCATTCAACAATATATCGAGATTGTCGAACGACTCCAACGTCAAGACTTTGATAAAATCAGCGTACCGATTGGCTCATCAGATCAGGTTGGGCAGTTGGGGCTGGCATTGCAAGCGTTAGCTGATTCGCTCAAAGGCAGGTATTACCGGTCGCTAAAAATTGACCGGCTGGCATCCGATATCAACGCCGGGCTGTTGTTGGATGATATCCTCGAACGCGTCTATGATGAATTTCGAGGATTTATCCCCTATGAGCGGATAGGCTTTGCCCTGGTCGAGGACGACGGGCGAACCGTCCGCGCCGTCTGGAATAAAAGTGTCCTCCCCAAAACCTATCTCAAAAGAGGATATTCAGACTCCCTGGAAAACAGCAGCCTCCAGGAGATTATTGATACAGGCCGCCCGCGTATCATCAACGATCTGGAAGCCTACCTTAAAAACAAACCCGAATCCAAATCAACCAGCTTGATAGTCAAGGAGGGGTTCCGGTCATCGCTCACCTGCCCGCTGATCATCAACGGCGTGCCGGTTGGATTTATCTTCTTCTCCAGCCAGGAAACAAACACCTACGGGAGCGAACATATTAATACCTTTTTGCGGATCGCCGGTCATCTCTCGGTGATTGTCGAGAAGGGGCGGCTGACAACCGAGCTCATGAATCAAAAGGAAGCGATCGAACAGCGCAACGAAGCCCTATCCCAATTAGATGCACAGAAAAATGCTTTTCTTGGTATGGCGGCTCACGATATGCGCAGCCCTTTGTCCATTATCAAGACGGTTATTTACTACCTGTCAGACTCTGAGGAAGATATATCTGAAGAACAGCACCGCACCCTGATGAAAGAAGTCGAAAACCAGACCGATCATATGCTGAATTTGATCGATGACCTGCTTGACGTGACGCAGATCGAATCTGGCACCCTCAACTTACATCTTGAATCGGTTGATGTGAAAGACTTTCTTGACAAGATCGTAACCCGCCACGAGCAGTTAGCCGCGCCAAAAGGCACCCGCATTGTATTGCTGCCTTTCGAAAACGGAATCATCATCTGTGATAGTGTTCGGATCAGCCAGGTGATGGATAATTTAATCTCCAACGCTGTGAAGTATTCTCCTCCCGGCAGCACAGTCTGGGTCAGTGTTGACTGCGTCGAAGAAGGTTGGCGGATCGGTGTCAGGGACGAAGGTCCCGGCTTGAGCGGAGATGATCGCCAGCATTTGTTCCGTTATTTCCAGAAGCTCTCGGCACGGCCTACCGGTGGTGAGAAAAGTACCGGCCTCGGCTTAGCGATCAGCCGCCGGATCGTGGAAGCACATGGTGGGCTGATCGGAGTTGACACCGAATTAGAACGGGGCGCAACCTTCTGGTTTGTCTTACCCAATGAGCCGCCGGAGGCTGTAAAGACATAGATTGTCCGGGGGATAAAATGAACCTGACTGCTGAACAAATTCAATTTTTACGGATTCTGTCCGATGGCAAGAAAAAGACCTATGTTCACGTCTCGCAGGGTTTCGGGCAGCCGATTACACCCATGTCACCAACCTTTACGAATAACCTGGCAAAGCCGCTCCTCAAGGCCGGTTTGATCAAACGGGCCGGTGGCGGCTACAAAATCACCGATAAGGGCCGGGCCGCACTCCGTGATGCCGGGGGATAGCTGCATTTCTGCACCACAATCATTGATACAATCTGTTGGGGGTATGCTATGGGACTGCCTTTTGCCCGCGTTCGCCATCTAAATCGCTACCAGGAAATTGTGCGGGTGTTCTTCAAGTATGGCTTTGGGGACCTGCTCAATGTAACCGGGCTGCTTGACCGTTTTCCGCTTACCCGGAAGGAACGTGGTTCCGGTGTCGAATCGACGCCCCACCATGTCCGCCTGATGCTGGAAGAACTCGGCCCAACCTTCATCAAGCTGGGTCAGATGATGAGCGTCCGGCCCGACATCATCCCGCCGTCTTACGTCAAAGAACTGGTACTCCTCCAGGATTCGGTCTCCGCCGTTCCCTGGGATCAGATCGAGCCCCTGATTGAGCGGGAACTGGGCGCACCGCTTGACACCGTTTTCACCTGCGTTGAGCAGCAGCCGGTCGGCTCGGCTTCGCTGGCGCAGGTGCACCGGGGTACGCTGCTTGATGGGTCAGAGGTCGTGATCAAAATCCAGCGGCCCAACCTCGATCAGGTTATCGAGACTGACCTGGGCATCCTGTACGACCTGGCAAGTCTCCTACAGCAGCGCACCTTCCTGGGAAAGATCAATGATCTACCTGCCACCGCCGAGGAATTCGCTTCAACCCTGCACATGGAACTGGATTATCAGCGAGAAGCTTTAAATGCCGACCGGTTCAGGCGGAACTTTGTGGGCATTGATTATCTACATATCCCGGAGATCCACTGGGAGTACGTCACCCGCCGGATGCTGGTTATGGAATACCTGGGTGGGATCAAGATCGACGCGCCAGATCACCTGATTGCGGCGGGCTACGATCCGACATCGGTCATGGAAAAAGCCGCCATGGTGATCTTCAAGGAAGTTCTAGAGGACGGCTTCTTTCATGGCGATCCGCATCCCGGCAATTACATGGTGCTGAAGGATGAAGTGCTGGGCATGCTTGATTTCGGCATCGTTGGCTGGCTCGACCATGCCGACCGTTTATCGCTGGGGCTGCTCTATTCTTCGATTATCAATACCGATGTGGATGGCATGGCCGAGCATTTGATCCGGATTGGGTCCAGAAGTTATCCTGAAGATTACGAGAGTTTTCGGCGCGAGGTGGCCCGCGTACTGCGTAAATATGAGGGCAAACCGCTCAGGGATTTGAGCTTGCAGGACGTGATGAACGATCTCCTGGGGTTGGCGTTTAAATACCAGCTTCAACTGCCGTCTAACCTGTGGATGCTGCTCAAGACCTTGATGATGTTGGAGGCGATGGGCACCCGCCTTGCCCCAGATTTCGATGTTTTTGAGGTGTCGCGGCCCTACGTTGACAAGCTCCAGCGGGAGATGATGCGGCCTAAAACCTGGGGGCCGATCTTATACAAGGATTTTTCTCAATGGGTTGGCTTTATCCGCCAGCTTCCCTTATCGGGGCGGCGGATCGTCGATAAGCTGGATCAGGGGGAATTGCAGATCACGATTGATATCAATCAAGCCGATCACCTGATGTCCCGCTTTGACCGGATTGCCGACCGGCTGGCGGTCAGTTTGCTGATGGCGGCCATGATTGTCGGGTTGGCGATGCTGATCCCATCCTTTGCCGGGGCCTGGATGCAGGCCGTCCTTACAGCGGCATTTGTGCTAGTCAGTTTAATGGGCATCTGGCTGCTGATCTCAATGATCCGTTTGCGGCGGTGAGGGTTATTCGCCTTCAATCTCATCTTTCCATGCTTCGAGGAATTCATCAGGCATGAATACCCAAACGCCTCCCCCTGGAGATGCACCAAACAAGAACCCGTTTGGTTGGCCAACTACCCGTGCCCCAATGTGCCATGATTCATACTTGTGGTGAAAACCATGTAGGAATAGGATTTTATTATTCTCAAA
>JBNKDD010000281.1:0-7647 GCA_050288085.1 Anaerolineae bacterium
ACGTTGTCTGACCCGGATCGATCTCCCAGAAGTAGTTGTCATTCCAGCATTCGTTGGGCAGTACAAGCAGTGCTCTTTGCATGTTGAGATCTGCTTCCTCAACATCTTTCCCACATGCAATAACCATATCACTTGTAGAGCAGGGCGTGGGTAGTATGTTTAACTTTGCACACCCAACACCCAGACTACTGACTAGAATCACAATCAAAGTTATTGCTAGCTGACCACGTCTGACAACCATAGTTTTTCCTCCGGCCTTTGAGGTTATACCGGCATATTTTGCCGTTAGCCTAATCGGAAAGCAAAAAACGCCTCAATTGATGAAGCGTTTTTTTGCTGTTGTTGTCCGGTCGGAGGGATTAATTCAAAACCGCGGGCAGGCTCCCTGACCAGTCCTTGATTGCGTCAAAATTGCGGTAGTCGCCTTCCTTAAACCGGATAATGAAGCGGACGAACATCTTCCCGATGAAGCTCTTGATCTTGCTGTAGTCGAGTTTACCACCCAGCAGTGCCACGCTGACCGGCTTGACCTGCGGTGTTTCCTTCAAGATGCCACCCAGGAGGTGTTCGATGGTGCCGAACTTTTCTTTGGACGACAGCCGGTTGGGGTTCTTGGGAACAACCCCGTGTGTTGGGTCCCAGAACAGCGGCACGCCCTCGTAACTTTCTTCGCCGGTTTTGGTCAGGTTGAGGCAGGTTATAAAATAGGCGACCGGCTTCTGGCTCAGGGTATCCTGATGCTTCCGTAAGAAGTTCTGCATCATTTCATGCCAGCCGAAGATCATCGGTGCACCCAGCACAAATGCATCATAACCGCTGATATCTTTGACGCGCACGACCTTCTCCACGTCCACCTGTGCGCCTGATTGTCTCAGAGCTTCGCCGACAGCCTCGGCGATCTCCGGTGTTGATCCAGATGCGGTTGCATAAGCGACCAGTATTTTGCTTGCCATGTAATTCCTTCTCCTTGTGAGGAAGTAGTTAATCAGATTACGTATTAAAGTTTCTAACCGTTTCAAGTGCTGATAAATTCACGATGTAGACGGTGTCAACACGGATATATTACCGCATAAAGTTGACGGCGTCAACATAATTTGCTAGATTCATCTTATGTGTGAAGATAATCATGAGTGTGAAGAAAAACACGGTTCATATCATCATGGCTGCCTGAGAGAAGCACTGATCACCGCCACGACAGAAATGCTGGCCGAAGAGGGCATAGACGGCGTATCGATGCGGAAACTCAGCCAGCGGATCGGTGTCTCGCGGACGGCGGCTTACCGTCACTTTGCGGATAAAAACGAATTACTCGCGGCGGTAGCTGAACAGGGTTATAAGCGGCTCAGCGAGTCCACGCAGAGCTTCCGGCAGCAAAATGAGCGGGATGTGATCGAACGCCTGGAGGAAATGTGCGTGGGGTACATCCAGTTTGCGGCAGAGAATCCCGCCCTTTACCGGTTGATGTTCGGGCCGAAGATCACGGATTGGAGGGTCTACCCCGGTTTGATCACCGCGGGCCGCGAGGCGATGGACGGGGTGATCGCCATCATCGAACTGGGCCAACAGCAGCACCGGATCAAACCCGGTTCAGCCGCTGACCTGGCTTATGTGCTGTTTGCCCTGCTTCATGGTCAATCAACGCTGCTAATCGACGGGCGGCTGCGGGGTCAATTCAATGCCGGACAACCGGCACGGCTGGCGGTTCAGGTTTTTCTGGAGGGGGCGGGGCTGCGGGGATAATTTTGGTTATGCAGGGTAAAAACCTCACCCCTGATCTCACGCGCTCCAGCGCGCTCGATCTTTCCCCTCTCCATTGTGGAGAGGGGAGGGAGAACCGCTCTCAGCGGTTCGGAAGGGGTGAGGTTTAGCGTCCGCCTTACTCATACGCCAGCGCCTCGCGGACACTGATCCGGGCGGCGCGACGGGCAGGCAGCAGGCTGGCAACTGCCGCCAGCAGGCAGGCCACCACTAACCACAGGGTATAACCCATCGGGTCAAGGATCAGGTTCAGGGGGCGGTCGAAGAAGGCCTGGCCTGCAAAATAGGAAAAGCCATAACTGGCAGGCAGGCTGAGCACACACGAAATCACATAGCTGAACAAAGCGATCAGCACGCCTTCCGATAGGAAAATACCCCGCATCGAGCGCCCCGATGCACCGATGGCCCGCATCACGCCGATCTCGCGGGTGCGCTCCAGCACGTTCAGGCTCATGGTGGAGGCCAGCCCCAACCCGCCGACTATTCCCAGTAAGATCGCCATCAGTACCATGAAGTACAGGAAGAAGTCGATCATGCCGGTGACGATTCCGATCATGCTGGCAATCGTTATCGACTGCTCAACGCCAATCCCGATCTGCTGGTAATGCTCTTCAACGGCACGGGCAACCTTTTCTTGCTCTTTGGGCTTGTCGCTGGTGGTTTTGACCAGCGACATGAAAGACCGGCCTGGCACACCCTGTAATTGAGTCACGTAGTCAAAGGGTGCATAGGCATAGGTCATCCCGACCACATTAACAATCCCGACTACGGTTACTTTGTGGGGCTTGTCGTTAATCTCCAGCTTGAGCACGTCCCCTACCTTGATGTAGGGTTCCTTGTTGATGATCTCCTGGGACAGGACCACCACGTCCGACTCACCCAGCTCATACCACCGGCCCTCGGTAACGGTGGGTTCGATCAGTTGGGTATCAGGGGGAACACCCAGAATAGTGAATCGCGTGCCTTCTTCCGTGCTGACGTCATCACTCTCTTCCAGGGCCTCTGGCGGGCGGATGATGGTAGCAGAGGCATAGCCCCAACCCTCGATCTGTTCGACCCCTTCGACCATCATCCCTTCGCGCCGCAGCCGATCGGCAAACTGCGGCTCGGTCAGCGCGATCTCGATATCGAAACCGAACATCTTCTCGAAGATATCAAACTCTTTGTAGAGGGAAGCGCGGCCATTCATCACCGATAAGAACAACAGCCCGGCAGTAGACAGCGTCGCGAGCGTCAGGATCAACCGCATCTTACGCCGGAAGGTATTCCGCAGCGACAGCAAAATCGGGCGGGGCAGCTTGACATCCCTGGTCAACCGCCAGACAAGACCGCCCTTTTCTCTTTTACGTGCCCGGCGTTTCTCGGCCCTCCGGCCCTTACGCCGGGGCATATCGGTGATCCCGTAATCGCTGATCGCCTCCCGGACGGTCGTCTTCATCCCTTTCAGGATGGGGATCATGGCAACTATCAGGGGGGTGATCAGGGCGGCCAGGGTTTGCAGCAAAAACACCCAGCCCGGCACGTTGAAATGGACGATGTCAAGGTTCAAGAAGCTGGCAAGCAGGTGGATGATCGCATAAGACAGGCCCACCCCGGCAGGCAAAGCGATCACCAGTGCCAACACGCCAAAGACGCTCGCCATCCCCAGGTAGATGCCCATCACGTCCCCGCCTTTGGCCCCGACTGCCTTCATCATCCCGATCTGGCGTTTCTGCTGGGAGAGGATAGCCGTGACGGTGTTGATCACCAGGAAGCTCGACAGCCCCAATGAAAGCAGCCCCAGGCCCATCAACAGTGTCAGGACGGCCTCGATCAGATCGGCTGCCCAGTGTTCACCCGGCATCTGGACATAGGTGCTGCGTACACCGTAGCCCTGACGCTCTAACCGATCGGCGATGTCATCGGCGGCAGCCTCCAATTCGGCGTAGGTTTCCAACGAGGGGTCGGCGACAATACGCAGTTGGGTATAATTCTCCTCAAGACCCAACTGGCGCATGGTTTCCATGCTGACGTAACCCTCTACCATCCGGGTGATGTTAGCCGCCCCGGAGCTCATATCATGCACAACACCGACGATTTTTAACTCACGCTGGGTGTTATCGGGCAGTTCAACCAGCACCGTGCCGCCGACTTCGGCCCCATCGATCAAAGGCAGCGATTGGCGCTCGATCAAAATCTCGCGCCGCCCCGGTTGCAGGGTACCGGCTTCCAGGCCAATACGGTTGATGGTGCGATCCTCAAATGTCGGAGCGGCCTCCAGATTCAGCATCGACCAGCTTGTGCCATTCCATACCTGTGCACTGCCCCGTGAGAAAGCTTCTACCTCGACAACGTCTGGATGGGTGCGCACCGTCCGCAGCAGACTTTCATTAAACGGCTCCAGGATCACCGAAATAGTGTAGGGATTGGTGGCGGCATAGGCCGCGTTCATGTTCTCGATCAGCACCTTGCGAGCGATGAACATCCCGCCGAAGGCAAAGACGCCAACCGAAATCGCCAGCACTACCAGAATGGTGCGGGCTTTGTACCCCCATAGATCGCGAATAACTTTAGTCCAACGTGGACCAATTGGTGGATTGGTTAACATACAGCTCCCTTATTCCTCAGTTCTGTTTTGAATGCTTCAATTACCATCCAAACACCACAGCCCGGCGAATTATGACACGGGTCTTTTGTTTCGCCTACAGATTGGGTAGGATAGGAATCATATGGGGTGACGTTATGTCTGCGCTTCTAGAAAATACAAAACTTAAAACCTTTATTGTTGGCATAAACCGATCATGAACGAGGCCGATGCTGTCTACTTTCAGCGGTCGCTTTCGTGGGTGTATACGGGCGATCCGTTTTTCCCTTATCGATCTATAGTGGATAACCAGATCTGGGAAATCAGGCTCAACGATTTCCCAGACGAAATCATGTGTACGCTTTTCATCGATGGGCAGGAGATCACCAGTTTCGATAATTGGCCGAGAAGTTGGGCTAGGCCATACACGCGGCCTGCCAAGAAGAGGCTGATTTTTCTCAGAGTAAAAACCAGGAACAAAAATACAATTTCAAGAGAGGAAGCGATCAGGATCTCTAAGCAAGCTTGCGAAGATAGAAATCGGCCCTGGCGTTATCCCGTTGTATCGGGATATGGTCGAAAAAGTTGGGTTCTGCATATCCTGCCAGCAGATGGTAAACCGACATATGAGATCGAAATAGTTATCAATGCGAAAAGCGGGAAAATATTAAAGGCAAAACGCTGCCCCTAATCGTACAGTTCTCGTATGATTTAAGTGCACCTTTTGTGGCATAATAAATAGGTAAGGTCGGCCTGTGCGGGGGCGGCAAGAACAGCCTATGGACACCGGAAAAATAATCCATGATCAAACGGCTCTACAACGCATGGCAGTGGCTAACGGATCCTTCCAAGTCTATCACCGATCCGGAGAAACGGCGGCGGGCACAATTATTTTCGACATTCCTGGTAATCCTGATAGGCATGCTCTGCATGCTCTTGATCGGATTGTGGGTCTTCACCTGGCTGGGGGTGCTCGACCTTGATCCGCAAGCGGAATTTCCCTCGATCCGGGGGGCGGCGATCATCTTAGGATTTGCCACCTCGATCTATCTCCTCAGCCGGACGCGGTTCAATACCCTGAGCATTGCGCTGGGTGTTTTGCTGATTACCGGCAGGATCATCACCGATGCCCTGGCCGGACACCTGCACCTGCACTACCTGTTTGCACCGATCCTGGTGGTTTTGTTTTTTAGCCTGGTGGCGTCTTTACAATGGACTGCCGTTATTGCCTCTGTGGGGTTGATGCTGCTGGCCGGGATTGGCATATTGATACCAGAAGCCACCCCCGAAATGATGATCCCGATGATGTTCGTACACATTGTCGGGTCGAGTTTTATCCTGCTTGCGGTCGGCCACCGCGACCACCAGCATAACCAGATTCAACAGCAAACACGGGTGCTGCAAGAACAGAACGAGGAACTGCGGCAGGTTAACGAAGAACTGGTAACGGCCAGGGAAAAAGCAGAGGAAACCAACCGGCTCAAGGATCAATTCCTGACGACCATGTCTCATGAACTGCGCACCCCGCTGCATGCCATCACCGGCTACAGCCAGATTTTGCTGGAGGGTTACAGCGGCGATCTCAACCCACAGCAGCATCAGAATCAGGAACGCATCCTGGAGAATGCGATAGCGCTGGCCGAGCTGGTCGAGGATATCCTTGAGATATCGCGGATCGAAGCGGGACGGATGGCCTTAACGCCGGTCCGGTTTAACCTGCGCGGTTGGGTGCGTGACACCATCGTCAAGGCTCAGAAACAGGCCGAGGGAAAAGGGCTGGACTTCCAGGTGTTGGTCGATGAGCGCCTGCCGGACACGCTGGTCGGCGATGTGGACAGCCTGGAACAGGTCGTTGTCCATTTGCTGGACAACGCGGTGAAGTTCACCAAAACGGGCGGGGTGAAACTGGTGCTTCAATGCCAGGGAAAAGACGCGTGGAGCATCACAGTTAGCGATACCGGGATCGGGATTCCGGCAGAGGCGCACGACTATATCTTCGAGGAGTTCCGGCAGGTTGATGGGAGCATCCGGCGGGAGCATGGCGGGATGGGGCTGGGGCTGGCGATTGTCCGCAACATGGTGATGATCATGGAGGGGCAGATTACGGTCGAGAGTGTGGTGGGTCAGGGCAGCACCTTTACGGTTGTCTTGCCGCTGATTGGCGATCTCAGTTTATCAACTGAGAACAGGCAGCGAGACTGATTCATCCTCAAATTGAGGAAGGACTGCCACCGTTTCTTCGACCGCATCGGCAAAGTCGCAGAGCGTCATCAAAAGCTGTTCGAATTGAGTGTTCGTCGATACAGACCGCGTGGTAAAAATCACCTGACTGCTTTTGACCTCAAGCGTAAACGGGGATCGAGCCGGTTTCAGTTTATACATGAATTCAATTAGATCCCCGCGCAGAATCGAGCGGGGGCCAAACACTGATCCTGCGAATCGCGGCGGACTGCTTGATAAGAAGAACTCACAGTCGAACTCTGCGTCATCCGTCCACCTGTGGGATTCTTCATCAAAGCGAGCCCATGAACTACGTGGTTTGATTTGCAGGTAGTATTTCCCGGTTATGCGGAGTTGGATGGCGATCTCCAGATATGCCAGTCCACCCCATTGTTGGTTCATGCGAAGCTTCATCTTGATGCCACGGCCCCGGATATGACCGGTCGTTGTCCATCCATGATGCCACTGCTCTGCCCAACCCACTTTTAGATTCAGGCCATAGCTATGAAGATACTGCCGGAGCTTCTTTTCAAAGTTCTGCTTTTTGTTCGCGCCGATAAAACTGATTGCGATGATCGCAGCAACCCAAATGAGTAGGAAGATAGTTCCGCCGTCCATAAAAAATCGCCCTAGAATCTGTTGATCAATCCGAAATTTATTGTAGGATAGTAGAGGGATTTATTCAGTCCCAAAATATGGGGTAAAGGGAGCACCACATGAAACGATTACTGAGCCTTGCAACCTTACTGATTCTTACCGCCTGCGCCGCTGCGACCGAATCGCCGCCACCCACCGCCTCGCCAAGTCCGACGGCGACTGCAAGTGTCACGCCATCACCAACCGCCACACCGTCGCCAACGATTCCACCCCCTGCCACAAAAATCCCACCTACACAAACACCTCAGGTAATCGATATTGAAATGCCGCCAAAGCCGCCTTATGAGGAAACTATGTTGGGTGACGATTTCTTATCAAATGGAACCGATGATTCTTGTCAGTTGCCCTGTTGGTTTAACCTGCGTGTAGGTGAAACATCGATATCAGAGGTGGAAGACTTCTTCAACGTCCAACTCGGATTTGAAACCCTGTCACTCGCTCAGAATACT
>JBNKDD010000282.1:0-7579 GCA_050288085.1 Anaerolineae bacterium
CGACAGACACATCAAGGGCTTCGGCGGCGGCTGTCAGATCGGGCATTTCGCGGGGGCCACCACGACCCATACCCATAAAGCCGGCTGCCTCCAGAGCCGCGGTAAGTTCCTCAACTGTGACACCCAGTTCAGCGGCGGCAGCTTCATAATCTGTTGGACCCCGGCCTTCCTCGTCAAATCCCAGGGCGGCTTCTAAATCTTCTGTCGACACGCCAAGCGATTCGGCGGCGGTGGTGAGGTCAAGCTCAGGTCTTTCATCACGGCCACGTTCACCTGGGCCATCGCCGGGTGGCTGCTGACCATCAGCGGGGGACTGCTGACCATCAGCGGGGGACTGTTTCCTGTTATCTGCAGGGATGGCTTCGTCGGGTGTGACAGCCTCGGTTGATGAGGTTGGCGAGCAACCCGCTAATACAAGCGCCAATATAACCAGTAGTGTCAATAGCGTCTTCTTAAACATTTGCCTGTTTCTCCCCAAAATAGTTACCGAATAAAGCTTCTACAGTGTGGCATGCTCATGTTAGGTTGTTGTTCACAAAATGTAAAAGAAATGTAAATGGCGGTTCGGCTTGTTCCGGCTAGTGTCATAGCAGGCAAATCGTCGGATGAGCGTCGAGTGCTAGCCTGTTGCATTTCGAGTACAATAAGTAGCGTTATGGCTACAATAGCATCATCAACCCCAACACCTAAACAGCGGCCTTTTATATGGGCCAGCTTGCAGCACCCGATCTACTGGCTGGAAAGCCGCCGCCGGGCACGTTATCGCGGTTTAGCCATCCTGCGCTGGATCAATACACCAATCATTTTCGCTGTTGCGGGACTGGCGATTGCCATTACGACCGGCGTGGTATGGGCTTCGGAGGGGTGGGGCTGGATCGAATATGCGGCTCCACAGGCCCTGGGAATCTCAATTGTCGCGATGGTGATTATCCAACTGGTGGCGGGTGCTACTGTCAACATCCTGATGATCGCTGAGGCAGCCCCTCTGATCAGCGGCGAGGTTGAATTACAAAGCTGGCGATTGCTCCGCACAACCACCCTGCCTTTGAATCAGATCATTTATGCAAAGCTGGCGGCTGCGTTGGCCTCCTTCCGGGGAACATTGATCGGCCTGATGTTTATTCGTGCAGCCAGTTTGTTATCGGGATGGCTGATGTTCGCGTTCTTTTTGCTGCGTGAGGTGCTATATTATTCCTCGCCCAATTTATGGCAAGAAGATGTCTTTTCGATCTTTATTCCTATATTTCTGGCCGGGATCCTGTTTTCGATCTACTACCTGGCCCAACCTGTCATGCAATTCCTGGTCAATGGGGCGATAGGTTTGTTTGCTTCGGCCCATACCCGTGCTCGCGGTCCAGCCATTGCTGTAGGAATGGCCGGTCGGCTGCTGCTCTGGGTGGTCTCAATCCTGGTGAATGTTGGGATTTTCTACGGTATTGGTTTTCTGGTTAGTGAGTGGGGCAGTCCACGCTATTCTATGTTAGATGTATACCAGATTCTGCCACAGCCAACCGATCAGCAGATTGCCTGGACGATATGTTTGATGATCGGAACGTATGCGCTGGCAATATTAGTTGGGCAGATCGGGTTGTCGTTGGTGGCGTTGGGCCTGACACAGCGCCGCGCCCGTAGGTTAGGTGTGTGATTCTGATGGCACGAAAAAAGAACCCACAGACCCGAAGGCGCGGATGGCAGCGGCGTTGGCGTTGGTTGTTTGGACGCGGCTGCCTGCCCGTAACAATTGTTCTATCCGCCGGGTTTGTATTTCTTCTGAACCTGGTGACATATTGGCGCGCGCCGTATTGGGTCTCAAACCCGGTTGAGTATTTGCTCAGCGGTCGGTTGGGTATGAGTGTGGTGACTTTGTTTGCGCTGCAAATGCTGGCTACATGGTCGATGGGATTGCTCGGTGCTGGGCGAGCAGTGAGGGCTGCCGGTGGGCAGGGGGGGCAACTCCGCCTCCGTCTACGGGTGATCTACCGCCGGTTAAGATCAACGGCGGTGTCCGTGCTGGTACTTCGGGTTGGCGTCTTGATCGTCTTGATCGCGTTTGCCATTTTTACCTACACAAGCATTCTAGGCTTCCGGCTTGACTCTGATTGGCTAAGTGACTTTCGGAGAGCGTTTCGAGTACAACCGTTTCTGGTGATGATCGTTTCGCTGCTGGTCTTATTTCAATGGTTGGTTGGGCCGTTCCTGCGACTGCGTTACAGCGCTGTCCTGGGGGCACTGGCTTCGGCCTGGACCCGGCAGACCGGGGGAGAGCGGCTGTCGTTAGCGCTTAGTTTGCGGTTAGGAATGGGAATGCTGGGCGCGTTGACGGTATTGTGGCTACCTACTATTGTTTACCTGGTATATGCCACCATTACCGATCCATATTCTTCGTATTCTGGTGTCTATACACCGAGTCCTGCTTTTAAGGTGGAGGTCATGCGGGTATCACTAGTCTTGATCCTGGCCTTGATCGCTCACCTGGGCGGGCAGATCGGACTGCCCGAACTGTATCTTGCCATAGCACGGGCACGCTTAAAACGCCGCGCTGCTCAACCGGCATCTTCTGATAGAACTACTTTTCTGGTCAGTTCGGCCCAGGCTGCTGATTAACCCCCCTACAGTACTTAATCTAATAGTTGAGGAAACGGTTTAAGGGCGCAGCATGCTGCGCCCTATTGGATTATTTGTAGTGCCTGTCCCCCCTTCGAAAAGGGGGGGCGGAGATTGATGTTTTAGAGGTAACGTTGATGCGAGTTAATCCCCGGCGGGGGCAGGGGTAATGACCGGCAGTCCTGCCAGCGCCATTGCAACTTCTTCCTCCGGGTACTCGTAATCCTGGAGCTTCCCGGCCTGGTAATCCATGTAAGCCTGCATATCGAAGTGACCATGTCCGGACAGATTGAAGAGGATGGTCTCGCTCTTGCCTTCTTCCTTGCAGCGCAGTGCCTCGCGGACGGCGGCTGCCACGGCATGATTCGATTCGGGGGCCGGGACGATGCCCTCGGTGCGGGCAAATTGCACACCTGCGGAGAATGTCTCAAGCTGCGGCGGTGCAATCGCTTCGATGTAACCGGTGCTCAACAGGTGACTGACCATCGGGGACATGCCATGATAGCGCAGACCGCCTGCATGGATTCCTGCCGGGACAAAGGTGCTGCCCAGGGTATACATCTTGACGACCGGGGCGAGGTGGGTGGTATCGCCGAAGTCGTAAGCATAGGGGCCTCTGGTCAGGGTAGGGCAGGCAGCGGGTTCAACTGCCAGGATGCGCGGATCAGCTTCACCGGTGAGCTTTTGCCCGATGAAGGGGAAAGCCAATCCTGCGAAGTTCGAGCCGCCACCGGTGCAGCCGATCACCACGTCGGGGTAATCACCGGCCATGTCAAGCTGCTTGAGCGCTTCCAGACCGATCACCGTCTGGTGTGTCATCACATAATTGAGAACACTGCCCAGGCTGTACTTGGTGTCGTCGTTGGTGGCGGCGATCTCAACGGCCTCGGAGATGGCAATACCCAGTGAACCCGGCGAATCGGGGTCTTGTTCCAGAATGGCCCGACCTGATTGGGTGCGGTCGCTGGGGCTGGGATAGACCGATGCGCCATAGGTTTCGATCAGGGCGCGGCGGTAGGGCTTCTGGTTGTAGCTGACCCGCACCATGTAGACTTCGCATTCAATGCCGAAGAATGCGCAGGCCATCGATAAAGCTGATCCCCACTGCCCTGCGCCGGTTTCGGTGGTGATTTTCTTGACGCCTGCTTCTTTGTTGTAGAAAGCCTGCGCGATAGCCGTATTCGGTTTGTGTGACCCGGCAGGGCTGACACCCTCGTATTTGTAATAAATCTTGGCCGGGGTGTCGAGTGCTTTTTCCAGCCCACGCGCCCGGATCAGCGGGCTGGGGCGGTACATGCGATACACGTCCAGCACCGGTTCGGGTATTTCGATATCACGCTCGGTGCTGACTTCCTGCATGATCAAGGACATTGGGAACAATGGCGCGAGATCATCCGGGCCAAGCGGCTGCATGGTACCAGGATGCAAGGATGGCGGGGCCGGTTCCTTCAGGTCAGCCGCGATATTGTACCAGGTTTTCGGGAGTTCACTTTCAGGCAGCACGTATTTGCGTGTCTTGTCGTCAGACATGGTCTCAATCCTCCTAAGTTGTTTATGACTACATTTCAGGCTGTGATAAGAGCCTGCGCATCGCTCGTATCAAAGGCGCTTGAAATGCAATGTGCTGCGTCCGTGTTCCTGGTAAAAGCCTCCTTATAGCCCTCACCCCCTAGCCCCACTCCGATCTGCTTCGCAGATTTAGGGAGAGGGAAGTCAGGCTTAGCGGGATGGTTAGCCTATATTCTAAAGTGCCCCTACTAGCGATACAGATTAATTACCTTATCGGTGAGCGGGCTGATCAATCCCATAGCTTCACGGGCCTGGGCGACGGTTTCCTGGGCGATGGGGCGAGCACGTTCTGCCCCCGACCGTAGGATGTCGATCACATCGTCGGGGCGTTCTTCGAGGAAACGCCGCCGTTCGCGGATCGGGTCGAGGAAGGCGTTGAGCTTCTCAGAAAGGACTTTCTTGCATTCTACGTCACCGATCTGACCCTTGCGGTAGCGATCCTTAAACTCCTCAACCTGCTCGGTGTCAGGGTTAAACAGGTCGTGATAGATGAATAACGGGTTCCCCTCGACCGTGCCCGGATCGGTTTTGTGGATGCGATTTGGATCTGTGTACATGCTCATCACTTTTTGGTGGACAGTCTTCGCATCGTCAGAGAGCATGATGGCATTGCCGATGCTCTTGCTCATCTTGGCCTGACCATCGGTGCCAATCAGGGTAGGGGTGTCCTCCGGGATCATGCCATCGGGGATCGGGAAGACTTCTTCGCCAAACCGGTTGTTAAAACGACGGGCGATCTCGCGGGTGACTTCGATGTGACTGGCCTGATCCTTACCGACCGGAACCAGATTTCCTTTGACGATTAGAATGTCGGCTGCCTGCAAAACCGGATAATTCAGCAGACCGGCTGATGGCTCCTCGATGTGCAGGTTTTGCATCACCTCTTTGAGGGATGGTACACGCTGCAAACGCGGTACGGTGGTGAGCATCGAAAAGATCAAGGTCAGTTCGGCGGTTTCTGGGACATCGGATTGAAGATAATGGGTTGCCTTGTCCGGCTCGATGCCAGCTGCGTAATTGTCAATCACGACGTCGATGGCGTTCTGGCGGGTAGCCACTACGTCAACTTTTTCCGGGTGGGTGGTCAGAGAGTGGTAATCTGCTACCAGCAGGAATAGGTCGTATTGGTTTTGGAGCCGGGCGCGATTCTGTAAGGTGCCGATATAGTGCCCCAGATGTAGTTTGCCGGTTGGCCGGTCGCCGGTCAGGATGCGGCCTTTCTGTTCAGTTTCAGCCATATTAGAAATTGTCTCTCCTTGAGTCGTTGATGTAAGGGTTACACGGTTCACCCCCCATCGCACTCATGTGCAAGCACATTCGCTGCGATTCGCCCCCCTTGCAAGGGGGGCAGAGCGGCGGCGAGGGATAAAAAACACCTCAACTACGTAAATCCTTTGGTGTTTGCCCCTCAAATCAAAAAGGCCCATCCCTGTTAAGGGACGAGCCTGATTTGCCCGTGGTGCCACCCTGTTTAAGCCGACATACTCATCCAAATAAAAAACCCCGGCGTGATGCGCGAGGTTGGGATGCCAGCTTCACTCTGACGGGTACGATTATTATACCCAGCGCCCTGGTAACGGTGGCGTCTCCGGTAAAGACTACTTGCTGATGCTTTTGCCTTTACAACTCCCCGGCCCATTCACTGTCTGCGCTCGTATCACCTTCACACCCTCTGGTGACTCTCTGGACGCCGCTTTGACACTTACTATTCCGGATCGATGTCATTTGCTTATTCAGTTCTTAGAACACTATATCAGGTTTTGAGTGATTGTCAAGGGTTTTAGGGTTTTTAGAAAAAAGTAAGGGTTTTCTCTTTCTCGGAGAGAGTCCACTAATTTCACGAATTACTCGAATTTTTTGTCTTTCAATTGGTGCAATTAAGTGGAACAAGATAATGGTTTTGAATAAAAACCTCAAAACCTTACTTGTTCCGAGTAAATAGCTAAAACTATTTACTATACAGTTGGGCCACTTATTTAAAACTTAATGTCTGGCCCAACTTAGTGGATAAAAAGAGTCAGGCTCCAAACGCTATTTGGAGAATGATAAAGCCCTCGGAAAAAAAGTAGGGAAAGATGCATCAATCGGTGCTGCGACTCTCTGGACATGATTGAGCTTGCCTATTATGGTTCTTTAGCTCCCTGCCGTATTGTTGATGAGTGTCATATTATGATTACACATGAGTGGTATTTCAAATTGCCAGGTTTGCCGGAATTTCGTCGAAGGTTGTGGGCTTTCACCTGCCCCGTTTTTATTCTAGCCGTGATGAGCCTGTACACCGATTCCATTCACAATATTGCTCCGGGTGTGGTTGAGACCTATACTTTTTCTGTCTTACCCCTGTTATGTTTGAATCCTATAACCCGCGATACTATTTCATAACTATTTCATAATGGCTTTTTCATTGACTATTCCTATGCCGCTAATGTAACATGTTACTATGTTCCGTTTGGGCGGGAGAAATCGTAAGGAAGCCTGTAACTGTATGTAGGTCTCCTTTGCCTCTAGTCCCATACATTGTTTTTTTTCATCACGAAAGGGAATATAGATAATGTCTAAGCGTCTTTCAACTCTGCTCATATTCATCCTGGTACTCTTCATCGTTGGTTGTAGTGGCGGTGGAGGTGAGGGCGACGAGCTGGCTGGAGCCGTTGGTTTAGAGGGCGGCAGCTTTAATCAGCCAGATGACTTTGAGTACTCTATTATCAGAGCTTTGAATGATCGGGATGCGGACAGCCTGGAATTCTTTATGCGGGGGCAGGATTTCATGATTGAAGGCACAATGTCAGCATCAGAAGCAGCGGATTTTATTGTCGATAACCTCTTACCAGATGGTGTGACTATTAAATCCCAGGGCACGATACCTGCCAATGATTACCCTCAGTTTAATTTAGATCCGGATGCCAGTTTGATCTATACAACCGGTTGGGATGGTGATGGAGAAGCCTTTCTCGTTCTTGAACCTCATCCCGAAAATGGGGTCTATTGGTCCCGGCTTATTCTGAATCCTTAGCCTAAGTGGAACAAGATAATGGTTTTTCGAAAACCGAAGGTTTTCGAAAAACCTCAAAACCTTACTTGTTCCGTATACAGTTGGGCCATTTGATTTAAAGTTAATGTCTGACCCAACTTAATATGACTTTCTAGCTAAAGCCAGCTGCCATTCCCCCATAGACTCGCTATGGGGGATTTTTTATTGGCAAGATGACGAGGTTTCAGGCCAGGAAACTCATGGAAACTCATGGGAACTTTCAACGCAGACCTGACGTTATATGGATGTGGGTAAATCAACTAACGTTAAGAAAGGTCTTGAAGATATGTCGAAGATTCATCAAAGTGTGTTGATTGGCGTGGGGATGTTATTGGTAGCACAGATTGCGTGTTCCGCGCCGCAGCCGTCCAAAGC
>JBNKDD010000283.1:0-7572 GCA_050288085.1 Anaerolineae bacterium
GAGATGCTGTGCCCATTTCAGTCGACACCTGCTTATGTAGTAGGGTCATTTTGTTTTCGATTATATCTCTGGCCCAACTTAAGATTCAGCAATTTTCTCCAGCATCTCAATCAATGCATCATATAAGGCAGCCGGGCTGCCAAAGTCGGCACTACCGTCTTCAGGTATTTGATTTGCTATTTGTCCACCGCCGCCAGGCATACCGCCGGGGGGGGCACCATCGGGCATACCGCCGGATCCACCTACACCTTCAGGCGGCTGAAACTCGATCCCAGCCTGCTGCATGGCCGTCATCAGATCTTCACGCTGGATTTCCATTGCAGCAATGGCCTTCATCTGTTCAGTAGTCATGTTTTCTTCAATCTGGCCGAGAACAGCCTTGTATTCTGCTTGCGATGAGGTGCCGCTTTCCTGCAAGCTGCGCAGTGCCTGCCAGAGCGGGATCAGTTCCACTGCCTGCTCCGGCGTGATGGGATGTTCGCTGTCCTCCAGCATCAGAGTTCCCAGGGTCAACTGCGTCATTACCGGCATGGCATTTTCGTAATCTGTATCCAGATATTCACTCTCATAGTCAAGACCACCTGACCCGGCAGCTTCAGCCACTGCTTCCTCCTGTCCACCACAGCCGGTGATCAGCAGCAGAGCCAGTATTGATAAGATACCAATCCACAGATATTTTTTCATTTTAACAAACTCCCCGTTTCATTCTTTTGTAAAGTTGGATCTACTCATGGCGCAGGGCCTCAATCGGATCAAGCTGGGCAGCCTGGGTGGCCGGGTAGTATCCGAAGAAAATGCCGACCGATGCTGCCGCCAGGAAGGCCAGTGGGATCGACTCAGGGACTACAACGGTCCGTAAGCCGCCAAACATATCGAAGAGATAAGAACCGCCGACACCAAAAGCAACGCCCAGTAAGCCACCAATCAGGCTTAAGATCACGGCTTCTAGCAGAAACTGCATCATGACCGCGTTGGGTCGGGCCCCAATAGCCTGGCGCAAACCGATCTCACGGGTGCGCTCGGTGACACTGACCAGCATGATATTCATGATCCCAATCCCGCCGACCACCAGGGAAACACCGGCCACCCAGGCTAACAGGTTGCGGAAGACCTCGGTAGTTGATTGCTGTGTCTCGATGATGTCCTGTTGGGTCATGAAGGTGAAATCTGGCTCGTCGCTTGTCACTCCATGCCGCTCGGTCAACAAGGCGGTCACCTGAGCGGTGACATTTTCCATTGCATCCCGGCTTTTAACTTCGACATAGATAGTCCTTACCGATTCGCCACCTAAACGAAAGGTCTGAAATTTTTGATTGAGCACCGTCACGGGGATGTAGACCCGTGCATCGAAATCCGTTCCGCCTACCGAGCCTTTCTCTTCCATCACACCGATGATCGTAAACCGGGTTGATCCGATGTTGATGGTCTGCCCTAAGGGACTTTGCTCGCCAAACAGTTCTTCCGCGACGCTTGACCCCAGCACAGCTACCTTGTTTTTGCGGTCATTTTCCTCGGCGGTGAAATAGCGCCCCTCTGCGACCGCATAGTCACGCACTTCGGGGAAATCCGCCGTAGAGCCAATGATGGATATATCCGACAGGGTGACACCGGTAACGCTCACTATCTGGGTGGTGCTGTTTTCAGCCGAAACCCCTTCGATACCATAGACCGAGGAAGCAATCGCTTCGGCATCTTCCACAGTGAGCGAGATGTTCGGCGGCCCACCACCTGCCCCACCAAAACTAAATTGGGGCATGATGAACAACAAGTTGGCTCCCAATCCATTGATCTGATCGGCAATTTCCGCCTCAGCGCCGGCACTGATGGCCAGCATCATGATCACCGAGGCCACACCAATGATCACGCCCAGGGTGGTCAGGACCGAACGCACCCGATTGAGCATCAGGCCTTCCCAGGCAATTTTCAAAATCTGTCCAAAGGTCATGAGGCTCTCTCCGTCACTTCATCCGCGACCACTTTACCATCCAGGAGTTGGATCATGCGCTGTGCGTATGAAGCTGTTTCTATGTCATGAGTCACCATGAGGATGGTGGTACCCCGGGTATGCAACTCGTCTAACAGGGCCAGGATTTCGGCTCCAGACCGGCTGTCCAGGTTACCGGTTGGTTCGTCGGCCAGGAGCAGGGCCGGGTTGTTGATCAGCGCACGGGCAATCGCCACCCGCTGCTGCTGCCCACCGGACAGTTCATTTGGACGATGTGTCATCCGGGCCTCAAGACCGACTGATGCCAGGACAGCTTCCGCCCGGTCGCTCTGCTCGGCTTTGGTTTCCTGCCCGTTTTTATGGTACAGCATGGGCATCATGACGTTTTTTATAGCCGTTTGCCGGGCCAGCAGGTTGAAGGATTGGAAGACAAAACCGATCTTCTGACTGCGAATATCGGCTAACTGCCGCCGGTTCAACCGGCTGACATCATGTCCATCCAGCAAATAGGAGCCTGATGTAGGCCGGTCGAGGCAGCCGAGGATATTCATCAGGGTCGATTTACCTGAGCCGGAAGTTCCCATGATCGCCACGAACTCGCCCCGTTGGATTGTGATACTTACCCCATCCAGGGCGGGCACAGCAATGTCGCCCATCCCATAGACCTTCGTCAGGCCCTGGGTTTCGATCAGGTATTCTGCCATGTGCCTACTCCGTCTCCACGATGCCGGTGCTCACCATGTCGCCCAGTTCCAGGCCTGAGAGGATCTCTGCATTGGCAAAATCCATCAGCCCGACTTCAACGACACGTAGCTCCAGCTCGTCGTTTTCGCCGACAATGAACACGAAATACTCACCAGGGGCCAGCTCACGAAGGGCCTGGACGGGAACCAACAGGGTATTTAGCGACTCCCCGGCGATTACCTCAACCTCGGCACTCATCCCGGAGAAAAGCGGATAAGTCTCACGGTCAGGCACATCCACTGAGGCCCAGACTTGCAGGGCAGGGGTGCCATCGATTTCGGTGAGAGCCGGTTCAACCCTGACGATTTCGCCTTCAAAAACGTCATCAGGCCAGGCATTAAAACGAACTTCCACCAGGTTGCCGGGGTCAGTTTTATCCAGGTCACTTTCCTCCAGGTAGAACAGAAGCAGCGGTTCATCCATATCGATGATGGTGACCAGGGGGTCTGTCCCTACGGTCTCACCAACATCTGCATTAACGGTGACCACCGTCCCAGTGATAGGGGCACTTAAGGTCATTTGATCCAGGGAAAGCTGGATTTGTTCCAGGTCAACCCGAGCCTGTTCGAGTGCCCATTCGGCGGACTCAATGGTGGTGCCAAGGCCGCCCTCCAGCGCCTCCTGGGCGTCGGTAACTGATTCCCAGGCCCCGTCAACCGTGCTTTGCAGGTCGGCGACCGAGATGTTGTAATTTGCCAGGGTAACCTCATAATCAACCAGAGCAGTCTCATAAACTGCCTCGGCATTATCGCGCACTGCTTCGATGTTGCGTTCCCAGTCACGGGCCGGGTCCATCGCATTGGCTAAGGTCTCATTGGCCGCAGCCAGGTCTTGTTCAGCCAATCGCAGGTCAAGCAGGGTCTGGGTCATGCTGTCGTTAGTGTAGATATCCAGGTCGGCCTGCACATCGGCCAGGTACCCCCAGGCATCATCCAGGGTCTCTTGCGAATCTGACTTGGCGACTTCCAGGTCGGCCTCAGCTATCGCCACATTCAATTCGGCTTCCGCTAATTGAAGTTGCAGCTCTACGTCATCCAGCCGGGCGATGATATCACCCATATCCACCCGGTCACCTTCCTGAACATTCAATTCGATCAGGGTGCCACCGGCCTCAAAACCGATCTCGATTTCGGCTGCGGGCAGCAACGTGGCTTCACCACCGGTCGTGATGATGATGTCGCCCCTCCGCACTTTGGTAGTCTGGATTTCTTCCTCTTCTGTAGCAGTTTCAGCCTGGGCAAACACCTGGGTATACCCCCAGTAGCTACCGACACTCAAAGCCCCAACAACCAATAATCCAATTAACCATTTTTGCCAGTTCTTCATATGATTTCTCTCATTCCATTACTTTTCAAATACCCCACACAGACCATGCTGGGAAACATAGGCCTGGTAAAGCCCTAATGTCGCCCCCAGTTCTTCAACGGATTCGGTAGACCAACCGCCAGCCTTCAAGCAGGCCACCTGTGTTTCGTCCGGTTCCATATCCGGGCAATCAGGCAGTAACGCAGGGTCAACCACTTTGTTCCCCCACCAATCTACCTGAAAGATGGCACAGGCAGTCTGACCTTCATAGGGCATATCCTCATAAGGCTCGGCCACTTCAGGTATCACTGGCAACACGGTTTCAAGAGGGTAGAGCTCACCCTTGGTTTCAGCGGGAAGCGGTGGGTCTTGAACTGCACCGGTGGTGCAGTTGATATCGACTGTACGCTCATCCAGCAGGATGTAATTCCCGTTCACGTCGATGCGCGCCAGGCGGAAGGCCACCGTAAACAGCGTATAGTCTGGATACGGTTCGCCCCCGGCAGATGTCAGGTCAAAGAAGGCCATGCCGGTATGGTTATACACTCCCTGGGTATCCCATTCTTCGGCCCCAGGCTTAATCATCCTGGCCTGAACGATATAGCCTGACCGGCCATCATGACTGTAGTAGATACCCACCGTCGGGCTGCCGGTCTCGCAGAACGACGCGAGTGAGGTTGCAACATTCCCCAACAATCCCTGTTCGGCCTTCACCGGTGAGGCAAAGACAAACACAGAACTGGCAACAACAGCCAGTGTGAGCACCATAACAATTGACTTTCTCATACAAATTCTCCTTTTCTGATTGACAGTTGTTTCCAGTGTAGCAGGCAGGTTTTAATATTTGGTTGAGAGACTCTAAAGAGATTGTGAAGATCGATATTCACATTTTCTCAACATTCTCTAAAGAGGAATTTGATAATCGACAGCTATAATGGCTAATAGGTGAAAACTGATACCTTGAGAAAGAAACTATGGTACCTTGTGTTTTGATAGTGGATGACAAGTCAAGTTTACGGAGACTTGTCAGAAGTTACCTGGAGCAAGAACAGTTCCGGGTTGTGGAAGCCAGAGATGGCCGGGAAGCGTTATTCGTCGCACGAGAAGAAAAACCCGATCTGATCATCCTGGACTTGATGATGCCAGAAATGGATGGCTACGATTTCATACGGGTATACCGCAAGGAGTCTGATGTCCCGATCATCATCTTGACAGCCCGGCTGGAGGAGGGTGATGTGGTGATAGGATTGGAGTTGGGCGCTGATGATTACGTCACCAAACCTTTCTCCCCCCGTGAATTGACAGCCCGGGTGAGGACGGTCCTTCGCCGCACCTCAATACAGATTCCTGAACCTGAGATCATCAAGGTAGCGAACATCACTGTTGATCGGGTTGGACATATGGTTCGGGTCGATGACCAGTATGTTGATCTGACCCCTACCGAGTTTGAGTTATTAGCCACACTGATGGCGAAACCGGGCCATGCCTTCTCGCGGAAGGATCTGCTCAACCGCGTACAGAATGGCATGGTATTTGATAGTGTTGAGCGGACCGTTGATGCCCACATCCATAATCTACGGTCTAAGATTGAGCCTGACTCCGATAGCCCGCAGTATATCGAGACGGTCTACGGTGTTGGCTACCGGTTTTGCACAAACCTATGAATTTGGAGATGAGAGCGTAGGAACTTTGAAAAAATTCCGCATCCATAACTCCATTCTTGTCAAACAATCCCTGGGCTTTCTGATTGTCGGCATACTGGGTATTATCGTCGCCTCCCTCTTTTTTCTGTTCAGCACCCAACGGCAATTTAAACGCTTTTTACGGGAAAGCAGCCAACCCCAACTGTCAAATGTATTGGCCGATTATTATGCTGAACAGGGTAACTGGGATTACTTACCCGAATTCTTTGAAACAGGGCTGGATGCCTCGTCAGATCAGCCCCGCCCGCCAGTGGTCATTAAAAGCACCGATGGGCAGGTAGTCTATAGTGACAGGCCGACTGAGCCGGAAGAGCCAGCACCGCCCGACACAAGCGAACATGAAATTCCCATCCGGGTTGACGGTGAAGTGGTGGGTTGGATGACCTATCCCAGTCGAAATGGCCGCCCGCCACCGGGGACACCCGAAGCCATTTTTCTGTCCAATATTACCGGTGCGCTTTTGTATTCGATCCCGATGGCGACGGCTGTTGCTGTGGCTGCCGGTTTCCTTTTGGCTCGCACCCTCACCCGCCCTATCCGCGAATTGACCGAGGCGACCCAGGCTATAGCGAATGGCAACCTCAATCAACAAGTGGCTGTGCATACACAGGATGAGTTAGGTGAACTGGCCGCCTCGTTCAATCAGATGAGTGCTGACTTGGTTAACGCCATTGAACTCCGCCAGCAGATGACCGCTGATCTGGCACACGAACTACGCTCGCCCTTAAGCGTCATTTTGGGCTATGCCGAGGCATTATCCGATGGCAAACTGCCGGGTTCAGCTGATACATTTGAATCCATGTACACTGAGGCACTACATCTTCAACGATTAATTGAAGACCTGCGCACCCTATCACTGGCCGATGCCGGTGAGTTGCCATTGACGCGGCTTTCAGTAACAATCCAATCACTGCTGAAACGAGTGGCTTCGGCATATACGGCACAGGCGCAGATGCGCGGTATCGGTTTGGAAGTGCAAGTGCCTGCCGATGAAACACGAAAGTTATTTGTTGACCCAGACCGAATATCACAGGTCTTAGGAAACTTGATTAGCAATGCTTTACGCTACACACCTGAAGGCGGAAAGATTGTATTGGCTGCGAAACCAGTTGACGACCGCATTCAGCTAACTGTACAGGATAATGGAGCCGGGATCGCTTCGGAAGATTTACCCTTTGTTTTTGAACGCTTCTATCGGGGGGATAAATCTCGACAATTGTCAAATAACAACGAGTCGGGGTTAGGCTTAGCAATCGCCCGTTCTATTGTGGAAACACACGGCGGCAAAATCACCGTTGATAGTATTCCTGGAAAAGGGACTTCCTTCACAATAGAAATGCCAATGCTGGAGTCTTAATGGGTATAAACGTAGAGAAGCGGCTGCCAGTCGCCTGTAGGGGCTAAAAAATCAATCAATCACTGATTTAGCGCTTGCCCAGACTATCTAGCAGCCTATCCAGTTTGTCACCGTACTTTGCTTCGGCATCGTCATTTGAATGGGTCGTATTGACCGGAGCTAATGACTGCAAACGCAGGCTACTCAAAGCCTTTTCCAGTTCGTCAGCAATCACATATCGAAAATCCTCTGGATCGATAACAGACACGTCCGGTTGCATAGCCTTCCGCAAAGCTGCCCGGATGATCTCACTACGCTGTCCTCTGGGCTGGGTTTCAAGCCAGTCAATGATATCTGCATCGCGTCCGACATCAAGCTTTACCGAGAGATGATACCTTTCCTGGTTGCTCATGTTTCCTCCTGGTTGTGGTAGTAATCGTTACTACCTAATTTGAACTGGGTAGTAACGGTTACTACCGTTTTTCGTGCCTGGTGGGAACCGTTACTACCATTTTGGTGATGTTTTATCCACTGCCCCA
>JBNKDD010000284.1:0-7534 GCA_050288085.1 Anaerolineae bacterium
CTGCCCTGCCAGGCCGCTTCTGTATACTATCTAAATACGTTGATAGGGTCCGACCCTGTCAACGAGAAAGAATCGTTACCATTATGGCTGATTATCAACCGAAAGCTGAAAACAAATTTACCTTTGGCCTGTGGACGGTAGGACAAGTTGGACGCGACCCCTTCGGCGCACCGGTACGCGAAGCCCTGTCGCCTGTAGAGTTAGTTCACCTCTTAGGCGAAGTTGGAGCCTACGGCGTCAACTTCCATGACAACGACCTGGTGCCGATTGATGCAACCCCTGCCGAACGCGATCAGATCGTCAAGGATTTCAAGCAAGCCCTTGCCGATACCGGCCTGGTCGTCCCGATGGCAACCACCAACCTGTTCTATGACCCGGCATTCAAGGATGGGGCATTCACCAGCAACGACCCGAAAGTCCGGGCCTACGCTATCCAGAAGACCCTGAACGCCATCGACCTGGGTGTCGAACTCGGCGCGAAGATTTACGTCTTCTGGGGTGGCCGCGAAGGTGTAGAAACCGACGCCGCCAAAGACCCGATTGAAGCCATCAAGCGCACACGGGAAGCCATGAACTTCTTTTGCGAGTACGCCCTCGACCAGGGGTACGACCTGAAGTTCGCGCTTGAAGCCAAGCCCAACGAGCCGCGCGGCGACATCTATAACTCGACCACCGGCCACATGCTGGCCTTTATCGAGACGCTGGATCACCCGGAGATGGTCGGTGTGAATCCCGAAGTGGCCCACGAGCACATGGCCGGATTGAACTTCACCCATGCAGTAGCTCAGGCCATTGATGCGGGCAAGCTGTTCCACATCGACCTGAACGACCAGGCCTTCGGGCGCTACGACCAGGACTTCCGCTTTGGGGCGGTCAACCTGAAGAGCGCCTTCTTCCTGGTTAAACTGCTGGAAGACAACGGCTACGACGGCAGCCGCCACTTCGATGCTCATGCCTACCGCAGCGAAGATTACGAGGGTGTCAAGGACTTTGCACGCGGCTGTATGCGCACTTACCTGATCCTCAAGGAGAAGGCCTCTAAGTGGAACCAGGATGCCGAGATTCAGGCTCTGGTCACCGAGATCAATGCCGACGATGGTTCAACCGATGCCTTCAAGGGTGCTTATAGTACAGAAAAAGCCCAGGCATTGAAGGCAGCCAGCTTCGACCGGGTCGCACTTGGTCAGCGTGGACTGCCCTACGAACGGCTTGATCAACTGACCGTTGACCTGCTGCTGGGCGTCCGGTAGGCAGCCTGAGTCAATTGTCAGTGAGCTTATAGATGAGCTCCAAGTCCAGGGCGACTTCACCTATTATGTTGGAGTCGCCCTTGCTGGTTTCAACAAAGAGTATGCAGCCTCTATTGCACAACAAAGTCAACCTCACCCCCTTCCGAACCACCATTGGCGGTTCTCCCTCCCCCTCTCCATAATGGAGAGGGGAAAGCACGAACGCGCTGGTGCGCGTGAGGCAGGGGTGAGGTCGAAGAAGTGGGCAATAAAGGTTGTGTTTCTACACAAGGGGAGGTTTCCACATGGCGACTCAGAAGTTATTACTCGGAATTGACGTATCCACCACCGGGGCCAAAGCCCTGTTGATCAACCAGCAGGGCGAGGTGGTCAGCAGTGCGACTACGCCGCTGTCCCTCTCAACGCCGAAGCCCCTGTGGTCAGAACAGAACCCGGAGGATTGGTGGGCGGGGATCGCCAACAGCATCCGCCAGGCATTAGAGGCAGCGGGGGCCGCTGGAGATGATGTGCTCGCCGTCGGCCTGACCGGGCAAATGCATGGCCTGGTGCTGCTTGACGATCAGGGCGAGGTGCTGCGCCCGGCCATCCTATGGAACGATCAGCGCACCGGCCCTCAATGTGACACCATCCGCGAACGGCTGGGCAAGGAAAAGCTGATCCAGATCACCGGTAACGACGCGCTGACCGGCTTCACCGCTCCCAAGATCCTATGGGTGCAGGAAGAGGAACCGGAAGTCTACGCGAAGGCCAAACATGTTTTGCTGCCTAAGGACTTCGTCCGTTATAAGCTGACCGGCGAATTTGCCATCGATAAGGCAGGCGGGGCGGGTACGATCCTGTTTGATTTGAAGACCCGCACCTGGTCACCTGAAGTGCTCGATGCGCTGGGCATTCCCGCCGATTGGCTGCCCCCGACCTTTGAAGGCCCGGAGGTGACCGGCAAGATCAATGCCGAAGCGGCGGCAGCAACCGGCCTGGTTGCCGGGACTCCGGTCGTTGGCGGCGGTGGTGATCAGGCTGCCCAGGCGGTTGGCGTGGGCGCAGTCGAGCCGGGGATCATCGCCCTGACGCTCGGTACATCCGGTGTGGTTTTTGCCACGACCGAAGCACCGTTGGTTCAGCCGGAAGGCCGTCTACACGCCTTTTGCCACGCCGTACCGGGGCTATGGCACTTCATGGGCGTGATGCTGAGTGCTGCCGGGAGTCTGCAATGGTATCGCGACACTTTGGCCGCCGGGGTTGATTTCGACGACCTGGTCAACGAGGCGGCAGACGCACCTCCGGGCAGTGAAGGCTTATTGTTCCTGCCCTACCTGACCGGTGAACGCACTCCCCATCCTGATCCCCTGGCGCGGGGCGCATGGGTTGGCCTGACGGTGCGCCATAAGCGCCCGCACATCACCCGCTCGGTGCTGGAAGGGGTGTCCTTCGGCATCAAGGACAGCTTCACGCTGATCCAGGAGGCCGGGTTAGGCGAGATCAAGCAGGTACGGATTTCTGGCGGCGGGGCCAAGAGCCCGCTGTGGACTCAGATCATGGCCGATGTGCTCGGCGTCGAGTTGGTGACCGTCAATACGACTGAAGGTGCAGCCTATGGTGCAGCACTGCTGGCCGGGGTCGGAGCCGGTCTGTACAGCGATACCGCCAGCGCCTGCCGCGAGACAATCCAGATCACGGGCAGCACCGCTCCAGGTGATCAGATGGATGCTTATCCGCCATACTATGCGCGTTATCGGGCACTCTACCCGGCGCTGTCCGATCAGTTCAAAGCGATCAATGATGTGGTGGGCGGGTAATTCACCGCCTTTGCTAAAAGATATTTTGGCGATAGGGGCGAGCTTCGGCTCGCCTCTTGTATTTTCTCTCTGTTGGCATCCGACTGACCTCACCCCTGCTCTCACGCGCACCAGCGTGTTCGACCTTTCCCCTCTCCAAAATGGAGAGGGGGAGGGAGAGCCGCCGTTGGCGGCTCGGAAGGGGGTGAGGTTATTATCCCCGGTTGCCTCCGACCATCGTAGGGGCGAGATACACCTCTCCTGGGCACGGCATGTCGTACCCCCACAAACGATGTTTTCTAATTTACGGATAAACACTAAACTAATAAGAACCTTAGCAGCTAACTTTAGTAGAATGAGCAACCAATGAAACTATACGGCAGAGACTGGGCCCGTCGCGAGATCGAAGCGCGGGTTGGGCGGTTGGAACAGATCGGCGGGATGCGGCGCTTGCAATGGTCAGAGGGTGTAGAAACCGGTACCGAAACCATCCAGGTGCGCACCGGGGCCGGTCTGACTTATTACGTCGTGCCCTCGCGCGGGCTGGATATTTCGCTGGCGACTTTCGGCGATGTCCCGCTCACCTGGCAGTCATCCGGCGGCGATGCCCACCCGGCCTTTTACGATGAGCGCGGAACCGAGTGGCTGCGGACGGCCATCGGCGGACTGGTGATGTCCTGCGGCCTGACCTACGTCGGCGCACCCGGTGTGGATCAGGGCCGCGAACAGGGTTTGCACGGGCGGGTGCATCATCTCCCGGCACAGCATGTCAGCCTGGAAGGACGCTGGATCGGCAACGAGTACGAAATGCGGGTTGGCGGGGTGGTCGAGGAGGCCGGGTTATTTGTCGATAACCTGCGCCTGACCCGCAAGATTCGCAGCCGGCTTGGTGAGAACCGGATCGCCATCGTAGATGTAGTGGAGAATTTCGGATTCGCCGAGGCCCCACACATGATGCTCTATCACTGCAACTTCGGCTTCCCGCTGATGGACGAGGATACGGTTATTGATTTCCCCTCGCAGACCATCATCCCGCGTGACATGGATACCCCGGTCGAGGGTTATGATCGCTGGCCGGGGCCGGAGGCCGGTTACGTGGAGCGGGTATATTATCACCAGGATATGATCACCAATAACGGCTGGGCAGCGGTTATGATCCGTAATCCCCACTTCCCCTTACCCGGTGGTGATCGCCCGGTAGCGATGCGCATCGCCTGGAAGACCAACACCCTGACCAACCTTGTCCAGTGGAAAATGCCCGGAGCGGGATATCACGTCCTGGGCATTGAGCCGAGTAACTGTTACGTAGAAGGCCGCGCCGTCGAGCGTGAACGCGGAACCCTGGTCGTGCTGCCGCCGGGAGAATCGGTCACCTATGAACTTGAGCTGGAGGTGGGCTTTGACGGCTAAAGAAAAACCACTGCGCATCATCAACGCGGTGGCCCCGATCCGGGTCTGTGATAACGGCGGCTGGACGGATACCTGGTTTGCCGAGTATGGCAAAATCTTCAACATCGGGGTCTATCCCTACGCCGAAGTTCAGATCGAGGTCTATCCCTTCAACGGGCAGCAAAACCGGATCACGATCTTCGCCGAGAACTACGGCGAGCGCTACGTGGTGCACCCTGAGCAGCCCGGCTGGGATCGTCATCCCCTGCTGGAAGCCGCTATCGAAATTATGAAAGTCCCGGATGATATGGCCTTCCAGGTATCGATCTACTCTGAAGCGCCCGCCGGGGCATCGACCGGTACGTCGGCGGCGGTGACAGTGGCCTTGATCGGCGCACTTGACCGGCTGACACCGGGTCGCCTGACCCCTCACGAAGTGGCCTACATGGCCCAGGCGGTCGAGGCTGATTTACTTGGTCAGCAGAGTGGCATCCAGGATCAATTATGCTCGGCTTACGGCGGGATCAACTACATTGATATGTTCAAATATCCATATGCCTCGGTCTCCCAGCTATTTGTTCCCAATACCATCTGGTGGGAATTAGAGCGGCGGCTGGTGTTGGTTTTCCTGGGGAAAGCTCACAGTTCGTCGGATGTGCACGTCAACGTAATCCACGAACTGGAAGACGCCGGGCCGACTGCCAAACAGATCGACGATTTGCGGCAGACCGCCGGACCATCACGTGATGCGGTCTATGCCGGGGATTTTGAAGCACTGGGCCGGGCGATGATCGCCAACACCGAGGCCCAGGGCCGACTCAGCGCTGCCCTGATCAGCGAGGATGCCCAGAAGATTATCGACATCGCGAAGTCACATGGGGCGCTCGGTTGGAAGGTCAACGGGGCAGGCGGCGAGGGTGGTTCGATCACGCTGCTGTGCGATAACCTGTCATCGGTCAAGCGGGCGATGATCCGCGAGATCGAGCAGGAGAACCCGCTCTACAAAAACATCCCGATCTACCTGAGCCGTTTTGGTCTGCGCACCTGGGAAGAAACGGTCTGTTGAGTTAAGCAGGAGGACGTGACAATCCAAAATGGAAGCACGTTAGAGGTGGGCGCAGATCTGCACCCAGGAACAAGTTAATCTTCAGGAGTACACAACAATGTCATACACGATAGAACTTCTCCCCGGTGAGCCGATTTTGCTCTCAAACATCCATGCTGATTTCAATGTCGGCCAAGAACTACTAGAGGCTGTCAATCAATTGACCCGGATGCTGGATGCCGCTGACGGGCAACTGTATTATGTCACCAAACTGGAAAATTTCTCGCTCTCGTTTGGTGATATGGTGCAGGTTTTGAGTAGATTGACCAGCGGCGACTTAGCCTTTATGAAGCATCCAAACTTATACAAAGTCGTGGTTGTTGCCAACAACGACCTGATCCGTTTGGGGAGCAATGCCTTGAGCCAGACGCAATACGGCGGCGTTCGTGTCGATGTATTTGATTCGCTGGAAGAGGCGCTTGCCTCTGTCAGAGATGAACTGGCTGTTTAGTGCCTATCCATAGGGGTGGCTCAAACCGAGCCGCCCCTATGCCACAAAAAAGCGTTTCAACAACTACTTTGCATTTTCAAAGAACGAACTTACCACCGGGAACACCTCGTCGATCTGCGTGAACTCTTGCAGGTGGGTCAACCCCTTGACCGTCTCAACCTGCACCCCTGCCGCTGTGAGGCCGTCCCGGTTTGCCTCCAACCAATCGATGGTTGGGCTGTTTTGGGTCCCGACCAGACACAAGGCTTTGCAGTTCAGATCGGCAGCCTCGATGCTCGGCCAGCGGCGCATTGCCTGGAAACAGGCCACCCAGACATCCACCCGCCCTTTGATGGCCGATTTACGGGCCTTCTCATCGAACTTCCCTTCACGATACGCCTGGGCAAGCGGCCCATGTTTCTTGATAAAGCCGTCAATGAACCGGTCAAACTCCTCGGTGACGGCAGGTCCAAAGGGAATACCGATCATGGCGATGGCCGTTACCCGATCAGACCATGCCCCCATGTAACGGGCGATATTGCCCCCAAAGCTGTATCCCCATATCATGAACCGGTCTACGCCAACCGCATCGGCGACCATCTCTAAATCCTGGCAGATCTTCTCGATGGTATAGTCATCCTCTTCTGACAGGGAGTCGCTGTCGCCGCTGCCGCGAATATCCACATTGATAATCTTGAAGCGGTCTTTCAACCGGTCAACATAACCGACCTTGTGCCAATCTTTCCTGGTTTTACCGGCTCCGTGCAGCAGCATCAGGGTCGGGCCTTCCCCGGTCACATCATAGGCGACTCGTGCCCCGTCGCCGGTGGTGATAAATTGTGTTGACATCAAACGCTCTCCTATTTGCCGTGGTAGTGTGCTTCCAGCCGCTTATGGAGGCGCTGCAACCACGCAATTTCAGACTCAAGCTGGTTCAGTAAATAGTCAAAGAAAATGCCAATGAAGAAGTCATCCTTCTGCGGGTGAGCATCAACAGCCTCGCGAAACTGTTGGTAGGTCGATTGCTGGGCGCTCAGGTTGGTCGTCAAAGCCTGCATCACCTCTTCAGCGGGCAGCGAATCGAGACCGTCCAGGCCAAGCAAAAAGGATGAATACTTTCTTTCTGGCTGAGCCAGGTTTTGAAGCATTGCCTCCTGCCAGATTGCCTTCCCGGCTGGTGTGATGTGATAGACCTTCCGGGCCGGGCCGCGACCTTCGGGCGGCTGGGTCTGGCCTGAAAGCCAACCGGATTTTTCCAGTTTGGAAAGCAGCCGGTAGATGGAAGAGAAACCGATCTCCGTCCAGTTCCGCATGACGCGTGCTTCGATCACCTGTTCAATTTCGTAGGCATGGCGCGGTTGTTCCATGATCAGGCTTAGCAGCGCCAACTCAGCATTCGAAATGGTTGTCACGGTATATATCCTTACACGATAATATTATCATGCGAGAATATATATCTAATTTTTGAGACTGTCAAATTCAGTAAAACACAATTTTAAACCTCACCCCGTCTCGACGCTTCTGCGTCTCGCCACCCCCTCTCCAAAATGGAGAGGGGGAAAGCCGGAGCTTTAGCAACGGCAGG
>JBNKDD010000285.1:0-7530 GCA_050288085.1 Anaerolineae bacterium
GCGGTGAAGAACAGGCCATTGGGTGGTACTACTATCTTGATGACAGGATAACATTCCCATTCAAAGCAAAATGTATCAGCGAAACCAAAATTTCACCGCTAAGAGAAGGTGAGGAAGTTGAAGTGCTAGAGTTGTCTCCAGCAGATGACTGTGAGGAAGGCATGTATGTACAGATTTCGTTGATGGATCGCACCTTTGGAGTTCCCCTGAAACAACTTAAGCCTCTGGATGTCGATAAGAACACCCAAGAGGCTATAGAGGATTGGCACTATTGGGTTCAGCGGGGTTATACGTTCTGATAAAAATTCAGAATAGAGGGCTTGGTGTTCAGCCGGTTGTTAGTTCCCGCTTGCGACGCTCGATATAATCCTTGAGCGCATCCTCTACCGCCGGATCCATCGGCGGCTTTTCGTACAGTTGAAGCAGATTCTTGGCAACCCGGTTGGCCCGCTGAACGGCATCAAGACTGCCCTGCTCCTGCCAGTTCTGATAGTTCTGGCGATCAACCACCATCGGATTGTAGAAAGCATCCTTGAAGCGAGCCATCGTATGCGAGGTATCAAAGTGATTGCCACCCGGTCCCACCTGGGCGATTGAATCCAACGCCAGTGTTTCGGCGCTGATCTCCACCCCGCCCAGGAAATGATGCATCATCGCCAGCCCTTCCACGTCGAGGATAAATTTCTCCATCGAGCAGACCAACCCGGCTTCCAGCCACCCGGCGCTGTGCAACACGATATTGGCATGGGCCAGCACCGCCGACCAGAGTGTCATCTGAGTCTCGAACGCCGCCTGTGCATCGGGCAGTTTGGAGGTGTTCAGGCCGCCGCTGCCACGATAGGGTAGTTGATAACGCCGCGCCAACTGCGCTCCGGTCAGCATCGCCCAGGCTCCTTCCGGTGTTCCGAAGGCCGGACCGCCGGAATGCATATCGGTGTTGGTGGTGAATCCGCCGTAAACGACCGGCACCCCCGGATTGACCAGTTGAGTCAGGGCGATCCCGGCCAGCGCCTCGGCATTTTGTTGGGCGACTGCCGCCGCCATCGTGATCGGACTCATCGCCCCGGCCAGGATAAACGGCGTAATGATCATCGCCTGCCCCGCCCTGGCATAAGTGATCATCCCGCCGAGCATCCGGTCATCAAACCGGAGCGGGCTGTTGGCATTCGCGACGCTGGCATGGACGGGCTTCTCCTTGATCACGTCGTGCCCGCCGTAGACAATCGCCGCCATGTTGATATAGTCGGTCGCGATCTCGCGTCCATGCGCGGCAGCCGTGCCGACTTTGTCACTCAGCGTATATTGAATCCAGGCTTTTTCCAGGTGGCGGATCGGAACCGGGATATCCTGCGGCTCGATGATCAGGCACTCAGCCATGTGGATCGGGTTACACACCTGGGCCAATTTGCTCATCCGCTCGTAATTTTCCAGCGTACCCGGTCGGCGGCCCCCGTCCAGATCGGAGAAGTAAACCGCGCCGCCCATCGTAGCAAAATTAATCGAATTACCACCAACCCGGAGGTGACGATCAGGATTCCGGGCATACAGCGTGAACTCTGAGGGCGCTTTGGCGACCAGTTCCAACAGCAGCCCCCGGTCGATCCAGACGTGCTGGGTAGACCGGTCAACCTTTGCCCCGGCTTTTTCCCACAGGCTGAGGGCTTCATCGTCCAGGAAATCGATCCCGATCTCCTCGACGATGGTCATAGAGGCCGCGTGGATTTGTTCAAGCTGCTCTATCCACAGCATCTCGACCGGCGGCAGCGGGCTGCGCAGTTGCCGGAAGGGTTTATCATACATTGGGGATGGGATTTGTTGACGCCGACGATCTCGCGCCCGAAGTCTGGTAGCCATATTTGGTTCCTTAATTAAAATATGGGATTTTCAGGACCAACCAGGAGTAATTGCGGAGAGATGAATTGCTCCTGATCAGGAGAGAGTGCCCTCACTGCTGATATATCAGTTCGGTTAGATTGCCCTCATTATATTGATTTGGAGATCGCCCTGTCAATAGCGTTTATCGATCTGTAATAAATCTCTGGCGGTATTTGTCATTTTCATGGGGCAATGTGGAAATTAACGGATACAATGTGAGCATCATATCTATTGGTTTGGGGGAGAAAATAATAATGGCGAATGAACCCACTCTGAGCGAAATCATCAAATCCATTCTTGACAAACTTGATGCGCCTATCACACAGGATGAATTGATCCGGCAGGTGCTTGAAATCCGGCCCAGCAAAGCCAAGAATCCGGCAGCATCTATCAAGAATGTGCTTAAATATGACAGGGACGAGATGGCCGTTATCGATGAAGGGATGGTCATCCCCCTACACCTGGTGATGAAGGATGTACGCTTCCGCATTGTGCTGACTGAGGGCGAAGCCAGACAGCGTTCAATAATGCCGATTCCCTGGTTCTTTCCATTTTCATTCCAATACTACCACCACCCCGGAAAGATATCTCCACCTCACCTGGTAGATGAAAGCGGGACGGATATCCCATTTACCCTGAAAACAGTCCAGGAAGTTATCGAAGATGAGTTGTTTGGCAAAGAGAAAATTGAAATTCCCCTTTGGGATATTTCCGGCTGGCTGGCCCCCTACAAACCCAAAGCCAGGGACAGCCTGCATGTTTCGATCAAAGACTGGCAAGAGAAGGTCTTCGCACTAAGCTTTGAACCACAGACCAGAGTCGACAGAGAAGCAATCAAGCAGCAAGATAAAAAGATGGCCGACATTATTTACGACCTGCTGTACAATGCCCGCTATGAGCGCGTATTTAGCAGCGAATTGATCCCACAGGTTTATGCCCGGTTGGGTGACGATGCTCGTGCCTATCCAGGGCATCACTGGGTGCAGGTTGTAGAGACTGACCCACGCCTGGGGCACATTGGTTATCAGCAAATAAGCATGGCCCGGTACACCAGCTTCGATCCTGAGCCACCACTGATTGAGACAAATTCTTCCACTCTCAAGAAGATATACCGGTTCAAAGCAGCTTTCTCCTCCAACAAGAACATCTGGCGTAGATTTGAACTACAAGGCAGCGATACCCTGCAAGTATTTGATGGCTGGATGCGTGATGCCTTCAACCATGACACCTGGGATCACCTGAGCGAGTTCCGCGTCAAGCCCAAAGATCGCCGCCACGCCGATTGGGAGGGTTTTGGCTACCACTCTCCCATGGGGGATGGAGACGGCGAGCATATCAAAATCGCCGAGATGGGCCTTGAGGCTGGTGATGAGCTTCAATACATCTACGACTTCGGCGATTGGATCAAGCACATCATCAAGCTGGAAGCGATCACCGATCCCGAACCGGGTGTCGAATATCCCCGGTTGGTGGATCAGAACAAACCAAAATACAAATACTGTGAGGCATGCAAAAAGAAAGGTATCAAGACAAGGGCAACCTGGGTTTGTATCTGGTGCTCAAACGATCAGCAGCAGGACGTGCTGGTGTGTGAGAAATGCGCGCAGAAAGAACACGCAGATCATTACGTCGATGAGATCGTGTATTGATATGTAGCCTGAGTTGATGTTGTTGGCGAATTGACAGTCTAGGGAATTTAGGAAGAGCGCACTGATGAGTCGGCAGTGAGATTCGCCAACGACATCAGACTTTGTCAACTGCCGGGTTGATCAGCCAGAAGCCGCACATCTAACGGTATCCCTTTTCTCTCGTCGCGTGCCAGCGTCATGGCCTGGTTCGGGCAGTGATCAACGCATACACCGCAGCCCATGCAAGCTTCCCAATTGACGGCTGCTGATCCGTTGACCTGGACAGCCTCAAACGGGCAGATTTCCTCGCAAGATCCGCACGTCTCACACATCATATCATCCACCTGCGCGATATAACCCGACGCGGCGACCATCGGAATGCCATGTTTAGCCATCGCTTCCATGCCAAAGCAGCAGCATTTGCAGCAGTTACACAGGGCATAAAACCGCCCCCCATTGCATCCTTGAACCAGGCCGTCTGGATATGCCCTCGTTGGTGTTCGGCCTCAATCAGTTCAACAGCTTCTGTTTGGCTGATCCGGCGGCTGGTATTGGGATGGTTATTCAGGATGAAATCCACAAATGGCTGGCCGATGATCAGGCATACCTGAGTTGGTTGGCATGGATTTTCACGAGTAAGGCGGCATGAACATTCATACACGACTACATCAGGCGGCCCTTTGAGCACCAACTCCCGCGACATCGGATAGGGGATGATCTGTTCAAGGTCACGGCGGGGGATGTCTTTGTCAATAGTGATGATCGCTTTGGCTTCTTCCTCAGTGATCACTTTGCCGTGAAAGCGGTCGGACCACCACTTTTTCCCGCGTGGTCCCAAGCGCGGGAAGATATCGTTGAGAAGTACATTGATGTACTGCCGTGACCAACGTCCATAGATATACCCATGCAAGCTGTCGAAGACGCGTGTAAACAGTCCGGCCATGTAATATTCCTCCTGAGTTGGTATCGATTGGGACGCGATGAAGGTGATAAATTCCTGTTGACTCTTACGTGTATGGCGTATGGATGGTTGTATCAGGGTTGGGTCACCGGTCTGGTTGGCGCTGGTTTTGTGTTACCACTACAATAACTCCGTGGGAGTCATCGGGCGACAAGAAGACCGGCATTCAGCTTATGGGCATATTGAAGCCGGTTACACTGTGAACATGTTTACCTCCTGCCCGGTTTGTTTTCACCATCATCCGAAGGGGAGCAGAACGATGGAAGAGAATATAGGCCCGGCTTCATCGGAACAGTCATCTCCGCCCCCGCCATCAGAATGGTTTAGCATCTGGGTCGAAGCCGTCGCCAGGCCAAGCGAAAGGAACTACATCGAAATCGCCCGCCGAGGCGATTTAAGGACAGGCTTGATCTGGCTGTCGATAACCTACCTCGTACTCTTTTTGATTATTCTGGCGTTTGGTGCAGTCACCATGCTATTTGCTGCCAGTGATGGAGCTTATAGCGATCTGGACCCTAATCCGGTGGAAGCGGTTGTGATTCTTGCCGCTATTGGGTGCTGCGGGGCATTAGGCTATGTCGCGTTAGGGGTGGGGATGATCTGCCTGATCACCGCCCTATCCCATGCTATCGCCAAAGCTTTTGGCGGAACCGGTGACTTTGGTCAACTGCTTTACTGTGTCGCAGCCTATACTGTTCCCACTACGATTGTTTCGATAATACTGAGTGTCCTCGCCCAGATTCCCTGTGTGGGTATCTTGTTTGGGCTGCTCAGTACGGCCATAGGTATTTATACATTGGTGCTCAACGTAACCGCCATCAAAGCCGTCCACTATATTGAAACCGGGCAGGCTTTCCTGTCCAGCACATTTATGTTGAGTGTGGCTTTGCTAGTGGTGTTCTGTGTCGTGATCGGCATCCTGTCGCCGGAGGGCCTTTCTGTTAGCAACATCTTCTCAAATGTAATCGAAGGTCTGGACGCGGGGTATTGAGTTCTGATAGCCGCCGAGTTGATCGGCCCGGCTGGTTTTAGTGCAAAGGGAGCAGAACGATGGAAGAGAATGTAGGCCCGGCTTCATCGGAACAGTCATCTCCGCCCCCGCCGTCTGAATGGTTTGGTATCTGGCTCCAGGCGGTTACCAGGCCAAATGAAAGAACCTATGTTGAAATCGCCCGCCGGGCTGATATCAAAACCGCCTACCTCTGGCTGGTATTGGCTTTCCTGATACCAAATATGGTCAATGTGCTGTTTTCCGGGGTGTTCATCTTGGCGATTGGTCTGCTGGGTGGCTTTGATGATACCGGCCTGGACACGGGTGTTATAGCCTTGATGATTGGGCTGCTTGGGGTTGGTTTTCTGGTCTATACCTTTTTCCAGATTGCGACATTCAGCCTGATAGCGATCCTATCCAATGCCATCGCCAAAGCCTTCGGCGGAGTGGGCGATTTCCGCCAGTTGATCTACTGCTTTGCGGCTGTTGCCTTCCCCATTTCGATGGCAGTGTTGGTGTTGAGCATCCTCTCTTGTATCCCTGGTCTGGGATATCTGTTCAGTATGATCGGCCTTGCCCTGATAGTTTACCCGTTGGTGCTCAACGTGATCGCCACCAAAGCCGTACACCAAATCGAAACCTGGCAGGCCGCCATACCAAGTGTGTCGATCGTTGCCCTGATTGCAGGGGTGATGTGCTGCTTCATGATCGCCTGGGCAGCCCTGGCGATCCCGGTGTTTGGACAGATTCTCCCAGTGATGTTCGAGCACCCGGATTTGTTGCCATTTCCACCGGGTTTTTGAGGTTGAAAGGGAGCAAAATTGTGAGTTCTACAGAAAATCCCCCGCGCAGAAAGATCAAGGTAGTTGAAGTTGTGCTTGTTCTCCTGCTGGCTGGATTCTGTAGTCTTGGCTATCTGACACTGGTCCCGGCTAATCCCATCAAGGTCATAGCGAATCAGAAAAACCTGGAGCAGTTAGCCGTCGATATTCCCGCCCATCAGCAGCAGTGGGAGGCTCACAATATCACTTCGTATGAAATCACGGTTGAATTGTTAAGCATGCCTCTATGCCAGGAAAGTGTTCGACTGCGCGTAGAAAATGGTGTGATCACAGACAGGGCCATAGTTGGTGGCACCTCCCTTTTTCATTACACACCAGATCAGCCGCCTGAAGAGATATCCCCATGTGTGAGAAATGCTATAGGTATTGAGGAGATGTTCAAACATGCTTCAGACGACCTGGAAAATACTTCCCCTGATGATATGTGGTCATATCATCCACGCGAAGGCGAGATTGAGGTCAAATTCGACCCGGATTATGGTTTCATTACGTATTATCGGACCGAACTGTATGAGGTGTTCGATAGCACATTTTGGGTGACCTTTTCAGATTTCGAACCCATCCCTGATGTCTCTGACGATGGGTAACGTCGTGACACTGTTTCATCCCGGTTTATACTCTGATGAGCCTATGTCGGAGCAGGATTTTTTAGTTTAAGCCCTTTTCAATCACTGACAACCAACAATTGACCATAACTGCTATAGAAATCCATCAACAGGTTCATACTAACTTCGGTCTGATCACGAGAGCAAAACCCCGCCAAAATTCCAAACACCCCATATTCACAAAGATAGCTTAGGTGCCTAAATCTTTTTTGAAACTCATGAACGTGTAGTGTTTGAGGATTTGTGTGGTCCGGCAGATCGACCATATTCTTGTCAACATCCCATTTCATACCAGCATGATGGTCCCCAACATTCCTGGCTACTTTATAAATCTTGCGCAAGCTACCCAGAATAGGGTGTAAATCATGTCCCGGTTTTACAAAAGATTCATACCAATCTAAGGATGAAGAAATGCTCAGAAGCCCCTCATCGCTTGGTCCTTGCGCAAGTCCTTGTTCAACTTTGATCACACGCCGAACAACAAACATCAATCTCGGCAATGAAATTTCATACAAATCGCGCATTGCTCGTAGTGTTGCCTTTAATTGAAGCCTCTCGTGATCACCCACTCTTCTATGTAACTGATGAGCTTCCTGGCGAAGTTCATCCGTCAGTTTTTCTTGAATTA
>JBNKDD010000286.1:0-7518 GCA_050288085.1 Anaerolineae bacterium
CCCCCGACGTGGACCCGAAGTGGCCCGCGTGCTTGGTGCGGAGCTTCGCGCGCATCCCGACGACGGGGCGCACGCCGAGGCGGCGGCTGGCCTCGACCACGACGTCCAGCTCCTCCTCCTGCTCCAGCACGATCACCGCGTCGCTGATCCCCTCGACTACGATGTCCCGCGCCACCGGAACCAGGTCGGTCAACTGGTAGCGCAGCACGCTGCAACTCATCGCCAGGACGGTGACCGTGAAAGCCAACGGCGTCAGGTCAATATAATTGGGCAGCGGGGAGATTCTGAGGATGAATAAGGCATTGGCGACCCAGGGAGAAACGATAGCGACCAGCATCCAGAACATCTGCCCGCGGTAGACCTGCGGCGACCGGATGAAGGCGCTGATCAGGAGAACGGAGCCAACCAGCAGCAGGATATACGAGTACGCAGAATGAACCCAGAACAGGGGACCGTAAGCGGTCGTCATAAAGACTAAACCGCCGTTGTTTTCCAGAACCCGTTTCGTCCAGAACAGCTTATGAAAATCACTGGTGATGGTCACGATCTGGATCAGGATGGGGTGGATAGCCAGCAGCAAAATGTTGCGGCGCGTCAGCCAGCGCTCACGCCCGGTATATTCGAGTACAAAAGCCAGCCACGAAGGAGGAACCAGCGTGATCCCCAGATAAGCGAAGATGGTAGCAATCTTCTTGGCAGTGAGCGGAACCATCGTAATCGACCCGGCATTGCCTGTGATCCAGATGGCGACGCCGATCAGCATCACAAACAGGGGGACGGCTCCCGTGCCGGGCCGCCGCCGCCAGATGGCAACCGCCAACCCGATCAAGATCGCCAGTGTTATGCCGGAGACAAAGATGTACGGCGTGAATTGGAGAGGCATGGAATAACCTCAAAGTAGGTGAAGAGTCATTCAGCAATACGGCAATTAATATCCACCCAGTGTAACATAGTTATGGCGATTCATGTACCACCAGGGATGTGTAATTTCCCCGGTCGGGATCTTGACTAACACTCACAAATCCAGCATACTGGCTTCATCAATTGGGCGCACTTTGGGAGCACTACATGAAACGCGATAGAGATCTCATCCCGATACTGGTTCCGGCTGTCTTTGCTGCTTTGGGCATTTTAGCCTTTTTGACGATGCTTGCACCGGCCTTTGAACCTCCACCGGTCACCCCGACTGCCGCCCCATCCGATACGCCTACACCGACTCCCACAGCAACACCCACTGCCATTTCTCCGACTCCGACTGTCACCGAAACACTGCAACCCATGACACCCACTTTGACACCGGAGTTCTTCAACCCGAATCCCGGCGGAGATGTGTTTTTCACCCCTTATGATGGTGAGTGTGAGCTGCCCTGCTGGCAGGGGTTACGAGTCGGCGAGTCTGATGTTGCTGCCATTCAACTTATGCTTAATCGGGTGTTCAGTCTGGATGTATCAGCAGAGTCATTTATCCCTTATCTGGAAAGCGATGTTGGTCATTATGAAATAGCAGGAACCAGGATGGTATCGTATTGGTGGGAGCTACCTGATCCAACATATCCTGGTTTTACATACTTCGCCATTGATGTGCTGACCGATATTGAAACCAACACCATTTTTCAAGGTCTCCACATAACGCAGGTCGAGGGTGATGGCACCATTATTACAATCTATACCCCCAGGCAGAGCTTAGTAACCATAGGAGCACCCGACCAGATTTATCTAACCCCTGAAGTTGATGATCATGCTGCTTTTGTATTGGTATATAACAAAGGGATTGTGCTGCATTATTCAGTGAGGGCAACCTATTTTGAAGAAGAGGCCAAGACCAAAAGCCGTCTGTGTCTTAATGATCCGGTAGTAGCCAGTGATTATTACCTTGTTTCTCCATTCGAAGATATCAAACACGAGCCTCGGGATATTGTCCATAAAGGCTGGCTCTGGATACTTGGAAACAAAGAATCTTCAGAAGAAGTGCTTGGCTTAAGTGCAGCGGAAATCGCTGAGATTGCGATGCAAACTGAAAACCCCTGCTTCACAATAGAAGAGCCTAAATAAGGGCCAAACCGGGCACAAAGAGAGCATAACATGAAACGCTTATTGATCCTCGCCACCTTGCTGATCCTGACCGCCTGCACCGCTGCAACCGTCGAACCAGTCACGCCGACCGCCGTCCCATCCGATACCCCACTGCCGACTGTCAGCCCAACGCCAACCCGCACCCCATTTCCGACGTGGCCACCGCCGTCACCCACCCCCGATTTTCTTGATTCGCCTATTGCTAATGGGTTCCAGTTTGCTCCGAGCACTGACCCCATGTGTCAACTTCCTTGCTGGCAGGGTTTACGCGTCGGGGAATCCGATAAAGAAGATGTTCTGATGATGTTTGATGAGTTACTGGGTATCAGGGAGGGCTTAAGAGTATCGACTGATATTACCGGATTTCCAGATATGGAGATTATAGGGTATTCATGGGATTTAGAAGATAGCGAACGAAATACTATTGGGAGCCTGGCACTTAATACCAGTATTGATCAAGAAACAGGTATCCTGAAGGGTATTCACATCGACACCATATCATTTGGGCAATACAAGATCCCCACACCACAGCAAATCATCAAAGAACTAGGAAGCCCTTCAGTAATCTATGCCGACTCTACTGGAAGTCTTGTTAGATTGATGCTGTTATATTATGAAGGAATTGTTTCACAATCCGTCACAGATGCTTCTCTAGAACAACAAGTCATTGATGATGAGACCAAAATTGTGGTCAACTATTGCTTAAACCAAATTCCAGCAACTACACTGAACCATATTGTTGAACCGTTCGATGACATAATGGAAACTGGCTTAGACTCTGTTCAGAACGCCGCATTTGGAGAATACCTTCGCGCCGCTGGGTTTTCGCCAATTGAGGAAGTGTTTGGATTGACAGTGGAAGAGTTCGTAGAAATAGCTCTGGATGACGAAAATCCCTGTATTGTCTTTGAATGAATCTGGCGTGTTTTATTGATTCCAATCAAATTGGGCACATAGGGAGCACCACATGAAACACCTATTGATCTTGACTACCCTTCTGACCAGCGTGCTGACACTCAATGCCTGCACCGCTGATGCTTTATAATAGGTATTTAGATGAGAATGGTAAACGTCCGCTCGATGAGACAGGAAACGTCGTAATCTCGCGTATTTCGTCTTAAGCAAAAGGAGCATAAATATGGGCAGGAAACGTGTAGCAGCAGCAAAAGTTTTCCAGGCGCAAAATGTCGCACAGATGGCGGGAGACGCCATTGAGCCTGAAGATGACGAATTTGCGGCGGACTTGCAGGAACGGGCGATAGATGGTGATGTACAAACTTTCAAAAAACAATCATTAGAACGTCGTGCCCGACGTGCATCGCCGCCAGAACAGCCAGCCTACTACCAGCCACCCCCGCCACCGCTGAGCGGTTTACCCACATCAGAAGAACTCCAGATGGAGAAGGAGCCGATCCGGGTACGTGAAACCCGCTTCTTGTTCTGGCGCTGGGTGGTGGTGCCGCCCAGTGTTTATGTCGTGCATACCCGCTCAGGGCGTAAAGATCCGGTCACCATCGGGCTGGGCCTGTCTTTTCGTTACCGGCCCAATACCGATTCGTACCTCGTGGTGCCCGCTGCCATGCAGACTATCGGCATCGTCGCCAACTGCATCAGCAAAGAAAAGCAGGGTCTGAATATTCTGGCTTATGTCCAATGGCAGATCGAGGATTTTAATGTGGCTTACAAGAAGCTCGATTTCTCAGACTCTCGCGATCCGCTGGGGATCGTCAACGCCCAGCTTCGTGAGCAGGCCGAAGCGGCCATTAAAGATAAGATCGCCACGATGAGCATCGAGGAAGTTTTGACGGACAAAGAACCGATCATCGAGGAACTGACCACCCGCCTGAAAGCCGTCGCGGAAGGGCGGCTGGATGACAGCGAGCAGTCGGGGGATGGCCTGGGAATCAAGATCGTTACGGTGCAGATCAAAGAAGCGGTGGTCAGCTCGCAGCGTCTATGGGAGAACTTGCAGGCTCCCTTCCGCAATGAGAAGGAACAGGCGGCTCGTATGAGCTATCTGGAAATGCAGGAGCAGATCCGGCAGCGCGAATTGGAATCACGCCAGCAGGCGGAAACCTCCGAAGCCGAGACGCAAGCGGCGATCGAACTGTCCAAACAGCGCAGTCAGACAGAGGCTCATCAGGCCCGGCTGAATGCTGAGGGTTTGCGATATCAGAACGAAGTTGAAGCGGCGTTATCCAAACTGGCAGAAGAAGCCCGGCTCAATGCCGCCAAACTGGAAGCCGAGCAAGCGGCCTATGAGCGGAGAACCACCCTCAAACAAATCGAGGCAGAATTTGAGCTGCTGGTCCAGGGATTAACCGATCAACTGGAGATAGCCCGGCAGTCAGCAGACCTACAGCGCCAGCAGGAAGCCCAACGAATCCAGCTCGAGTTAGAAGAAGCCGCCAATCAGGTGAGGTTGGCGATCAAGGAGCGCGAGACAGAAATCGAGCGTATTCAACAAGAAATACGCAATCTAGCCAGTGATGGAGACCTGACCGGTCGCCTGATCGATCTGCTGCCGGAGTTGGCTTCTAATCTGCCAGAGGCTGACGAACTTCACATCTTGCAGACCGGTGGTGATGGCAGTGTCGATATGCTGGCGGGGTTCCTGATGAATGCCCGCGCCATAGCGGCCAGTCTGGGATTAAGACTGGATCGGGACGGCATTGCTCCCGAAGATGAAGGCCAGTAATTCATAGATCATTGGATCGGCGACAGTAGACTGATCCCCATCAAATTGGGCCTATAGGGAGCATCACATGGACAGCGAACTTGAGTCAGAGGAAAAGACCATCCAGAAACCTGATCTGCGACGGCGGATCAGGCTCAGTTTATGGCTGTTGTTTCTGCTGATTATCATCATCGGTGGGCGAGTTTATCTCGTGAGGTGGCCGACTGAAGGCCCAACCTGGCATGGATTGACGGTTGGCGAATCAACCACTGACGATGTGATTGCTGCGCTGGGCGAGCCAGCATGGACATCGACTGAACGGACGACTGAGCCTGTATATCACTATGAGGAATGGATAGATAATAATTGGGGTCACCCAATCATCTATTTTCGAGATAATCAAGTCATTCGGATACGAGTTGCTAGTGGGCAGGATATTACCTTGTTGACTTTTGTGAAACAATACGGCAAACCTGACTTAATTGCAGATGAGGTGATGATTAATACACACTCACCGGTCACTACAAAAGGAGTGTACTGGTCGGATGAGGGAATCTATGTAAGTACACTGTCTCCAGAAAGTCCCGCCCCACTTGTTACATATTTTCGTCCCTGCCCGATTTTTGATAGATTCTGTATCTTGGCTGAGCAATTGAACTTTAGTGGGCCAGCTCCACCTGGTAAGGATGAGTGGGGCATCATGTCTCCCCTTCCCACACCAACCTTGACCCCCACTCCCGGACGCGCCATATTCATCCCTGATTAACTGGGAGCACCACATGAACAGTGAACTTGAGTCAGAGGAAAAGGCCACCCAGAAACCTGATCTGCGACGGCGGATCAGGCTCAGTTTATGGCTGCTGCTTTTCCTGGCTGCCATCACCAGCTGGCGAGTTTATCTCGTGAGGTGGCCGACTGAAGGGCCATCCTGGAACGGACTGACTGTCGGCAAATCAACGACTGAGGATGTGCTTGCCATGCTGGGTACACCGGAAAAGATCACAAACGATTGGTCGACTGGAACTATGTATCACTACGAGGAGCGGTTAGGCGAATCTTTGGCCCGCCCAACCATCTATTTTCGAAACAATCAAGTTATTCGCATCCGAGTTTTTAATGAAAGTAAGCAGAATGCTGATTTGTTTACTTTCGTGGAGCAATACGGTAAACCTGACCACATTATTGATGAATTGGGTATGAGTATACATGTAGAACATCCGACAAAAGGCGTATATTGGACGGATGAAGGAATCTTCCTAGGCGGAGTGTTTGAAGGTGGTACTATTGTGGATATCACATATTCCCGGCCCTGCCCGCTTATTGATAGCTTCTGCATCATGGCTGAGCAATGGGTTTATGGTGGGCCAGCTCCTCCTGGGGAAGACATCTGGGGCATCATGTCCCCTCTTCCCACGCCAACCTTGACTCCGATCCCCTGACGCGGCATACTGATCCCCAACCAACCGGGCACACTCAGGGAGTATCACATGAAACGCTTATTGATCTTTGCCACCCTGCTAACCGGCGTGCTGGCACTCACCGCCTGCACCATTGCGACGGTTGAACCGGTCACGCCGACTGCCGCTCCATCCGATACGCCATTGCCGCCGGAATCAATAACACCAACGCCAACTTTGACGCCACCACCTGATCCGTCCCTGCAAGCGGGCAATGACCTGCCGCTCACCCGGCTGTCACCTAAACAGTCGGAAGATCTGCCTGACAACCACATCGGCGTTCACTTTGAAGGTTATGACCGGTACAGCGATACGGAACACGTCTACCAGAATGGGTTTAAGTGGATCCGGATCCAATCCCTGACGGAGTTCTGGGGCGATGGGAATGATCTCAAGATCTTCAGCCTGGAGTCGATTCCGCCGTCGGTCGATGAACTGATCTCTGATTACGTAAACCATGATGTGAACATCGTGCTTGATCTATGGATGGGGGCCGATCTTCGTCCTTATGGAACCACCTTCCAAAGCCAGGATGAAATTGACCGCTATCTAGACTACGTCCGGTTTGTCGTGCCGCATTTCAAGGGCAGCATTCGCCACTACCAGATCTGGAATGAGCCGGGCGATATCACCGTCAGCGACTACGCCAACGTAGTTAGTCAGGTGGTGCCCGTCATCCGGCAAGCAGATCCCGACGCCCGGATCATCATCGGCGGGATGCAGGGGAACTGGGATGAAGGGTATCTCGGTTATGGCAACTACCAGCGCTTCAGTGTTGACATGGACTACCTGACCGGACTCCTTCAATCCGGGGTCGTCCAACTGGTGGATGGTATCTCGTGGCACCCATTCTACGATAACATCCCCGGCGATCCTTATTACCAGGACTACCCCCAGCTGGTGCAGGAGATCAAGGAACTGGCGGAGTCCCAGGGCTTCACAGGGGAGTACTTTGCCGACGAGCTCTTGTGGCGGACGGTGAGCGAGGAGGGTTGGGCCGGAGGGCCGCCGGTCAGCCCGGACATCGGGGCCAAGTACTACGTGCGGGTAATTGTGATGCATCGCGGGCTTGATACCAACGTGACCATCAACACCTTCTTCCAGGATAATATGGAGCCGATCCACAATATCTGCGACACGATGGCCGGGGCAGAGCCAATCGATCTGGTGGTGTCTGTAAAAAGTGAAGCTGACAACGTGATGGTTTATGCCTTTGCGCTGCCCGATGGCAGCAGGCTGGTGGCAGTGTGGACAAACGGCGAGGCGGTCGAAGATGATCCAGGTGTGCTGGCTGCACTGACCATCGCCGAT
>JBNKDD010000287.1:0-7497 GCA_050288085.1 Anaerolineae bacterium
CGATGATTCGGCGGCGGTGATGCTGTTAATCAACATGGTCAACGATGACTTGAGCGGCGGGGGTTGCGGAGATTGCAGCAAGGCTAAAACATCGCTTCCCAGATTTGGCAATACGGTTTCCAGCGCGGCAACCAGGTAAGTAAAAAATCGTACCGGGTCGTTGTCATCTTCATCCAATGAAAGCCATGCTGCCGGAATCTGCCGGCTTATCTGCCGCAGCCAGTCGCTGACCAGGGTGGTTTTGCCAAATCCGGCAGGAGCCGAAATGAGGGTCAACTTGCGGTGCAGGCCCTCATTCAATCGTTCGATCAGGCGGGGACGTGGGACAAGTTCAGGACGCGGAGGGGGAATATAAAGCTTGGTGGCGAGAATTGGCATAGACATAGACTAATTATAGACTCTGGGGGTGAGATTTACCGTTGAAGCCAGGTCCTGGATTTAGAAAACACCCGATGATGAATAATTATTATCTTCCATTTGCCGCCGCTTATGTGCGCGGACACTATCAACAATCTCAAGATTTTGATCTGCCGGAGTCTCTTCAGAAGCCATTTGATCAACTGTCTGATGAGGATATGCTTCGCCTGTATACTATTGGGCAGGAGGCCGGACTGCGGCTCTACCGTTATAAACGAAGCAGTATCCTGCCGCGTGTCCAGAAGGTACTCGGTGCTTTGAGGGGAATTTATCCGGCCAACCTGCTTGATATCGGCGGTGGACGAGGTACTTTTTTATGGCCGCTGCTGGATAGCTTCCCGGCTCTCCCGGTTACAGCCATTGATGCCAGCCCGGAACGGGCCAGGCAGTTAAAGGCCGTTGAGTCAGGCGGCATTGAACGCTTCAAGGTTTGTCATGCGGATGCAACCAATCTGGCTTTTGAGGATCGCAGCTTTGATGTGGTCACTGCGCTGGAGGTGCTGGAACATATTCCACAGATCGAAGCTGCATTGGGGGAAATCATCAGGGTGGCACAAAGATTTGTGATCATTTCGGTTCCATCCAGGGAAGATAATAATCCCGAACATATCCACCTGCTGACCCAATCCCGGATGCAGTCCATGCTGGGCATTCGACGGGCAAAGTTCGAGTATGTTCACAATCATATGATCGTGGTGGTTAATGTCAACGATGAATGACGATAGGTTGATTAAATATCCCAGAACACACCACATCGAAGGGTCACGCCTACAGCCCGGTGATGAGGATCTGAGCGCCATCCCATTCAATCAGATCGAGGGGCGCTACCTGGTGATCGAGGAAAAAATGGATGGGGCCAATGCCGCTATCAGCTTCTCGGCTGAGGGTCAGCTCAGGCTGCAAAGTCGAGGCCACTACCTGACCGGTGGGCGAAGGGAGCGGCATTTTAACCTGTTCAAGCAGTGGGCGTATACACACGCCCATTTACTGTGGCCGGTGCTCCGCGATCAGTACGTGATGTATGGCGAGTGGCTGTATGCCCGCCACACGATCTTCTACAATCACCTACCGCATTACTTTATGGAATTTGATATCCTTGATAAAACGAGCGGCCAATTTCTGAGCACCGCCCGCCGCCAGGAAATGCTCAATGGGCTGCCGGTTGTTTCTGTTAAGGTGCTGGACGAGGGAACTTTTACGGCGCTCTCATCTCTGACTGACTTGATTGGCCCGTCCTATTTCATCCGACCCGGCCATCTGTTAGAACTGCAAGAACTGGCCGAAAAACAGGGATTGGATGTTGATCGAGCGCTCCGTGAAACCGATCCGGGCGAAACGATGGAAGGGTTGTATATCAAGGTCGAAGAAGAGGGGGTAGTCCAGGAGCGCTACAAATTCGTTCGGGCCAGCTTCTTGACCGCAGTGCTACAATCTGACAGCCATTGGTTATCACGGCCTATCATTCCTAACCGGCTTGCGCCGGGTGTGGATATCTTCAAGGTTTAACCGACATGAATACCTCATGGACATTTCCGTTCTGCCCTGCCCCTCCTGATTTTCTAATAGACTGGGATTCGCTGCTTAACCAATTCGATTGGCTGAAAGATATGGCAGAGTGCCCGCAAAACCCGATCTATCATGGCGAGGGAGATGTGCTGATCCATACCCGGATGGTTGTGGAAGCGCTTGTCGCAGATGATGGCTGGCGACAGCTTGATCAGACAAACCGTTCGATCATGTTTGCTGCCGCGCTTCTACATGATGTTGCCAAGCCGATAACGACTATCATACAGAATGGGAGGGTTAAATCGCCGGGGCATGCGGTGATCGGAGCCCGCGAGGCACAGCGTCTTCTGTATCACAACTGGCCTGACAGTGGACCGCCCCCACTAATACGGCAGCAGATCGGGGCGCTGGTCAGGTATCATGGACTGCCTTTGCGGCTGCTTAAAAACCCGGATATGGAACGCGCCGTGATCACGCCGAGCTTGTTCGGGAACAATTTGTTAGCTATGCTGGCAACTGCCGACGTGCTGGGCCGGGTATGCGACGATCAACAAGAGTTGTTGGAGAAAATCGACCTCTACCGGGATTTTTGCCAGGAGCATCAATGTTGGTCTTCTCCTTACCCGTTTCCCTCCGATCACAGCCGGTTTGAATACTTTCGCCGCCCATCCCGCAGCCCGTTGTATGAAGCTTATGACGATACACAATGTGAAGTGATCTTGATGTCTGGGCTGCCCGGAGCAGGGAAAGATACCTATGTTCAAACTCACTTATCTAACTGGCCGGTGATCTCGCTGGATGCCCTGCGTGCTGAAATGGGAATCAGCCCGGAGGAAAATCAGGGACCAATCGGCAGGCGAGCCAGAGAGATAGCACGCGAGTATTTACGGCAGCAGCAGAACTTTGTCTGGAACGCAACCAATACCACCCGCCAGATGCGGCATGGGCTGATCGATCTCTTTGCCACTTATCATGCACGAGTACGGATTATTTACGTCGAAGCCCCCTGGCCTGAACTACTTAAACGCAACCAACGGCGAAGCCGTCCTATCCCGGTCAAAGTCATCCACAAACTGGCCGATCAATTAGATGTCCCGGATTTATCAGAAGCGCACCAGGTAGACTACCTGGAATCGGCGTGAAAATAACCAGGTTGGGCTGTTCGCTCTCCCCGAATGGGAACCTGTATCCTGACCGTCGTTCCTTTAGCCTTGCTCGACTCGGTTGTCAGTGTGCCTCCGACAACGGCTAACATGGTGCTGTGAAGGATAAGCCCACCATGATGATCGCCCATCCCTTTGTCAGTTCCAACCCCGTCATCCTGGATAGTAATACGGAACTGCCCGTTGCATTCGATGGTCAACGCCAGGTTGAGTTCTCGCTGTGGGTTATCGCCGCGCCCGTGGATAGCTGCATTGCGAACAATCTCCCGAACAGCATGATAGGCGACTTCTTGAGTCAGCGCCTCAAGCTGAGGGATGTGTGTATCCCCGGTCCAGGTAATCGAGGTGAATTCACCGGCAAATTCTGCCTGCACCATCTGCTTCAACATGGCGAAAAAATCGCTCACCGGCCCCTGATGGGCAAGCAATCCTGGGTGGACATAGATCAGGTCAGAGATACGCTGGTGGAGGGAAGAGAGGGTGTCGAGGGCTTCCTGTAAGCGGGCCTCTTCGCTCCTCATCCCGGCCAGACTGAGCACCAGCATATGGAGTTCGGGGAGGATTTCATCATGAAGTACGCGCCGGGTACGATGGTCAAGTACCTGGGTTTCCGCCATCCGCCGCCGCTGAAGGCCGACCAGCCGCCGGGCCATCTCTTCGCTGGCGAGCATATCGACTACTCGCTCACCGGTCGCACGGGCGATTTCGATTTCCTCCAGCGAAAATAACCCCTCATCGAACTTTTCACCCAGGAACAGCACACCGATCAAACCGCGTTCTGCCCATAAAGGAATCGCCCATCTTAACTGCGGGTGATCGTCTATAAACAGGAAACTGGTATTTGGGTCTATCTGGCCGGGAAGAGAGATGTTTGAATAGGTGGCTTCCAGGGGATAGCTCAGGGTGGGACCAACCAGGGGAGCCAATGCGCCCTTTGGAAGCAGTTGGGCATGTTTCACATTGAGGACATCCCGGCATAATGCCTGGAAAATGACGGTGGCGCGGGATGGGGTGTCATCTGCCAGGTGTTCCATCAACTGCTGGCTGTGTACAAATGGACGGAGCTGCGACATAAATTGATCGCGGTGGGCGAAGGACCGCCAACTGAACAGGGCATAAAAAGCAACCATGAGCAGCGTGGTCAATAAGAGGCTGTAAATAAGACGCAGTTGGATCGCCAGGCTCCAGCCTACCAATAATGAATAGCCACCGGCCAGGATTACCGCGTTATACCAATGCCGGAGAAACCCCCGCCGGGGCAGCGTTTTTCCCGTAAAGACCTCATAGGAGACAACTGCCTGCCCGGTGAAAAGGGTAGAGACGGCAATCAGCAGTCCAATGCCCAGATCAAACCAGGCTGTCGAATGCATGATCCTCCCTGACGATCTGATCTGTGCGCTGTTGATTGCCCAGATGATGAACCATGCCACCAACAGGCTCACAACTAACAGGGTTATGGAGGCGGCCATCAGCCAGGGGCGGGTACGTTCCCGCGCCTGTTCGCCCATGATGCGCGCTGACGGGGCCGGGTGTCGTAAGGCATCAACCGAGAGTGTAATGCACAGGACGATAAATACCGGGTAGATCGTCAACAGCACCGGCAGTCCGTTGATGGTCAGGGTAGTTGATAGATCAAGCTGCGCAAGCTGGGTAAATGATGGCAGAGCATGAGTGAACCCGACCAGGATAAACAGGGTGATGCCGATCAGGCTTACCAGGTAGAACCATAACCGGTGGCGGCGGCGAAGTTTTCCATGTGGCTGGCTCCAGAAACCTCCATACCACAGTGTCAAACCATACCAGGTAAAGGGAGAAACAATAACCGGTATCCAGCCTATCTGCCACCAGAATTCCAACCCTTTTGCCAGTAAACTTATACCGTGCCCCAGAATGGCCGTATGGCTGATGAAGAAGATTCCGCCTGATAGCAGCCCGCCGCCCATCACCCATACTCCCACCCCGCGTTTATCGGCATTAAGCAGGATCGTAAAACCCAACCACAGCAGCAGGATTGTGTTAAATAGGGAGACTGAAGCCGTTGCCCAATCGAGCCCGAAGGAACCAGTCATGGCAGCCCATCCCAGATCACCCACTCGCCGCGCTTGTCCATGACCATCGGCTGCCCGGTTTCATCCCAGCGGAACAGCCGCCGGTTATGTACGATGATCGCGGCCCTGGTGCGGGCTACTTTTTCATCAACGGCAGTTTCGACTAATCCCCAGGCAGCGTAAATCTGTCCATTGGTGCGGCTGATCGTGCGCTTGTCTCGGAACCCCAGCCTTTCGGCGATCTCCTGGTTGGTCATCCCCTGGGCGAGCATACAGGCTACCTGCTGCTCGTTCGGTTCTAACAGGGCCATCGGATCGTGTGCATCCCTGTGGCGAACCTCCTGCACCCGTACTTCGATCTGGGGATCAATAAAGCTGCGCCCGGCAGCCGCATCCTTGAGCAGGGGGACGATCATTTCAGGCAGCAGGTAATTTGATTTACGCACGTAGGCGTAGTGGCTCAGGATGCCCGAATCACGAAAAGCGCGGTAGTAAGCATCATCATCCTGGATAGAGTAGAACACCACCGGAAAACGGGGAAATTCTCGTCGGATAGCGACTGCCGCTTCGATTCCGTTGATCTCACTGGCGAGGGCTACATCCATCAGGATGGCTTCCACTGCCTGGTTTGACAGGCAGATATCCAACGCCTCTTCCCCGGATGCGCAGTGGGCTGCTACCTCTATCTCGCCGGTAGCTTCCAATCCGGCTTTCAGAGCTTCTTGCAGCCTGAGATTATCTTCAACAAGTAATATGGTAAGCATGTAAAACACAGTAACAGCAGAACGCGGCTGGGTCAAGCACACGAGTGCTTTTTATCCTGGACTCAGGCCGTCGTGCCGGTTGGCCTCCTGATCGTAAGATGGTGGAAAAAGGGGGCCATATGAAAGATCTATCAATCATTGAAGATATCCTACGCAACCGTACCGCGTTCTTTGAAGCCATACAAAAAGGCGAAAACAATCTCCGGTTAATCCGGATTATGCTGCTCTCATCCTCAGTTTTCCTGGCGATGTATGGAATGGTGATGGGGTTCAATCATAGTGTGTTGCAGGCGCTGGCATCAATGATCAAGCTGCCCGCACTGTTTCTAATCACCCTCTTAATCTGTGCCCCATCGCTGCATTTTTTCAATATCCTGTTCGGTTCGAAGCAGACCGCGCTTCAGAGCATTGCCCTTGCCCTGACGGCCATCACGGTCACGTCGGTGATGCTGTTCAGCTTTGCACCGATCACCCTTTTCTTCCTGATCACCGGCGACAGCTACGCATTTTTTAAACTGCTCAACGTCCTTTTCTTCACGATTTCAGGCTGGACGGGGGTCTGGTTCTTGCGGCAGGGACTCAATGTAATAACCGAAGCCGGGGATGAAGAGAACGGTGGGGAGAATGGCGAAGAGGCCGCCAAAGGGCGGGGAATGCGGCAAATGGTCGCTACCATGTGGATGCTGCTGTATGGTTTTGTTGGCACCCAGATGGCCTATACACTCAGCCCATTCATCGGTGACCCGGAACTGCCCTTTATTTTGGCCCGGCATGCCGAAGGGAGCTTCTACTCTGATGTGTTTAACAGCCTGATCATGCTTTTCCGGTGATAATTACGCCATCAATGGGAGGAAACGCATGGATGCTCAAATACTCAGAAAACGGGTCCAATGGCTGATCATGTTTTTCATAGCTGCACTGGCTGTGAGCGGGATTACCGCATTCCCGCTCCAGTGGGAGATAAACATTCTGATCAAACTGCTGGGGTTGGGAACGTTCGTGGAAAGCCTCTGGCCTGCGATGGCCGAATGGATCGCTTTTGTTCACCAGGGACTGACCGCGACTCACCGGCAGTATCCTTTTATCGCTTATGGGACGGATTGGCTGGCCTTTGCCCACATTGTGATTGCCATCGCTTTTGTGGGGCCGCTCAGAGACCCGGTTAAAAATATCTGGGTGATCGAGTTTGGCATGATCGCCTGTGTGCTGGTACTGCCATTAGCATTGATCTTTGGGCCGGTGCGGGGTATCCCATTCTTCTGGCGGTTGATCGACTGCTCCTTCGGTGTGTTCGGGTTCATTCCACTATGGCTGACTCGTCGTGCTATCCGGCAAATAGAGGAGTTGGAGACAGTGTAGCGACCTCCACGCACTCAGGTGCGCCGGATCAGGGACTCAGGCCGTCGAAATAGCTTACCGACTTCTCGTAATCTTGAAGAGGAAAGGGCGGGCCGGAATGAAGCATTCGCCCAGCATCAAAATGGTTTTGCGGTTTGTTCTCCCCATCTTATCGCTCCTGATGGTGACCGTTCCAAAAATGGGGACAAAATAGGATAAGATCTGTCAAAAAGTGAAGGACGGATCAAGATGCGGCTGCAA
>JBNKDD010000288.1:0-7466 GCA_050288085.1 Anaerolineae bacterium
TTTGCCCCCCTTGCAAGGGGGGCGGATGATGCGAACGCCGTAGGTGGAGCATCATGGGGGGTATCAGGCAAACAGTGTGTTTATCTTCCTGGCTCCTCTGCTTGAAGCATCGCCGTGAGCCGTGCGACCAATCCGATCAAGTCGCTTGTATAAGCTACTACGTAATCCTGGGCCATTCGATGCGCCAGGTCAATTCGTCCCGCCTGTACCAGCGGTTTAACGTGAGGACGGAAATCACGCATGGTGACGTACAGGCGATCTTCATCATCGGTCAGGACACCCCAGGCTAGAGCTTTGGTGTTGCCATCATCTTTGGCCGTGATAAAACGAGTCAGGGACGAGCCGGGGGCAACACGGCCTACGTTTGAGTAGACTTCGTCACCCTTGATCACTTCGTTCATGGCCGGGAACTTTTCCGGGAACGAGTTGAGGAACTTCTGTGCCCAGATGGGAAGATGAAGCAGCAGCTTGGCAACCGCAATCGTCATGCTCTGGCCGCGCAGCGCGACGGCTTTATTGGCGGCCAGGATGATCGAGAAGTTCGCGAGGCTGCTGAGTAATGTTTCCCGATATTTTTCGAATTCTTTGAAGGCGGCGATCCCTTCCGGGGTATCCGCCGGATCGAACTTGCGGAATCGCTGGTAGGCATCCCAGGTATCATCCCAGACCCAGACCAGGTTATCCATCGACCCGCCTCTTTCACGCGTCTCCAACAGGATTCGGAAATTATCGGGATAGATGCGCTGATGGGGTTCCTGCGGCGAAGCATCGATCGGGATGTATAAAGCCGGATTGATGACACGTCCCCGATCCAGTGAGTGGTCAATGGCCGCTGCTGCCCGTTTTTCAACCGATGTGCGCGGGTCCTCTTTGAGGGCATCAATTTCTTCCTGAACCTTCGCATAAGGTGAGTAATGGGCCGCGTGGAAGATCCGGGTGATCACCAGCAGATCGTTGACGGTCAGGCGCATGCCGCGCTCGGTGAGCAGTTTCCGCAGCCTGGAAATCTGGGGAATGGCATCCCAGATCGTCGTCTCGGCGGAAATTTCCGGCGTCTGGCGCTTGGCGGCGGCTTCTCTGAGGAACTCGTTAGAGGCTTCCAGTGCCAAAGGCTCGACCGGGGTAATCTCACCGGGGGTGATGGTGATGCATCGTTTGCACCATTGAATAGCGGCGGTGGTCAGCACCTCTGCAACGGCTAGCGACCAGGTACCATCAAAGAAGATGTGGGACTGGTCGAAGAGGATGCTGCTTTCCGTCCGCATGATGGTCAGGGCATGGTCACCGATTCCCCGGTGTGCCCGGCGTAATTGTGCCAATGGGCGATCACGCGGGTGCTGTTCATCCCAGTTGATGATGACGGGGGCACGCCTTAACTGCCTGAGCGATTCCCTGGTTTTTCCGGGCAGCAGACGGCGCAGATCTACCTGTGACTTCCGTGGTGTTTCTGCCAGGAGGAGATCAACTGCCTGTTCTGAGTCTAAGGGCCTCTGGGTGACATTTTCGAGTATCTGCTTGATCTGCCACTTAACTTGCGAGACAGGGGCCATATCCAGGTAGCCTACGCGTTTGCCATCCTTGATACGGTATAGGTGTGCCCCGCGCGATTTCAGGAGATCACCTTCCGGGCTGATCGGCCTGCCATTGCGGAACTGGAGCGGCCAGGTCGTGCCGCCGTGCCCATAGACGACCTGATCACCATTTTCGTCATGGGTTACCACGTTAATCAGGTGATATTGGCCGTTGATGACCAGGCCAACGCAGGCATCCCACAGGGGGATGGGAATTTTGCGATCCCTGTAGCGGCCCGGTTCAAGACGGGTGAGCAAGGACATTTGCCTTTGGAATGCATTTCGCCTGGCCCGGTCTTCTTCGCTAAGTATAAATTCAAACACGACCCCGGCTTCTTCGAAGAGTGCGCGCTTTAACGGCTGTAAAAACTGCATAAAGGCCGCCAGCCGGACTTCAGCATAGGTTCCGTTAAGCGGGGCCTTGTAGGGCCGCCGCAGCTCCCACTGCCGGGTCAGGCGGTAGAAGCGCGGATCACTGCCAAATCCGGCTTCCTGGACTACCTCAGCCAGCCGCCGCAGCGTGATCCACTCGTCCCACACCACCCCCATCAATTCATCATAACCCCATAGGAATTGGATCACGGTCATTACCCAGGCGCTCAGGTCATCGACTTCAGTGGCTTCGACAGGGTGTTCACGATGATAGCCTACTGTCTCGTTGGTAAAGTGACCGAGGTCTTCTCGCAGCCCCCAGTGCAGGTAGAACTGCCAGAAGCCCTGTGGGAACTCTCTCGGTTCCCCGGTGATCCGGGTGCGGATAGTCTGGAAGGTATCCAGGATGGTCGCGGAGACGACAATCAACAGGAAATACAAGATCATATCCCCGAGATCGGCCAGGCGGTGTTCAAGGGGTTTAACACCTGATCGGGGTGGGACACGCCGGGCTTTGAGCAGCATAAAGCCACTCCGAATTAAGCCGCGCAGTGTACCTGAGTCGTAGTACTTTTCATAATTAGCCTGAGTGCCCATGTTTTTGCCAGATCGCTAGTTGAAGAGCATACTCAATCGTAGCACTACCTGCATCCTTGTGCCACTCTGGATTCGCTCAAATCATGACTAAATACTGGGTTGTTTGTGACGAAAGTTACAATACCCTGAATCTAACCAGGGATGTTAGAATAGCAACAGTTTTGGATGTTTTCTGTAACATCCTATGGTCATTAGTTCAGAAAGGAGTGGTGACGCGCCTCTCATTAATAACCAGCCATACCAATCAATAAGAGGTTAGCGCCCTAAATACTGATGAGACTTAAGAGCGTTTTTGCTGTCTTGATCGTGCTGACAGCGGTTACATCATGCAGCGGAACATCCCAGACGGCGGCTCCTTCCAAGGATCTCTATGTCGAAGCCGCTGCAACTTCTGGCGGTGAAATGCCTTTACTCCAAGCACCGACTGTTGCCTACGTCGTTGAACCTTATGCGTTGGGGATTATCTTCCCAACCAATATGGCCTGGGCACCGGATGGACGTTTGTTTGTGACGGAGAAGAGCGGTACCGTCCGGGTGATCTCGGCAAAAGGCGAATTGCAGGAAAAGCCGGTGATCGAGCTGCCGACCAATCAAGAAGGTGAGCAAGGGCTGCTGGGGATCGCCATTGACCCCAACTATGAAGAGAATCACTACATCTGGGTATACCACACCTGGTCAGACCCGGATGGTGAATATGAACGCCCCATGCACCGGGTCGTGCGCTTCGAGGAGCACAATGGCAAGGGCAAAAATCCCGAAGTGGCCTGGATGGTAGAAGATGCCTTTCCCGAATCGACGATCTTGAATGGGGGTGAGATTGGCTTCGGGCATGATGGGATGCTGTATGTTTCACCGGGTTCGAGCAACAATATTCTCAGCACCAACGATCCCGAATCACCTCAGGGTAAAATGCATCGCATGACGCCGACTGTGCCTGCCGAGCCTGCTCCCGACAATCCCATTCCCGATTCGACAATCTGGGCTTATGGGCTGCGTAACTCCTATGGCTTTGCGTTCCACCCGGAGACTGGTGAAATGTATGCTACGGAAAATGGCCCAGACTGCGACGACGAGATTAACCGCATCCTGCCGGGCAAGCACTACGGCTGGCGGATCGATGGCCTGTGTGAAGACACTAACCTTCCACCGGAATATCCCGATGTCTACGAGCCACCGATTGTGTCCTTTACACCGCCCATCTCACCCACCGGGATCATGTTCTATACCGGTGACGTTTTTGAGAAGTGGCACAATAATATGTTCTATTGTGCTTACAACCTGGGTCGGATGTACTACATCAAACTTGCGGACGATGGTGTAGGCATTATCGGTGGTGGTACGGTGGAAACGGCCCCGGCACGCTGTGCTGTGGCGATCTCAACCGGGCCGGACGGTTATATTTACTTTAGCGACCTGAACGGTATCTACCGGGTTGTGCCGCCTGATGTAGCCAATTTCGAATAGGCCAATCCACAATCGGGTGAGGATTTAGCCTGACCTCGATAGACAGGCTCGTCTTTTGTTAATGGCGAGCCTGTTTGCTTGTCCGGTACAATCTATTGGAGTTTAGTATAATCATCACGAGATTATGCCACACTACCCAACGTACCAGGCAAAGTCGTTAAGAGAGCAGTATATGCCAGAATGGATTGGTCGCACCATCTCAAAGGTGGAAATTCAAGAACTCCTTGGACGTGGCGGAATGGCCGAAGTCTTTCTCGGTCGTCACACCACCCTCAATCGCCCGGTGGCTGTCAAGGTTATGATGAGTCATCTATCTGAGGATGATGCCTTGATGGGCCGCTTTATCGCCGAGGCTCAAGCCGTAGCCGGGATGCGACACCCCAATATCGTGCAGGTATTCGATTTTGATATTCTCGATGAGCAGCCTTACATCGTGATGGAACTGCTTGACGGCCCCTCGTTGAAGGATTACCTTCTGGAACTGCGTAGGCAGGAAAAATCCCTGCCTGATCGCGTAATCGCCCAGCTGATCAACTTGCTGGCGGCAGCCCTCGATTATGCCCATTCGCGGGGGATTGTTCACCGGGATGTTAAACCGGCTAATGTTGTTCTCCGCTCGGATACCGGCCCGATTGACCCGACTAAGCCTCTCCCCGCCGATATTGATCCAATCTTGACCGATTTTGGCGTGGCCCGGATCGCCGATTCAGGGGCACAGACGGCCTCCGGTACGTTGATCGGCACCCCGGCCTATATGAGTCCTGAACAGGCGCGGGGGATGTCAATTGATAAGCGGACGGATATTTATGCCCTGGGTGTGATGCTGTATGAGATGCTGTCCGGGCGGCTGCCGTTCGAGGGGGAAACCCAGGCATCGATCCTGCTCAAGCACATAACGGAGATTCCCCAACCGCTGCCCTTTGCCGAATCAAGACCGGCGGTGCAGGCAGTGATCGACCGGGCTTTAGCCAAAGACCCGGCGCTGCGCTACCAGACCGCCGGGGCCTTATCTACGGCTCTGAACGTTGCGCTTGGCCTGGTTGACCGGTCTGAGTTGGACGACTCAGACCTGATCGACATTTCGCCTGTCCCCGATACCACGGAGATGATGAGCACCGGCCAGGTTCAAGGCGTCGCTGCGACTTCGACCGTCAGTCCAACTGCTGCCGGGCGCGGGTTCAATCCGATCTGGCTGGTTGGCGTGATAGGGCTGCTGGGGCTGATTGTCGGGATTATCGCCCTGGTGACCAGCCGAAACGGACAGGCTAATGTCGCACCCCCGGAAACGCCTGCGCCTGATTTTGTTGAGGCGCGGGAAACCGAGGAAATCGCCGAGGAAGTCGAGCCGACAGTCGCAGAGGCAGAGGAAGTAAGTCCAGCCGAGGTTGAGCCTACCCCGGCTGTCGATCTGAACAGCCCAGTTGGGCAGGTTGTCTTTCAGGATGCGGCCCTGACCCTGTCCTTAACCGGCCTGCAACCCCCGCCGGATGGATCGGTCTATGAGGTATGGTTGGTTGGGGCGGAGGTGGAGCCGGTCAGCCTGGGGGTGGTCGAAGTCAGCGGTGGAGAACTGACCCTGGCCTATGCCGATCCCGATGGCGAGATTTTGCTGGGCCGATTTGATGGTATCATGGTTACGGTAGAGCCAGCCGACGACAGCGACCCGGCTATGTCCGATCAGGCTGTTTACACGGGTCTTCTTGATCCGGAATTGGCGCAGCGGCTGCAACTGTTGTTTTCCGTTCACCGCGAAGAACCCCTGAAAACGGCGCTGCTCGATGGGGTGGCCTTCCAGGCCCGGCAGTATAACAGTCACCTGGGACTGGCCGTACAGGCGATCAATGATGGATCGTTAGGCGGGGGCAAGACACACAGCGAACATGTGATTAACATTGTTGTTGGGGTGAACAGCCCGGAATTCGATGATTGGGATGGCAGTGGCAGGGCGGATAATCCCGGTGATAATGTGGGTTTGGAAAACTATTTACTGATACTGGCCGAAGCTGTTGGTGAAGAATCCGAAGCCGGGTCTACAATTGATGAGATTTTGCTGACCATTGGCGATGCCAAACAGTTTGCACAGCGGATCGCCGTCTCCGATTCAGTGGAGGAAGCGCAGGAACTTGCCCTCGAATTAGAAAATATGGGAGTTGAAAGCGCGGTTGCATTGCTTGCCCAGGAGGTCGAGGGGGTAAATCTTGAGATCGCTGTGGAGGTTTTTCCGGGATAGGGTCGCAGCGAAAAGCATAAAGGCGGGTAGATATGAGACGCTCATCACGTACATTGGGCACCGATCTATGGCGTGAGTTAATCGAACATTTGAATGAAGGGCTGATTGTTTTTAACAGCCGGGGACTGGTCATCTATGCTAATGACGAGGCTGCGCAGTTATTAGGCTATGAGCCGCGCGATGTGTTAGGGTTGGATAAAGAGGACTTTGTGATGCTGTGCCTGAAAGATCGCCTGGATGCGGCAAGCTTTACAAAAGCCTTTCTTTCCCCGGAGTATGATCAGCCGAAACAAAGCTATGATGTCGTGACCTTTAATAAACGCCTGACTTTAACGCCCTTTGTGATGGAGCTTGAGTTCGGGCAGGTTACGGTTCTGCTGCTGCGGGAGATCGAAAACTGGCGGGAGACGCTGATCGCACGGGCGATCCTCACCGAAATGCAAAGCCCGTTGAATTTTGCTTCTCAATACTGCGATGCTTTAAACATCCGGCTGGCAAGCGGTGATGTAGACCTGTACGAGATCAAAGACCTGACTCGTATCGTTCAGAAGGGTGTCGGCCATGCTGCTTCATTGTGGGAGAAGGTGGCCTGGTTGTATGGGACGGATGTCAGTCATATGCCTGAACAGGCTATGGGGCCGGTTGACCTGGCGGAGATCGTCACTGAAGTGATCGAAGATTGGCGAAAAGAAATATCTGCCCCGCTGACCGTCGAACTGCCACCCGACCTTCCTCCGATCCGGGCATCGCGTGAGCATATCCACACCGCGTTGTCGATCATGGCTGAGGGTATCATCACGCAGTTAGGCCGCCTGGAAAAATTTAAGATTGCCGCCCTCAACAAAAGGCGTTATGTCCAATTAAAATGGACGCCGGTGCCGGTCAACAGCCGGGCACGCGCTTATCTCTTCGATGTATTTCCTCTGGCGATTGCCGAGCAGATCGTGATCCAGCACAGCGGGCGTATCTGGCTGGAAGAACACGACCAGGGGATCAACTCGATCTGTTTGTCTTTTCCGGTCTGGCGAGGTGATTGATTAAGATAAAAAGGGCCTGGTAAATGCCAGGCCCTTTTGTTCTATTAAGTTAATTTTCGTATTCCATTTCACCCCCCGTGATGCTCCACCTTCGGTGTTCGCATCATCCGCCCCCCTTGCAAAGGGGGCAGATACCGCTTTAGTGGGGGGTAAATCAGACAAACGACCCCAAACCAAGTGTCAATAGAACTTATG
>JBNKDD010000289.1:0-7400 GCA_050288085.1 Anaerolineae bacterium
TTCGAGATGCAGTTCCGGCACGATGGTGCTGATGCCTGCCAGCGGGACGTTTTCGGCGTCCTGGATGTGGAACAGGTTGTAATCAGCCTCGGCGCGCACATCCAGCATCACCACTTTGATCTTCTTATCGCGGATGTTGTGCACCAGTTCGGCGGGGTGAATCTGAACCTCCCGCGCGGCTAACTGGGCCTCTTTTTCTGCGGCGATCTGGCCCCAACGGTCGGCGTTGGTCGGCTGGCCGATCACGATCAGGCCGACGACTGCCAGCGCCATCGCCCCGGCTGCGCCGTAACGCCACTTCGGGGCGTCTTTGGGGTCCTCATTGCCGAAAATCTTTTCGAGCTGTTCGGCCCCCCAGAACATGAACAACGCCATCGCTACCGCCAGGGCAACGACCACGCCGGTTGGCAGGCCGAGCCAGTCCATCAGGGTAAAGCGGCCCATGTAGGATGAGTTCCAGAAACCGGCAAATTCGCTGACTGTCTCCCCGAACATGAAGATTCCGAAGAAAATCCCGCCGAGGAAGAACATGCCATCAACCTTTAAGGTCGAGGCTGCGACCATCGATGTGCCGGGGCAGAACCCGCCGATGATGAAGCCAACGCCCATGATCAGGCCGCCGACGATTCCGGGCCAGAGATAGGTCGGGTTGACCCAGATCAGGTTGTAATCAAGCAGGCCGACCGCCGACGCGGTGAAGATCAGCACCATCGCAACGATGATGCCGGTGAACATCACCTTGAGAACGGTCATTTCTTTGAGATAGAACTGGGCCGCCAGCTTCTTTGAATTGCCGAAACCGGACATTTCCAGCACGGCACCGAAGCCAAAACCGATCAGCAGGTAGACGACGTATGCGCCCCAGTGACCTAATAGCTGTGAAAGAGGAAGTGGAAAGATCGTCATGACGGGCCTCCTAGTTCCAGAGCTTTCTGACGAAGTAGGCTACGGCATAGCCGCCGCCAAAGACGGCGAACATAAATGCCCAGCTTCCCGCCGATAGTACCGCCCCACCGGATAGTGCCTGCCCGGAGGTACAGCCGCGGGCAAAGCGTGCCCCAAATCCCATGATCGCCCCACCGATGAAAGCCATCATCCAGCGCGTCCGGTTGGTGATGCCGGGGCCTTTGTTGGTTTCAAGCTTCAGCCGCCCGTTGCGCCAGCCGGAGAAAAATCCGCCCAGCATCGCGCCGACGGTCAGGAAGACGAGCCCGCTGTCGAGCGGGTTCAGGTCACCGCCTGCCATCGCCAGCAGGTAGGGAGTGCGGTCAACGTGGGCCGGGGCAACCAGGTCTTCGACGAAGACCAGCATCCGGTTCAAACCGCCGGATGCGCCCAGTCCGTTGCCTGTCAGGAAGAAGGAAGCAAACAGGACAACGCCCAGCAGGATGCCTCCCAGATAGGGGTTGATGTAGGCTCGCTCTTCGCGCTTGGCTAGAATACCCTTCCAGAACTTCCGGATCGTGATGGTTTGTTCTGGCGCGGGTGCGGTTCTCGTGGTCATGATTCGGTTACCTCCTCATCGGGCTGGTCAGATTGATCAGACTGATCTGACTGGTGGTGAACTTCAACCTCATCCCAGCCCATGATCATCGATTTGATACCGGCTAAAGGCTCGTGTCCGGTGGTCGTCAAATAGACATGCATTACGATAAAAGCTGCAAACAACCAGGCGATCAGGCTGTGGGCTGGCCCCAATAAAGGCAGGCCGCCCAGCGCCTCCGAGATATCGGGCCAGCGCTGCGCCCCCCACATCAACAGGCCGGTGAGAACCTGTAAGGGCAGGAGCACGTTGAGAATCGCCAGGTAGGTAACTTGCTGTAAAGGATTCATCTTGCGGTCGCGGGTCTTCTCAAAGGGGTGTTCGTCGCCCTTGAAGATGCCGCGTAGATAGAACATCGCCTGTTCGATGGCCTGGTTAAAGAAGCCGTGCGGCTCCGGCAAGAACTGGCGAATCTCGCCGCTTGCCAGGTGATAGAATGCCGCCAGGAAAGCGTTAGCGACCAGGATAGCGGCCATCACATTGTGAACCTGGACGACATACTTGAAGCTGAACATCCCGAACATATCCGGCTTGTGGATGATCAACCCGGTGAAGATCAGGATGAAGATCACCAGAGTTTGGAGCCAGTGCCACAGCCGCTCGTAGACGGAGTACATGTACACCCGCTTGAGTTCGGGTTCGTGTGCGGCACGTCGGCGGGCGGCAAAGTAGCGCAGGCCGCCGTGTGTCGCCACACCGCCCAGCGTCCCCAGGAAGATCACGATACCGGCCCAATCGATCCAGCCGACACTGTTGTGTCCCAGGACATACAGGTTGGCGCTGTCGGTCTTGGTGGCGGGCTGGAAGTATAACGAGCCGTCGTCAGCGGTATAGAATTCGCCGCCAAGCTCAACCGTGCCGGTGCTGATCACGGTCGGCATCACGCCGCCGGGCACCTGGTCGGAGAGCTGGATAGCCTGGGTGATCCGGGACTCTTCGCCGTGACATACCTGGCAATCCTTGATCGCCCAGTCGCCTTCGGCCACATCATGGTTGATGGTGTAGGGGCGAACCTGGCTTTCGATGCGGGGATTATCCAGGCCAAGCGATTCAAGCCGGGAAGCGATCAGCGCTTCTTTTTCGTCGGTGTCGATCAGCAGTTCGCTGCTGTCGAGCTTACCATTGCCATCGGCGTCGAAGGTAGCCATCACATCTGGGTGATAACTGTCGCCGTCCAACCAGGCGGCCTCCAGGTCGCGCTGGGCGACCGGTCGCTGTGGATCGCCATAGACCCAGAACCAGGATGTGATCAGGTTGTGGGGGGCCAGTGATACTGTGCCGTCGGCGTTTTGGCGGGGCAGCAGTACCGGCTCAAAGCCATCAAGCAAAGCGGTGCTGAACGTCTCGCCCTCGGTCTCGATTCCCCGGCAGGCCGCATCAGGTGTGCCGTCGGCGTTGATCACCGTCCAGTCGATGGACTGGCGGGCCGGGGTGTACATCTGTGGGATGTGGCAGGTTTCGCAGCTCAGGGCCTCGGTGTGGCGTTCCTTGTAAGGGAGCCAATCGTGGGTCACTTCGATGCTGTGACACGATTCGCAGCGCCGCAGGGTGTTATCCAGTTCGGGGGCCAGACCGCCCTGTGAGCTTTGCCCCTTGGCGAACTGGTGTAAAGGCCGGTAGAGATACTCGCCGATGTCGATCCGGCGCGGGTCAAATGTCAGGTGTTCAGGACGGGTGGCGTCCGACTCCTGGAAGTAAACCGGGTTGTTCAGCGAGTAGTGACAATCGGTGCAGGACAGCACCCGCTCGGCATGGACATCCCATGACCGGGAGAGAATTTCCTTGCTGGTCAGGTTCATGCCCGAATCGGATAGCCGCTGTGGGGAGATGATCTGACCGGTGGTGATGGTGCTCCATTGGTCGGGCGTACAGCCGGTCATCACAAGCGGGGTCTGGGCATCAACGTGCACCAGCCCGTGACATTGGCTGCAATTTTCGCTGGTCGGGTCTTGAATGGTGACGAACTCCGCGGTGAGATTGCCATCCTCGTCAAATGCGTCGGCGTTCCACTCCCAGCTATCCCCGGTTTGCTCGACGATACCGGTTCCCAGCAGGGTGGCGGTGTTCGCCCAGCCAAATTGCCCGGCGTGGATGGTCTCGATCCGGGCATCGTTGTTGGGGGTGGGGGTGTGGCATAGGAAGCAGTTCATCTCGACCACACCGGACTCTTCCCAATCCCAGGGAACTAACTCGCCCGTTTCGGGATCGACGATGTGAGTTTCGGTGATAGCCGCATTGGCGGGCAGATCATCCAGCCGAGTGCCTTCCCGCCCGTAAAGCGCCGGGCCGCCGCCAACATGCCGGATACCAAAATTCTTGATCCAGTCGGCGGTGGTCAGGTCGATGCGCTCGTCACCCTCCGGGGAGAGATAACGGTAGGTGAGCGGGTCCCACTCCCCGAAGAAGCCGGGGCTGGTATCCCACTCGCTGCCGCCTTCTACTTCGCCGGGGGCGGTCATGTCACTCAAGCCGATATCGGCATGATAGCTGTGCTGTTCGATGAAAGTTGCATCATGGCAGCTTCCGCAGGTCTGCATGGTGGAAACCGGCTTACCCGATTCCAGCACATGCACCCCATCCTCATCTAATAAGGGATAGCTTGGGTGCAGGGGTGATCCCTGGGCGACCGGCGCGGGAGCGCTTTCTGCCGCCGATACCCGGTCGATCACCAGCACCAGTCCGCCGGTGATCAACCCGGCGATTATCAGCGCCAGTGTGAGCTTTGAACGGTTAACGTTTTTTCGAAACATATCATCTACCGATTCTGTGCTTCTTGTTTTAATTCGATCTGGTCGGCGCGGCCACCCCAGCGGATCGGATCGCCGTAGTAACCCAGGGCTTCCCAGTCCATGCGCCCGTTCTCGCCGTGACAATCGCTGCATTGAAGCGCGTGATGGGCGGGAGCAACCATATGTGAAAGTGACCAGTACATCTCAGTCGGCGCAAAACCGTACTCGCCGCTGTAGTCTATTCCGACGATATCAGAGCCAAGCTGTGCAGCCAGGTCCCAGTCAAATTCTGTCCAGTAGCCGCCCTCGCCAACCGTCTTGGGTTGCAGCAGATAGTTATAGACACTGTCGTAAATCTGCTTGGCGCGGTGAACTTTGAACGGCCAGATTTTGGAGTCCGGGTCGCTGATCGATCCTTGCAGCGGATTAAGGACAGTGGTCTGCGTGGGGTCGATTGGATCGCCCATGATGTAGCGATCCACCATGCCGTTATGCCAGCGATATTCCGGTGTGAAGTTGGCCTCGTATACGAAGCTGCCTTTAATCTTCAGGTATTCGTGCACGTTTTCGGCCCGGTCTTCCTGTCCGGCAGTTGACCAGTCCCATTCCATCTTGGTTGGTTCCCGGACGGCTCCGGCGGGGACATGGCAGGTCTGGCAGGCGACCGTATCAACGTGGGCGTTGATCCGTGCGTCTTCGTGCAGGTCTTCGCTGTGGCAGTCGGTGCAGTAGACCTGGTTCTCGTTATTGACACTGACCGAGATCGCCCGTCCCTTAATCTCATGATCTTCCGTCTGGTGGCAGTCCACGCACAAAAAGTCATGCTGCCCCATGTGGACATCTTCATGATCGGTCGGGTAGTAGAGAGTCTCGTCCATGTCACCGTGTTTGACCGCATCGCCGCCGCCACCGTTAAAGTGACAGGTTCCGCAGTTTTCACGGGTGGGGGTGCCGACACTCTGTGCGGCGGCTGCCAGGTCGGAGCCTTCCGCCGGATTGCCAGCCGTCCCCTTGACGTACAGGCCGGACTGGTCATGGCAGACCAGGCAGTCTACGTTTGACTCGTCGGAGAAATCGAAGCTGGCATCTTCCCAGCCGTAACCGGCATGGCAGCGGGTGCAGCCGGGCCAGTTGCCCTGAATACCAATGCAGAAGTTATTCAGCGAATTTTTCTTGCCGATGGTCACCGGCTCGTCATGCCCGGCTACCATCACGGGTTCGCTTTCCCAGGTCCAGTGGGCCGTCTGTGCGACCTGGTGGGCGGCGTCTTCGTGACATTCCAGGCAGGCCGCAGTGACTTCCTGCCCGGTTTCATAGGGGCCTTCCATCAACTCGGTGTGATCAGTGTGAGGCAGACGTTCGGGTAGATTGGCCGCGGGATCATCAGTTGATTCCGGGTCACCCGATACTAATAGAACGACGGGCACGACCACGATCAAAAACGTGACCACCAGCCCGACAACCCAGATGTATTTGAATTCCTTCATACTCGTGTCTTCTCTGTTTATGATTCCAACATGTTGGATTGACGATCCAGGGCATCCCTCAAAACCTGCCGCATCTTATCCAACACCTCGATGATGCAGTGGTCGGCCAACTGGTAAACAACCTGCGTTCCGTCACGCTCGGTCAGTACCAGCGAACGCTGGCGTAAAATGGCGAGGTGCCGTGATATGGTCGGTTGAGGGGTGTCAAGGGATTCTGCCAATGCAGAAACGTGAAGGGGCTGCTCATTTAGAGCATAGAGGATCTGAATACGCTTGGGATCACCCAGCGCCTTACAGATATTGTTGTGTAGTAAATCGAGCTCTTCAATTGGGGGGAGGTTCATAATAGTGTCCGTATATATGCGCATATCCGAATATATACATAGAATATCTTGAGAAGATTTACACAAGGAAGTGACATTCTTCACAAAGCGAATATGACAAATGTCATATTTGTGAGGATTTTCTCAAAAAGGGGCGATATTTCACCTCCCTCCGACCCTTCGGGCTACCTCTCCCCGTAAAACGGAGGGAGGAAAGTGCGCTTGTCGAACGCACAGGTGGGGGGGGCTGTGAATCCGTTCCTGACTGGTCAGTATGCTGCGACAGGTTATAATACGGCCAGGGGTAGGGAGCAGCATTGCCGCCTTATATTTACTAGGCATGCTTCCTTCATAAATACTTATCACGCCGATAAAGGATGATGTTATGGGCCGCTGTGTATTGCTGCGTCAACTGTTTGTCGCGCTGTTGATGTTTGCCGTTGTTGTTTTGATTCAGCCCGCCGAGCCGGTTCGTGCTGCGACTTTCGATTGCGCAACTATTACCGATATTCCCGCTGCTGAATGCGCCAGCCTGAAGAGTCTGTATGACAATACCAATGGGGATAGCTGGATTGTTCTTGGCCCGGTTACCGAGTGGGGAACCAACAACCTTGCGTGTAGTTGGTGGGGGGTGACGTGCAGCGGCTCGAGTGTGATTGAAATCGACACGGCTTTTATAAATAATCTGAGCGGCAATTTCGATACGGTTGACTTGAGCGGCCTGAGCAATTTGCAGCGGCTCAGCATTACCGGTTATACAAATTTGACCGGGAGTATCCCCACCAACTGGGATACGCTGACCAACCTTCAGGAAATCGATCTTATCAGTAACAACCTGACCGGCCCGATCCCGACCAATTGGGGCGGGCTGACCAATCTTCAGATAATCGATCTCGGCTATAACGAACTGACCGGTACCATTCCGACCAATTGGGATGGATTGACCAACCTCCGGTTTATCAGTCTCAGCGGTAACAACCTGATTGGCCCTATTCCTACTAATTGGGATACGCTGACTAACCTGGAATTTATCACTCTGGGGTGGAATCAGTTAAACGGCACCATTCCGACCAACTGGGGCGGGCTGACCAATCTTGGGGTTATTGACCTGGGCGTTAACCAATTGACCGGCCCGCTCCCTACCAATTGGAATAACCTGACCAGTTTAGGCACCATCAACCTTCAGTCTAATCAACTGACGGGTCATATCCCCAACAACTGGAATAACCTCACGTCACTGGTTTATCTTCTCCTCCCGCGTAATCAGTTAGATGGCCCGATCCCGACCAACTGGGACAATCTCACATCGCTGCAATGT
>JBNKDD010000290.1:0-7380 GCA_050288085.1 Anaerolineae bacterium
CTTAATCTCCAGAGGCAGTTCGCTCAACTGGTTGTTGTTTAAAAACAATGTAGTTAGCGCGGATAGCTGCCCGATCTCTGGTGGCAGATTGTTCAGTTGATTGTTAACCAGGTTCAACTCGGTCAGACTTTTTAACTGACCAATCTCTGGCGGCAGTTCACTTAGTTGGTTGCCACCCAAGGACAATTCAGTCAAGATAGATAATTGGCCGATCTGTGGGGGCAGTTCCCCTAACTGATTACCATATAAGAACAATCCGATCAGCCCGGTCAGTTGCCCGATCTCTGGCGGCAGCGCGGTTAGTTGGTTGCCAGATAGGTGCAGCCAGGTCAGAGAAGTCAGTTGCCCGATCTCAGGCGGCAGTTCCACCAGATGATTGCTGCCTGAATACAACACATCCAGGCTGGTTAGCTGCCCGATCTCCGGTGGCAGGTCGTTTAGCTGGTTGTAAGCTAAATTCAACTCGGTCAGACTGGTCAGTTGCCAGAGTTCCAGTGGCAGGTCATTCAGCTGATTATTGTTTATATACAACCCGGTCAGAGCGGACAGCTGCCCAATCTCCGGTGGCAGTTCAATTAGGTTATTGTTGGATAAATTCAAACCGGTCAGGGCGGACAACTGCCCGATCTCCGGCGGCAATTCGATTAGTTGGTTTTTCGCCAGGTACAACTCGGCCAGGCCGGTCAACTGCCAGAGTTCTGGTGGTAGGCCAGACAGTTGGTTGCCGTTTAGCACCAACACCGTCAGACCGGTTAGTTGCCCTACCTCCCCTGGCAGCGTTTCGATTCCCCTATACGATAAATCAAGCTCGGTCGCCCTGCTTTGCTTTGCCTCTTCGATTATTCTCAGCAGTTCGCTTCGATCCATCTACTCGCTCCCAGATTGCCACCCCTCACACATACGCCAGGATTTGTGACGGCTGCTCAACCTTTTCCAGAATTCCGGGGGGGATCGGCAGGGGATTGCCGCGCAGATCCAGCTCTTTTAACCCGGTCAGGGATTTGATCTCCGGGGGCAGCGCCCGCAAGCGATTTTTGCGGAGGTTCAACCATTTCAGGCTGGATAGCTGGCCGACCTCCGGCGGCAGATCAACCAGTTGATTATCCGACAACGTCAGCCCGTTCAGCCCGGATAACATTCCGATCTCCGCTGGCAGCTTGCGCAGGTGATTGCTCCCTAAGAACAACATCGTCAGGCCGGATAGCTGGCCGACCTCCGACGATAGATCGTCCAACAGGTTATCCGATAAGTCCAGCCATTTCAGGCCGGTCAACTGCCAGAGCGCCGACGGCAGGCTGCCCAGTTGATTGTTGCATAACACCAGTGTTGCCAGGGCGGTCAGGTGCTGGATCTCCGATGGCAGGCGGTGCAGTTGATTACTGCATAGGCCCAGGTTGATCAGGGCGGACAGCTGCCCAATTTCCAGGGGCAGATCACGCAGTTGGTTGCCAAATAGATCCAAATGGGTCAGATCTGATAACTGGCCGATCTCCGGCGGCAGTTCCTGAATACCCCACTCCGAAAAATTGAGCCTGGTTTTTCCCGTCTGCCTTGCCTCTTCGATGATCGCCAGCAGTTCGTTCTGATCCATGTGCCTGCCCCCCGGTAAGTAAGTAATGCCGGTATCACGATCTTTGTTCCATTATACACTGGTATCCCCTGTAACCCGGCAGGGGAAGGATCGGTGAGAAGGGTACGCCGCAGCATGTCCATCATCGGCCATATAATCATATAATAGATTATCGATGCCATCGTGATGAGGTGATTCATGTCAACGACAAACGAAGATAGCATGAGTATCCCTGAACTCATTGAAACACTGCTCGGCGACGATGATTGGGCGGCCATCGATGCGGCTGAAGCACTGGGTGCGATCAGGGCTAAGGAAGCCGTTCCGGCCCTGATTCAAACGCTGCATGCTGAAGATTGGCACAGGCTTCTTCGTGAAAGTCTTGACCACGCCCAGAAGTGCGGGGATTTGAGAGGCGCGGTGGCGATTGCCGAGCATGTGGGCAGCAGTATCCACGACCTGCAAATGAAATCCGCCGAGGCACTGGCGCTGATCGGAGACAAGCGGGCAGTGCCTGAACTGATCGCTGTAGTGCAGAACGACGATGGTATTATTTATGTACGCTGCGCCGCCATGCGTGCTCTTGGTGTACTGAAAGCAGAGGAGGCGATCCCTATCCTGGCTTCACTGCTTACTTCTCAGGAGGGCACAACATATGTGCAGACCTGTAGAGTTGCAGAGGAGGCTCTTGAGAATATCGGCTCACCTGAGGCTTTAGAGGCCATCCGCAGATGGAAAGATTCTCGCTGAGGTTTTGGAAGGCTGTTACTGCGAAGTAAATACAGGATTTGCTATGAACGCCTGGGACTACAGAGTGATTTTTAAGAAAGACCTGAAGTCAACTGATGAAATTGTCAATATCTGCCTGGATATCATGCATCGCTTTGGCTTTACTCCCTTCAATTCAGTAGGCAAAATTTTGATTATGTCCTGGGATGGTCTTGACGATCACCAACTCGATAATCTGGCCGATGCAAAAGCTTATCTATCTCAAAAGGGTGGAAATATGACTTTGTGGGGACCGGGAGAAGTAGATATATCGATCACCTTCGTGCCACGACCTGATCAACCCACTCACTCACTATCGGCGCATATTGAAAATACTTTTTACCGCCTCGATAGGGCTGCACACCAACAGATGTTTGATACCATGCTAAATATCTATAAGCATTTATGTGAGGCATATACCCCTATATATGGATATTCCACAGACGAAACAGTCCTTGACCAGTTCTGGGAAGAAGTAAAGGACTTTCGAGTAAACCCTGATCACCCGCAAAAACCTCCGATATTATTCTGGCTAAACTATTTTTCCAATGAATATGGGGCATCCCTGAATTTCCGCGAGCCGGAGCGTTTAGGCGGGAAAATAACCAGGCTTTCTCAAGGATTTATGGTGTCCTTCCTTGAACGCCCGGAGGAATTGAGCATAGCTAAACTTGAACAGATAAACAGAATATGGTGGCAAATGTAGGGAAGCGGCATCCAAACCTTCGATTTGCCTCGCACCCTCATCTGATTTCACGGGGCCTCGACCGGGTCAAGCAGGGCGAACAAACAACGCAGGAATCAAAAAGCGGCTGTATTGCACAGCCGCTCTTGTTTTTATCTGTTGTCAGGCTACTTCGACTTCGTAGACAGCATCCTGCCGGACTCGCATTGTACCCAGGGCAAATTTGATATCGTCCAGATTCCGGTGATAAAGGGCAAGTAGTTCATCTTCGCTGCCCTCGTATGTATCAAGCACCTGGGAGGCGCACACCGCACAGCGGGGATCATCGCACAGGCTTTGTGCAATCAGATGATCCGTCTTGAGTTGGCGGATGGTTAACGATAAGGCCATAGCCTGGGGTTCAATGCTATCCAATGTACTGACATAATCTACCAGTTCTGCCCATTGTTCACCGCGTTTCCGCTGCAACCAACGTACGGCGAAAGTAGGGAAGAGAGCTATGGTCTTAAATGCCATTGAATTTCTCCAGGAGAATAAATGAATATAATTCCTCTACTCATAGTCTAGGTAAATATCACCAGAAATCAATAAGGAAAAGGACAGAATTTGGTTTGAATATGATTTGGAAGAAAGATATCCTTTAACCACCCTATTCCAATTGTACCCCAATAGCTCAAAGAGAGAGAATCAACCTGTCTGAAGAGCATCCTGACCTAATGCATATGCAACAGCTTCGTCAATTGACATAGCACGGCCCTCAGCCCAGGCCGTGTTGAAGGTATCCTCGTCAAGCTGCTCGCGGGTGATGGCAATATAGTATTTGTAATCCGCCTCATCGCCTGGCTGCCATCGACTGCCCATGGCCTCCATGAGAGCTTCCGACGCGCCCAGCAGACGAGCCGCGCGCTCCGGCTGGCCTTTAATCACCAGCGGCCCGGCAAATTCTCCCAGTTTACAGACGACTCCCCAGTCAATAGCATGCTCCAGGCAGAAATGAAGCCCATCCCTGAAACAGGATTCTGCACGCTCATAGTCCTTCTGGCGGTATGCAATGAACCCCAGGTTGGACAGGATCATGGATTCCCGCCGCTTTTCACCCGTCTCACGAACGATAGGCAATACTTCTTCATAGATAGCTTGAGCGCGCTCGTATTGACCATTAGCGCGAGCCAGCTCACCCAGGATGTTGAGCCCATGTGCGATACCCGGCTTGTAATCGAGCTCACGGAAAATTTCCAGACCTTCTTCGCAGCGTGCTACTGCATCGTCGTATTCACCAGGGTGACTGGCAATAATTGTTGCCACAGCCTGATAAATCAATGCCCAGGCCACACCCAACCTATCATCTAATTCGCGGGCAATACACAGTGCCCGGCTGTTGAAAGCGGAATCGCTGGCCCTGTCATGATTGGCAAAGGCCAACTGCCCAGCACCCAGCAAAAATGTTAATTGCGCTGGCTTCGACGCAGCCTCAAGGCCGGGCAGGACCCGTTTGACCCACTGGTAGCCTCCGATATGGTATCCCTCATAATACCAGTAGAGGCTTAACTCCCCTACCAGGCGTACCGCCAGTTCCATGTCCTCCTCTTGTAGGGCCCATGTGAGGGCAGTGCGGAAGTTGTTAAACTCTACTTGCAGCTTCCTTGCCCAAAAAATTCCCTCTCCCGTCCGAAATTCGCCCTGGGCTCGTTCAGCGAGATCTAAAAAATAGGCTGCATGGCGTGACTTTGTGGCCTGAAGCTCGTCACTTGCTTCCAAATGCCAGCGGGCGTACTCATAGATCGTCTCCAGCATCACAAAGCGTGGCTCACCGGCAGGGCCATCCTCCGACCGGAGCAGGCTCTTGTTCAAAAGTGATTCAAGGCCATCTAACACATTGATGGGTAAATCATGGCAGCATACGGTTTCCACGGATTCTATGGTGTGCCCACCCTTAAAGACGGCCAGCCGGTTAAAAAGTGTCTTCTCCGTATCGGTGAGCAAGTTATAGCTCCATTCGATGGCACTGTGCAGCGCCCGCTGACGTTCAGGCCGCTCGCCAGGACCACCTCGCAGAGTTGTGAAGCGGTTTTCCAATTGGTCGAGCAGCGCAGGCGGGCTGAAGAGCTTTACACGTGCAGCCGCCAGCTCAATCGCCAGCGGCAATCCATCCAACCGCACACAAATTTCAGCGATAGCAGCCGCATCCGAATCAGAGAATGTAAAGTCATTTTTGACGGCCTGTGCACGCTGAATAAACAACTTGACCGCCTCGACTTCAGATAGTGTCGGATGAGGGGCAAGGCGTGCCAGGTCAGGCATGGCAAGGGGTGGAACTGGATATTCCCATTCACCATAGATATTCAACACTTCTCTGCTGGTGAGCAGAATTCTCAGATATGGGGAGACTGATAACAAGCCGCCTACCAATGGAGCAGCGGCGATTATATGCTCGAAATTGTCCAATAACAGAAGCATCTGTTTACCGGCCAGGAAATTCTCCAGGGCCTCCCTGACGGGCAGCCCGGCAGTATCCTGCATACCGAGTACATTTGCAATGGTATCAGCTACCAGATCAGGCTGCTTGATAGGGGCCAGATCAACAAAGAAAACACCATCCGGGAACTGGTCGAGCAGATTTGAGGCAACTTGCAGGGCCAGCCGTGTCTTGCCAATGCCGCCCGGCCCCGTCAGGGTAAGCAGATGAGAGCTTTGTATCAGTTGGGTGACTTCAGCTATCTCGTGCTCGCGACCGACAAAGGACGTAATCTGCACCGGAAGATTATGCCTGGGTCGAGTCCTGGGCGCGGCGGCGGCATCTGGTTGTTTAACCAGCAGCCCATATTCCTCAGCCTTTGCGACAGCCTGAGTACGACTGCTTACACCCAGCTTGCCGTAGGCGTGCTTGTTGTACCATTTAACCGTTTCAAGTGAGATGAAGAGCTTCTGCGCAATTTCACGGTTTGATAATCCATCCGCAATAAGGCGCAGGATTTCAATCTCGCGTTCCTTGAGAGGTTCCAGAATCGACTGATTTGATTGGATGCCCATTTTGCTTCCCACCGATTTAGCTCATGAATCCTGATCATATTAATGCTACCCGCATATGTCGGGCAAATCAAAGACCTTTGAAGACACCCCACCTTTACCCCACTTTAGGGTGGTGATGGCCCCCCTGCCTGGGTGTTATGCTTAAATCAATATGATGAAAAGTGTAAGAGGGATGAAAAATGTGGCATACGGTAGAGGCATACGTCAAAGAACATAATAGTGAACAGATTAAACAGGCTGATAACCATCGATTGGTTAAACAAGCACGAGCCGGTAAGCCCAAGATGTCGGACCGGCTGGTCAAAGAAATAGGCAGTCTATTGATTGCAGCAGGCGAACAGCTTCAGGCACCACAGCAGGCCGAGAAATTAGGTTGGGCCGACAAGTAAAAGAAATTTCAGCATGGCTCAGACAAATTAGAGCGCGATCCCGGGATCGCGCTCTAGCGCTTTTTATAACTTGCTCTCTGTCTGATTTACGGGGTTTCGACCGGGTCAAGCAGGGCGATCAGACCCAGCATCCCGATGTTGGCAAACAACAGGGGCGCGAGGAAGGGTGCTCCCCGGATAAAGCGCTCAACGATCAGCGTGCCGCGCGTGGTCAGGTTATCGTCCACATGCAGCCAGGCCCCGATCAGGCCAACCACGATCATCAATACCATGATCGCAATGTAGGTGATCAGGTCGCCTTTGTTGGGTTGATCAATGGCTCCCAGCATCGCAGCAGTGACCACCGCCAACACGCCAACGGCAGTCGGCAGCCACAGCCAGGGATTGGCAAAGCCGGTGCGGGCATGATCAAACACGGCGCTGAACACCGTCGCCAGTGCCCCCATCGACACGATAAAGAAGTAAGCGCGGGTTTTGCTGTAAGGCAGCGTCAGGCGGCGCTGACCGAGCAATCGCAGCACACCGCTGTCCGCCGGGTCTTCGATCCAGGCCGCGCTGATCCCCAGCAAACCGACCATCGAGAACATCAGCGGACCAACAACCGGCGGTGCCCAGACCAGCAGATCAACGGTGACACGCTGGCCGCTCGGCCCGGCGGGCAAGATCGCCCGGACAATGTGGAAGTAGGCTCCCAGCAGTCCAACCACGATACTCGCCAGCAGAACGATGGTCGCCAGCACCGTCGCGACAGGGCGTGCCCGCAGCGCGATCAGCCCGGCGACCAACAGAACCAATCCGGCCACCGGCCCGAAGATGATCGGAATCCACTCGTTGGGGACTATCGTCCCGCTGATGCTGTGTGCCAGGTAGATATCGATGCCGAGGAAGATCAGGTTGATCGCGGCCATCAGCATCATCAGTTGATCGCGGGAGAGCGG
>JBNKDD010000291.1:0-7366 GCA_050288085.1 Anaerolineae bacterium
TAATCTCCCCTCAACCCGGTATGCCGCGTGTATTCAGTGCTCGCATCGTCGCTTACAAACCAGCATGATCTACCAATCCAGGGGCGGGAACAAACATCCAGTTTGCCTCGCCCCTGCGTTTTTATCCCCTAGCCTTTTCGCCCGATGATGATCGCCTCCGTGATCGTAAACGACAGCGCATCACCAACCTGTTGGGGCTTTAACCAATCCTTCACTCCCTCCGGTGCCTGAACCAGCATCACACGCAGCCGGGTGAGATCATCCCCACTCAGACCCAGGCGGGTAGCCCAGTTATCGAATGCCATTTCCTTACCGAACAATTCGGAATGAGTTACTTCTAACCCGGCAGCAAAGAAAAAGGTCTGCCAATCATCGATGGTATAAGCCCGGTTATGAGATGGATCACGCAGCTTTTCGAAAGCGTTGATGTAATCGCCAATCTTCGGCTCACCGCTGACCACGTTATCCGCCACCGCCAGAAATCCGCCAGGAGCCAACACGCGGGCAGACTCCTTAACAAAAGCCTCTACATCCGGGAAGTGATGTGGCGCGATCCGGCAGGTCACACAGTTGAACGCTCCATCGGCAAATGGCAGGTGTTCGCCATCCGCCTGGGCATAGTCAAAAACACCGGAGCCATTTTCCTCAAGGTGACCCCGCGCCGCCTGCACCATTTTGAAGGTGAGATCGGTAACAAGGCTGAGCTTCACATGGGGGGCAAAAGCCAGGGCCGTATGCCCACCCCCGGTAGCAATATCCAACACAGACCAATTGAGCTGCGGCTGGGTGAGTTCTACCAGCCGGTTAAGGCTGTAGCCTTTAGCATGAACTGAGCTAACCACATATTGATCGGCATGTGCACCAAATTGTTGTTGAACACTTCGCTTGATTTCATCACTCATGGCAGATATGATCCCCTCAACGGTCGCACAGGTTCAGGAAGCCGTCATGGTAGCATCAACCTGGATATGGATCAAATCAAAGCGTGATTTGCTGATCATCGCCCTGATTCTGATAGTCGGGTATGTCGTCTTACGTCCCTCACGGTCAGAGGTCGATGATTTACAAGCGATGGTGGCAACCGGCCAACCAACCGTCATCGACTTCTACAGCGACTTTTGAAGTACCTGCTACCTTGTTAAACCTGTCGTGGGCAGGATCGAGAATCAACTTGAGGGGCAGGCCGAAGTCATCCACCTGAATGTATTCAGCACTATTGGGCGAGAGGCCGCACGGCAATATGGTGTCAGGGCACAACCCACCCTGGTGGTAGTAGATGGCTGTGGGCATGCTGTTGAATCGTTTGTAGGGATTCCCAGCGCTAAGAAGGTAGTTGATGCAGCGTTAAGCGCTCCTAATTGCGCCCCCGACGGCTAGAGGATCAGCGCTTACCTGATAAGGTCGCGGCTGATGTACATTTCATACCACTGTTGGAAAACCAGGAGAGTCAGCATTTTATTGACCAGCCGGTAGTCTCTGTCCTCATGATGGTAGAGCCGGTCAATCACTCCGGTGACATAGTCCACATCAAACAGATGATGTTTGCGCAGCCGGGATGCGTCGAGAGTGGCCCGAACATAGGGTTCCAGGTCTTTCAAGACCCAGCCGGTCAAGGGCATAAAGCGGCTATCCTTTTCCCTGTGTACCATCTCCGGGGGGAAGAAACGGAGCGCAGCCTGCTTGAGAATGTACTTGGTCACGCCATCTCTGATCTTCAAGTTCCCCGGCAAACCCGCCACAAACTCGACAAAATCCGTATCCAGATAAGCAGTGCGCAATTCCAACGAATGCACCATCGAAAGCCGGTCTAAGAAGACAAGCACATGGTCTGGGAAATAGGTTTTGAATTCAGCTTCAAGCACCCGGTTCAACGGATCGACAGCCGTCAGATCAGAGAAATCATGCCGCAGCCGTTCAAGGCTGCTGTAGGTCCGCATCTGTTCGGCAAAATCAACGCTGTAAAGCGATGCCTTCTCCTGATCATCATAGGCCAGCAGTTTGTGCTGCCACTCCCAATCCTGATCTCCCGCGAATTGAGCCAGGTAATCAGGATTCTCTTCGAAGGGGCGGATCAGATCTAGATCGCCGGTTTTCAAATATTCGGGATAATTTGCCAGGGGGAAAGCCAGCCGGTGCGTCAGGTCGCTGCCAAACAACTCATCCGCACCACTTCCTACCAGCGACACGTTGACATACTGGCTGATCACCTGGGCAAGGAAATAGGATGAGACTTCCCCGGCAAATGGCTCATCGAAACACTTGAGAATATCCGTAATAGTATCGGGAAAATGCCCAAAATCGATAATGGCTTCGAAATGCTCGGTATCGTATTGGCTCGCGATCTGCCGCGCCCATTTCCGATCCAGGCGTTTCTCTTCCGCGGATGCATCCTCAGCATAGGTCAGGGTAAAAGTATTGATCCGGCTGCCGGTCAGTTCGGCGGCCAACGCGGTCGTCAGGCTGGAGTCAACACCCCCACTCAGGAAAAAGCCGATTGGGACATCCACCATTAAGCGGCGCTGAACCCCTCGCCGCAGACCGGCCAACAGTTCGTCAACAATCTCTTCTTCTGAAGCCTCAGTCCACTCATTGGGAGAATAATCCAATGCCCAGTACCGCCGGATTTCTGGTTCCGAACCGGGGCGGTATATCAACAGATGAGCCGGAGGCAGCACCGATATCCCGGAGAAAATCGAGAGGGGATGCGGCACATGCTTAAAGCTCAGGTAGTGATCCAACGCTTCGAGGTTGATCCGCCGCTCAAAGCGGGGAATGCATAACAGGGCTTTGATCTCAGACGCGAAGTACAGAACACCGCCAGAGGATAGGTGATAATACAGGGGTTTCTGACCTATCCGGTCGCGGGCCAATACACCGATCTTCCGTTGATCATCCCATACCGCCGCAGCAAACATACCATCTAACTGCCGGGGGAATTCAACCCCATATTCTTCATACAGGTGAGGGATAATTTCCGTATCGGTGTGCTTGATGAACTGGTGTCCCATTTCCTGCAGGCGTTGTTTAACTTCCGGGAAGTTATACAACTCCCCATTCTGAACCGCCCAAACCAGCCCCGACTCATTAGACAACGGTTGACGACCACCGTCTACGTCAATAATGCTCAGACGGCGAGCCCCCAGGACAAAATCCTCGCCAGAAACCTGGAAACCATCCTCCGGCCCCCGGTGAACCAGCGTATCGAGCATTGCCCGGACAGTTTGAGAGTCCCCATTTCCAAAAATGCCGCAGATTCCACCCATAGCGAGAAAGTATAACAAACCCGCACCCAAGCGGCGAGAAAAGTCGTTCGTCACCTGGATGGGTCATTGGGTGTTAATCTAGCTGAGGGCAATACACCGCAATACTCAAAACCATGCGCGGCTTTCTGAACCTGCCATAAACCAGAGAGGAATACCATGAACATCCACGAAGTTGATACCACCAGTCGCCGCGATGTGAATCGATTCATCAATGTACCTTTCACGCTTTATGAAGACTGTCCCCAATGGGTTCCGCCGATCATCCCCGATGCGCGGATGCAGCTCAACAAAGAGAAGAATCCCTATTATCAAAGAAATAATGCAGCGTTCTTCATCGCAGAGCAGAACGGCAGCGACGTAGGCCGCATCTGCGTGATGCATCCCCGCTTCTACAACGAATTCAAAGGGACAAACCAGGCTTTCTTTTACCTGTTCGACAGCATCGACGATCAAGAAGTTGCCAATGCCTTACTTGATACGGCTGCCGAATGGGCCACAGCACGAGGCTTAGATACCTTCCGGGGGCCGTTGGGCTTTATGGCAGCGGATGGTTTCGGCATGCTGGCGAAAGGTTTTGAGCATCACCCGGCAATCGGCATTCCCTACAATTACGAGTATTACGTTCGGCTGGTCGAGAATTGGGGATTCGAATTAGAGGAGCGGGTGTATTCTGGCTATATCAGTGTCCCGAAAGTGATCGAACAATTCCCCAAACGAATACTGGATATGGCTGATAAGATCAAGGCCCGCTATGGTTTTGAAGTGATTGCCTTCAACAGCAAACGTGAGCTGAAGGAGTGGGCAGCTCCCCGGTTGGTTGATGTCTATAACCGCACCCTGACCCACATCGCGGGTGACCCACCGCTCACCAAAGAAGAAGTGAACATGGTAGCCGACAGTTTGCTGATGATCGCCGATCCACAGTTGATCAAGTTTATCAAGAAGGATGACGAACTGGTCGGTTTCCTGTTCTGTTTCTTCGATATTTCTGACGGCATCAGGAAGGCCAGAGGGCGCTTATTCCCCACCGGTCTGATCCACATTATGCGCGACTTCAACAAAACTGTCTGGCTCAATATGAACGGTATGGGCATCCTGCCGGAGTATCATGGTCGAGGCGGCAGCGCATTGATGTACGCTGAGCTATACAAATCAATCACCCAGTTTCCGCGTTTTCAGCACGCCGATATCGTGCAAATCTCGGAGAACAACCCGCAAAGCCTCAACGAGATGAAGCGATTTGGTGTGGACTTCTACAAGACACATCACATCTATACGAAAACGCTGTAGACGGGTCAGACAAGGGCAAGACGAATTTCGTTTGCTACCCGCTCATCGACCTCTTGCTTCAGAGCCTTGTAAAGTGCATCTTTCCCCATCCTCAGCTGACTGAGTGCCCAGGCTGCGTGACCTCGCACCAGGGCACTTTCATCTTCTAACAGTGGGATAATGGAGTCGGCCAGTTCCGGGTGATTACTGTTCCCGGCAGCGATACAGGCATTCCGAACCAACCGCTCCCGTTTGATCCGGTAAATCGGCGAACCGCGAAAACGCTCCGCAAAACCAGCTTCATTGAGCGTCAACAGGTCGGCTAATCGAGGAGCGGCCCGGTCAACATCAACGGCGGCAAACATCGCTTCTTGTGCTGGTTGGGCAAATCGCTGCCAGGGGCACACCTCCTGGCACACATCACAGCCGTAAATCCAGTTCCCCATCAATGGGCGGAGTTCACGGGGAATAAAACCTTTATGCTCAATGGTCAGATAAGAAATGCATAACCGCGCATCCAATACGTAGGGCTGCGGAAAGGCATTGGTCGGGCAGGCAGTCAGGCAGCGGGTGCACCGTCCACAGCCGGGCATAGATGGAGGCTGATCGTACTCCAATTCAAGATCGGTGATGATCTCCCCCAGGAAGAAGAGGCTTCCTCTCCGGGGATGGATCAACATGGTGTTCTTGCCGGTGAAGCCTAATCCCGCCTGTGCTGCGTGGCTTCGCTCCAAAATCGCCCCGGTATCGACATAGGCGCGGGTCGCAGCTTCACCCCCAACCTCCGATCTGATAGTCTCAGCCAGTGTTTCTAATCGTGGCAGGATCAGATCGTGATAGTCAACACCCCAGGCATAATTCGAGATTCGCCCTCGCAAAGGATCGGCGGCGATTTGCTCCGGCAGCCGAGCGGTAAAGTAGTCCATCCCGACCACGATCAACGATCTCGCCTCCGGCAGGATAACGTTCAGGTCCTGCCGCCGAATAATCCGATCTCCCCGTGCCAGGTACCCCATTGAGCCGTGCATCCCGGCCTCAATCCAACGTAAATAAGCAGCAAGCTGTGGGCTGGGCTGTGTCGGGACGATCCCGGCCATCGAGAATCCCAGCTCCCTTGCCTGCTGTTTAATCGATGAACTGAGCATAACACTACTTTCCCACCATATGAGCCAACGTAATTATAACCATCACTGTTCCAGGAAGGTAAGAAGTAAGATATGTGATAAGGAAAAAAGGATTGTAGTTTGTCTGGCTGTAGGGAATTCAAAGGGGCATTGATCAGATAAATCTGATCATTAGATGAACGAAGGATTCTACCCCTTTTTCCCGTTATGTCAACCCCCCTTTTATATATTTATGACATATTGCTCTAATTTTGGTGACAAATGTCACTAAACAGGCTCATGCTTTGGCAAGTATGGTCAGAATATAAGGCGCTATTGATTGTTGTTTTCTATGAGTACTGATAACGTTCGTTAATTTAGCCGTTGTAGGAGGGACTTATGCCCCAGAGTATAGAAATGCAAGCAGTTGATCGGAAAACTCGGGCAAGTCTGAGAGCTATCCCAAAACCCTATCGTTCTCCTACCGACAGAATCCTTGATTTCGCCGAGTGTTCAATGGGATTTTCCGTCAGAGAGGCCCAAAGAGAAGCCGCCCGCTGCCTCCACTGTCCAGAACCAGCCGCCTGTGTCTTATCCTGCCCTATCGAAAATGATATCCCCACTATACTCTGGTACGTTGAGCAGGGCGACTTTATTACTGCCGCCGAGATGTATCGGCAGAACAATCCCCTGCCGGAGATATGCGGGCGGGTCTGCCCGGATGAATCGTCCTGTGCAACGGCCTGCGTCTTAGTCAGGCGCGATAAAGGGATTAACACCCAGGCCATTGAGATGTTTATTGCCGATTACCAGAGAGAGCACGGCGGTGTCCCCCTGCCCCCGAAAGAAGCTCCAACCGGGAAAAAGGTGGCTGTTATTGGGGCTGGCCCTGCCGGAATGACCGCAGCCGAAGACCTGACCATCAAAGGCCATGAGGTAACCGTCTATGATGCGATGCCCACCGTCGGCGGCCTGCTGGTTTATGGCATCCCCAACTTCAAACTGGACAAGTCACTGGTGCAGTGGAAAGCCGACTGGCTAAGAGAACTGGGCATCAACTTCGTCATGAATACCAGGATCGGCGAGGATGTCACACTAGACAACCTCCTGGACGAAGAAGGCTATGACGCCATCTTCCTCGGCACCGGTTCGCTGGTCGAGGCATCCATGAACATCCCAGGTGAAGACCTTGGCCGGGTGTATAAAGCGCTTCAGTTCCTTGCCTGCTCCAATCTACCGGAAGAACTGCTCCCACCTGAGAACTGTGGCAGGATGACAGTCGGGAAACGGGTAGCCGTCATTGGAGGGGGTGACACCGGAACGGACTGCATGCGTACCGCCATCCGGCTGGGGGCTAAGGAAGTAATTTGCTACTATCGCCGCACCGAAACCGAGATGCCCGGCAATGCCAAAGAACGCCATCATGCAGAAGAAGAGGGTGCACACATTGAATATCTCACTGCACCGGTTGAAATCCTTGACCTGAATGGCGATGGCGCAGTTGATGCCATGAAGATGATCAGGATGCAGCTTGGTGAACCAGACTCCTCTGGCCGCCGCCGCCCAATTCCGATTGAGGGATCTGAATACATCGTGGAAGTTGACGATGTTGTTTTATCAATTGGTTTCTGGCCTGATCCACTGCTCGGAGAAACGACCAAAGACCTTGAGACTCACAAGTGGGGGCTGATCGTAGCCGATAAGGTAACCGGCCAAACCAGCCGCCCGGAG
>JBNKDD010000292.1:0-7334 GCA_050288085.1 Anaerolineae bacterium
TGCTTCCGCATAGGGTTTTTCATGCGTCGAATCATCGATAATCAGGTAGCCGGTCACGGAGGTTACCCGAATACGACGCCCGCTCTGGGCACTCATGCGGCGCTGTCGCTGCTGTTTTTCTATCTGCACCGCTGGCTCAATTTGCTCCACAAACTGCTCATACCAACTCGCCATCAACAAACGTGCCGACCAGTTCATCTCCCGCACAAAACGCGACAGATTCCAATCGCCGATTTCATCCGCCACCTGACTGCTTATCTCTTTCAGCGTTCGTCGTCCTTCTGTTTCTACCATTCCCAGCACCACGGTCACCAGGCAGCGCCATTGGGCGGCGTTAAACAAGTTTTCATAGGCTTTCAGCGCTTGACACAACCACTCAGACAGACAGATAATCGGTTTGGGCATGGTTTTCTCCGGGCGAAAGTTTGGTTGACACTTACCTTTTACCCGAAACCATGCCTCTTGTCATCTTCTTTTCTAACCTTTTTCCGTCAAAGTACTGTGGGTGGTTAAGTAGTCAAGTTAATCTTACACATATGAAGGGTTAAGGCCTTACCCGAATCAACAATGATGACAAAACTAGATACCAATTCATCTCGCCTGAGCAGCCTCCCGGCGCAATCTCAATCTGTGATTGGCAACTCTTTTGCACACATCAGAATCATCCTGCCCCTCGAACAGAGAATCAATTTTTAGATAGAACAAAAGGACTAAAGCCGATATACTTTGAGAGTTGCAATTGTGTCAGACCGATCTGAGGGAGTATAGGTATCAAGATGCCGAAAACACGCTATGTAGCCCTCCTGCGGGGCATCAATGTGGGCGGGAACAAGAAGATCCAGATGGTAGATCTACGGGAAATGTTTGCTTCATTGGGGTTCGAGAACATCAAAACCGTTCTTGCCAGTGGCAACGTCGCCTGGGATGTTGAGGACAGCGACACCACTTCCATGCAAGCGGTCATTGAACAGGGAATTGAAGTGACTTTCGGTTTCCGCGTCAACGTTATCGTGATGCCACGTGAGCAGGTGGAACGCCTTGTCGCAAGCAATCCGTTTGAGGACATCGAGGTGACGAAGGATACTCGCCTCTACGTTACTTTCCTCCCGGAACCAACAACGACAAATCTCGCACTTCCCTATCAGGTGCCTGCACAAGACTTCACGATTCTGTATATGAGCGATACTGAGGTATGCAGCGTGCTAACGCTGTCACCAACATCACGGACGGTCGACTCTATGAGTATTCTGGAGAAAGAATTTGGCAAGAATGTCACAACGCGCAATTGGAACACTGTCGTCAAGCTCGCCAATTTGTGATAAGTCGCATGATGCCTATGAATGAGCAGTAACCCCGTATAGTATAGTAACAACACCGAGCGTGCTTATCCACAGCGGCAGCTTGACGAGATGCTCATGCTCTAGTGGGAGAGGGCGCACCCTGTCCTTTTGGACAGCTTAAAATTGATCGTTTGTCGGATGGGCTGCCTCTCTTTTTTTGCTAGATTCGAGGTCGCATTTAGGGGCAGAGGGCATCTTGCATCTGGGCAACCTTTCAGAGTTAAAGATGGGGGACAGAACATATAGTACAGGTATACCTCGCCCCTGTGAAAGAACTTTGTAAGTAATCGGAAGATGGTAGGAGATAAGAATGTCAAGGAAAGTATTGCAAAGCACCGTACAGCATACGCTCTCGATCCCGCTGCTTCGGGATGTCGTTCAGGGACGGGTGATTGTGCCCGGCGACCCTGACTACGACGAGACTCGCACCGTTTTCTATGGCGGCATCGACCGCCGACCGGCGCTAATCGTTCGGGCTGCAAATGCATCTGATGTTTCGTATGTGGTATCACTTGCCCGCGAGACCGGGTTGGAGCTGGCACTTCGCAGCGGCGGCCACAGCTATGCCGGGCACAGTACCTCGGAAGGTGGCATTGTGCTTGACCTCTCGGAAATGAAAGGGCTGAAGATTGATGTGCCCGCCCGCACCGCCTGGGCCGAGACGGGGCTGACAGCGGGCGAATTCACAGCAGCAGCGGCGGCTCATGGCCTGGCTCTCGGATTCGGGGATACCGGTTCGGTTGGGATTGGCGGGATCACACTGGGGGGTGGGGTTGGATTCCTTACCCGCAAGCATGGCCTGACCATCGATTCCCTGCTTGCCGCTGAGATCGTGACCGCAGATGGCGAACTTCTGTATGTGGATTCGCAAGCCCATCCTGATTTGTTCTGGGCGATCCGCGGCGGCGGGGGCAACTTTGGCGTTGTGATCCGCTTTCAGTTTCAGTTGTATGAGGTCGATACGGTTGTGGGTGGGCTTCTCGTCCTGCCGGCCACACCGGAGAATATCCGCGCTTTTGCGGCTGAGGCCGAGGCAGCGCCGGAGGAACTCTCGACCATTGCCAACGTCATGACCGCCCCGCCCATGCCGTTTCTACCCGCCGAATATCATGGACAGATCGTCATCATGGCAATGTTAGTCTATGCCGGTGTGGTTGAAGCAGGTGAGCGTGCCATCGTGCCGTTCCGGGCACTGGCTACACCCATCGCCGATATGATCCGGCAAATGCCATACCCGGAAATATACCCGCCAGAGGAAGACTATCATCCTGTCGGAGCCGTTCGTTCGCTGTTCATAGATAACCTCGATCAGAGCAGAGCGGAACTGATCATTGAACGGCTGCAGGCCTCGACAGCACAGACGTCCGTGACACAGTTCCGGGTGCTTGGCGGGGCGATGGCCCGTGTGCCCGTCGAAGATACAGCCTTTGCCCATCGCAACCGGCGGATTATGGTGAATGTTGCCGCATTGTATGAGCATCCAGAGGAAGCCGCAAAACATGAGGCCTGGGTTGCTGGATTTGCGGCGGCGCTCGGTAAGGGTGACAGCGGGGTGTATGTTAACTTCCTGGGGGACGAGGGTGAGGCACGAGTCCATGATGTGTACCCTGGGGAGACCTGGAACCGGCTGGCAGCAGTCAAGGCGCGCTACGATCCGACCAATCTGTTCCGGCGCAATCATAATATTCCTCCACGAGCGGAGGTTGCCAGCCAGTAGTGACCGTCATCACTGAACGTGCCAAGCAAGCATGGTTCAGTGCTGTTGATAAGAACACAACCCACGAGATCACCCCTGTCCCATAGTACAGGATCGGAACAGTCCGCCAGATCGACGCGGATTACCTCCTTTAATCGATACCATAAAAACATGGTGGCTTATGACTAATGATTAAAGGAGTGAATGATGACTGTTCGATCTGTTCTCATTACCGGCGCATCTCGTGGGTTGGGGTTGGCGCTTGCCAACAGCCTTGCTCAAAGAGGCTGGCGGTTAATCATCAATGCACGGGGCGAAGCCGATCTCGAAACCGCTTACCAAAAACTCAGCGAATATACGCAGGTCATCGCCGTAGCTGGTGACATCAGCCATGCATCACATCGTGCTAAATTACTGGCGGCTGCTATAGAGTCAGGTGGCCTCGATGCTGTTGTGAACAATGCCGGTATCTTAGGGCCAAGTCCTCAGCCAACTCTGTTGGATTATCCCCTTGACGTATTGGAAAAAGTGTATCGCATTAACGTTCTCGCACAGCTTGGTGTTCTTCAAGCAGTTCGAAGTACCCTGAAAGAGTCGCCGCGAATCATCAATGTAACCAGCGATGCCGGTGTTAACGCCTATCCCGGCTGGGGCGGATATGGCTCGGCAAAAGCTGCGCTGGAACACCTCTCGGCGATTCTGGCCGAAGAAAACCCGCAGTGGCGTGTGTACTGGGTTGATCCCGGTGATATGCAAACACAAATGCATCAGGAAGCATTTCCTGGCGAGGACATCAGTGATCGGCCCTTACCCCCAGCCAGTGTACCTGCTCTTATCACGCTGCTTGAAGGAGACTTGCCAAGTGGGCGGTATGAAGCGCGGAACATCCAGACCGCAAATGAAGTCGTCTCAATCAGAGAAGGATTGAGCGATGACCACAGGCACTAATCAAGGTTTGGCGTTCAATCTACCCCCCTTGCTCGAAGCATCTGTGCCGCCTGAAACCCGTGCAGGAGGATCGCGCAGCAACGTTCGGTTGATGGTATCTCATATCGCAGCGAACGAGGTTTTTCATACCCGGTTCACTGAGATGGGCTCACATCTTCAACCGGGTGATGTGCTGGTAATCAATATCAGTAAAACAATCAAAGCATCTCTCCCAATTGCTGATCGTTCAGAACTGCGTGTACATGTTTCCACACACTTACCGAACCACAGTTGGGTAGTAGAGTTACGTCGTGTGACAGACGGGAAAAGCAGCCCTTATCTGGAGGCATCAACAGGTCAATTATTGCCTCTGCCAGCCCACGCGATGGTTAAACTTGCTGCTCCATATATTCGGCGAGATGATGGAGGTGTTCGCTTGTGGACAGCCTATTTCGACCTTCCAACCGATCTGTTCACTTATCTGGAACGGTATGGCGAACCTATTCGATATCATTACGTCACCCAGAGATGGCCTATTGAAGCTTACCAGACGGTCTATGCAACTGAATCTGGCAGCGCTGAAATGCCCTCTGCCGGGCGAGCTTTTACACCGGAATTGATCACGCAACTGATTGCCAGCGAGATTCATATTGTGCCGCTTGTACTGCATACCGGCGTCGCCAGCCTTGAAGTCAACGAGACACCCTATGAAGAATACTATCGAATACCACAACCGACTGCGGATTTGATCAGGCTGGCAAAGCAAAATGGCCAACGGGTGGTTGCCGTTGGGACAACCGTTGTGCGGGCCATCGAATCAGCTGCATCGCCCGACGGAGATGTTGTCCCGGGTGAGCGGTGGACGGATCTCGTCATCACTCCGGAGCGACCTATGCGCGTAGTAGATGGCATTTTGACGGGCATCCACGAACCGCAGGCCACGCATCTCTCTATGCTGGAAGCTCTGGCCGGGCGTTCTCATATACAATTATGTTACCAGGCAGCACTTAAGGAGGAGTATCTCTGGCATGAATTTGGTGATCTGCACCTGATCCTGCCATGAGTAGCATGAAAAAGGTTTCAAGGAGAACTCTTTGTGAATGACATCGAATTGGTTAACCGCCATAATCGAGAGCTCATGATCTTGAATTCGATAGCTCAGGCCCTTAACCGCGAAGTCGATTTACAGAGCGCCCTACAGGTAACGCTTTCAGAAGTGGTGCGCCTGTTTGATCTACAAACAGGGTGGGTATGGCTAATCGATGCTGATAGCAGCGAGCCCTACCTTGCTGCATCATTGCATCTACCGCCTGCCCTGGCCGAGCAGCCGCACATGATGGCCGGTACTCGCTACTGTTTCTGTCTTGATTCGTATCAGAACGGGCAAATGGCCGACGCGACCAATATCAGCATTATCACCTGTACACGTCTTCAAAACTTGTTAGGAGATACTCACGGGCTGCGTAATCACGCCAGTATCCCCCTGTTTGCCCAACAGGGTACACCCCTTGGGCTGCTCAATGTCGTTGGATCAGATTGGCAGGAACTGACAGACGAGGAACTCCAACTTCTGAACACCGTTGGCGAATTATTGAGCATTGCGATTGAACGTGCGGGGCTGTTCAAACACAGCACACGGTTGGGTGCTGTTGAAGAGCGGAACCGACTTGCCCGTGAGATTCATGATACGGTCGCACAGGGACTGACCGCCATCTCGCTGCGACTGGACACAATTGATGCATTGATTGAGGCACAGGGATCGGTTGATCAGGTAGCTCCACTTGTGAAAGAAGCGTTGAATCTTACCCTATCTAATCTTGAGGAAGTCCGGCGCTCTGTGATGGATTTGCGAGCAGCACCGCTGAAAGGTTTAACCCTTGCCGAAGCGTTAGAAAACTTGATTGAGAATAACGCCGCGACTGAACTAGAAGTGTCATGCTATACTGGCGACAATCGTTCTTTGCCACCCAATGTTGAAGTTGGCCTGTATCGAATTGCACAGGAAGCACTTGCCAATATCATCGAACACGCGCAGGCAAGTTCAGCGTTAGTTAAACTCGTAACTACCCCTGATCGTGTTCGCCTGATCGTTCAAGATAATGGGATTGGCTTCGATCCGTCCGGAGTCACAGGCCAGCGGTTTGGCCTGATAGGAATGAACGAACGTGCTCGTTTAATGAAGGGCGTGCTGGAGATTTGCAGTTCGGAGGGTGAGGGAACGCGAATTGAGGTTACGATACCCTTAGGAGAGTCAGATGCCTGAGAAGATCCGGATCATGCTGGCCGACGATCACCCGGTCGTGCTGGATGGTCTAAGTATGATGCTTGAGACACAACCGGACTTTGAGATAGTAGGCATAGCTGGTGATGGTGCCGCACTTCTTGAACAAATTACCAACCTCCAGCCGGATGTACTGTTGTTGGATATTGAGATGCCGAAGCTCAATGGTATCGAGGTGCTTCAGAAGCTGGCTGATCGCTGCCCGGTTGTGCGGGTGCTCGTGTTTACCGCCTATAACACAGACGATCACATTGTTCAGGCAGTGAAGGCGGGTGTTAAAGGATATTTATTAAAAGGTACACCCCGGGGTGAAATCTTCGATGCGATTCGGATTGTCTATCGTGGGGGTACACTGCTCCAACCGGTCATTGTTGCCCAATTGATGTCTCAACTTGATGAGACAATGGAGCACCTCACCTCCCGCGAAAAAGAGGTGCTGCGACATGTTGGTCAGGGGCGAACCAATAAAGAGATAGCCAATCTCCTGGTCATCAGCGAGCGTACTGTGAAGTTCCATATCAGTTCTATTCTCAGCAAACTGGCAGCCAGCAACCGGACTGAAGCAGTTTCTATCGCCATTCAACGTGGATTGCTCGATATCGTGAGTTAGGGCGCTTCACCGTAATTGGGTGGATAATTCATGTGGGACCAACGGGGGAATCCCCCAAACCGTAACTACTTACTGCGTGAGAGTCTAGAAGTCATTTCAAAATTCGGTCAATACACCCAAAATGATAAGGCGGCTTCTTAACGTTAAAAATAAAATGAGCTTTGAGTCAATCTCAAAGCTCTTGAAGAATGGCTTGCTCTATTACCAACTATATAACATTTGTATTATTACACCTATTAAACGGGTACGACGGGCTTGGTCTGCTCATCGGGTACCTATTCTACCGCCGTTCCTGTGGGTTCCCCCTAAACGCGCTTATCATGTCGTAATCAGCGAAATCCTCACCTTCATCCGGGAGGGGCAAGTATGACCGCCTCACTCAGACCGGATGTTCTACGCCAGTTCGCTTCAAAATCAGGGATAATGACAGGGAGGAAAAGAAAGCAGGAGGACCAGAGATGAGCGAAACCCCGCTAGAAA